>NZ_JAWOTL010000031.1:0-30803 GCF_033338835.1 Vibrio sp. Vb0888
ATTTGATACCGCTTTCCGTTAAGAAAGAAATATCTAATTGGATTATCATCAACGAGTGCCCACACAGATTGATAGGTTCTTATTTTTAAAGAGCTTTTCTAACACTTTCAGCAACTTAGTTGCTCGTCGTTAGGGGTGCGTATCTTACTTCACACCGTGAGAGAGTCAAGCATTTTTTTTCAAATTCTTTTTTCTCTCTTCCCGACTCGCTGTGTGACTTTCGTCTCACTCCGTGTCGGTGGATGCGCAGTATAGGGGGTTGAGAAATTAGCACAAGCGTTTTTTGCAAAAAAACTTTCAACCGAACAAATAACAAGCATTCTGCATGGATACTCAACGATCTTGTCTAATATTTCGGGTTGCAGAGGATCTTTTCATGATGAAACACCTGACTTCTGCATTAAAAGATCGCCGGTTTCTTTGTGATTTCGGTTGCTGATCTTATCTCTCTTGGTTCTTTTTTCTCTTTCTAACTATATAAAGACGAAAAAAAAGAGCAGAACGATGACGAACTGCTCTTTTGGTCTTTGCTTTTTATTTGGGGTACTTCAGGTGAAGTCTTGGAAAAGTGTTTCTTCTATATATAGAAGAAAAGATCAGAGCATCCTTGCTCTTCTCTTTACGACAGAATAGTTAGGGGTATATCTAATATGCCGTTATTGTTCGATGACGCATTGAGCTCGTAAGAGTGGAGCATGCTTGCATTCCCAATGGCGTCATCTTCGAGAGGAACTTAGTTCTTCAATACTTTTACGGTGTAGCTACCATCTTTTTGTTGGTACAGACCGTGGATATCGGTTTCGAAACCTGGGTAATGCGCACCGATCTCACAAAGCATCTCTAGGAAGTCCAGCACTGGGCGAGACTCTTGAGTCACCATTTCACCAGGAAGTACTAGTGGCACACCTGGAGGGTAAGGAAGGATCATGTTCGCACTTACGCGACCAACCATTTCTTCCAGTTTGATTTCTTCTACGTTACCGCGAAGCTCTTCTTGCCATGCTGCGTGTGGTGTTACTTTCATTTCTGGAAGAACATCGAACGCTTTGTACATTAGTTCTGGTAGGTTGTATTTCTTAGTTAGGTCATGAATTGCTTGTGCCAATTCTTGAACACGCATGCCTTCATAAAAGCTTGGGTCTTCGTTGTATAGCGAAGGTAGGAAGCTCTTGATGGTTAGGTTCAAGTCGTAGCCACGTTTAAATTCAGTTAGACCGCGTAGCAATTGCATTGCTTTTGATTTGTCGATACCGATTGAGAATAGGAACAACAAGTTGTATGGACCTGTTTTCTCTACCACGATGCCGCGCTCGTCTAGGAATTTAGCCACCAGCGAAGCAGGAATACCTGATTCTTCTAGTTCGCCTTCTTTATTCATCCCTGGAGTCAGTAGCGTTACTTTGATTGGGTCAAGATACATGTGGTTATCATCCATGTTCTTGAAGCCGTGCCATGTGTCGCTAGGGTCTAGTTTCCAACATTCTGTGGTATCGATGTTTTCTGGTTGCCATACATCGAAGAACCAGCTGTCGCTTTCTGCTTCTAGACGTTTGATCTCTTTACGGAAGCGGATTGCGCGATCGATAGAGTCTTGCATCAACTTCTTACCAGTGTTGCCACGCATCATTGCCGCTGCAGTTTCAGTAGAAGCAACAATGCCGTACTGAGGTGAAGTTGAAGTGTGCATCATGAAGGCTTCGTTGAAAGATTCTTTATCAAAGTCGCCTTTCACGTGAATCATTGAAGCTTGTGAGAACGCTGCCAACAGTTTGTGTGTTGATTGTGTTTCGTAGAACACTTTGCCTGGCATCGCTTCACCACTCATACCACATTTACCTTCGTAAATTGGGTTGAAGTTAGTGTAAGGCACCCAAGCACTGTCGAAGTGGATGTGTTTACAATCTAGCGACTCTTTGATGAATTGCGTGTTGTACAGCAGACCATCGTAAGTTGAGTTAGTCACTACTGCGTAAGTTGGTGCTGTTGCACCTGGTGTTTTCGCCACTTTCTCTGCAATGACATCGCGGCTGAATTCGCTTTGTGGAATACCACCAAGGATGCCGTATGCGTTACGAGTTGGGCGGAAGTAGATTGGTGTCACGTCGCTCATCATCATTAGGTGAGTCAGAGATTTGTGACAGTTACGGTCAATCAGTACTGTGCTGCCAGCAGGTGCTGAGTACATACCAACGATTTTGTTCGATGTAGACGTACCGTTAGTTACGATGTACGAGCTGTCTGCATTGAATGTGCGTGCGATGTATTCTTCTGCATCTTTATGTGGACCTGAGTGATCTAGTAGAGAACCTAGCTCAGGCATTGAGATTGATACGTCCGCTTTGAATGTGTTTGGACCGTAAAAATCGTAGAAGATGCTACCAGCAGGGCTTTTCTGGAATGCAGTACCGCCCATGTGACCTGGAGTACAGAAGGTGTATTTACCTTCTTCTACGTATTTGAATAGCGCTTTAGTGAATGGAGGCATGATGGCATCTTTGTATGCCTCAGTCGCTTGGTTGATTTTGATAGCGATGTCGTCAGCCATACCTAAAGCGTACTCGAAGAAGCTCACGTTTAGACGTAGGTCTGTTAGTGAAATGTCTAGAGTAGACTGTTCGTTAGCAAATGCGTGAACAGGCAGTTTTTCGTTGATTTGGCTGATACGTTCACATAGCTCAAGTGAGTATTTATCCCAGTCGAACAACACACCGCAAATGCGTGGGTTCATCTCAATCATTTTGATCAAGTCTTTATCATCTACTGGGTAAACCACTTCGTAGCCCGCTTTCTCAAGAGCAGCGTGAAGTTGACGAACTGGCTCTTCTTTAAAGAACACACCCATGTGGTTCAAGATAGCGAATATATTCATTTGGACATCTCCAAGGCGAATGAGGGCGCTCTTTGCCATTTACAGGCAATGAGTAAGGTGAGCGCCGCGTGAATTTGGGTTTTATGGGCTGGCACCGTAGTGCCAGCGTTTTGGGGATTAGTTGCTTGCTTGGGCAGGCATGTCTTCAGCGTGCATTTTCACGTACTGAGCAAGACCTGCTTTTTTGCTGTAGAACATCAAGATAACTAGAGACACGATGAAGGTTGCTGTTAGCGTACCGCCCTCTGCACCAGCTAGTGCAATGAAGCAGAACAGACAAGCCACACCAGAGAACAGCATTACGAAGCCGTTGCGTGTTGTCATACCTTCGAAGCGAATCAAGTTAATGCTTGAGTAGAAGTAAGGCAGCATTGTTAGTAGAACTGCGTCAGTCGTTAGCTGGTTGAACAGGTCTGATGCGTGTGCTGTTTTAGAGCTGAAGAACATCAGTACAACCATCAGTGCAGTCATCTTGATTGACGCAAGGATTAGACCTTTCTTAGGCACACCGTTTTTGTCAGTTTCGCCGTAGATTTTAGGGAAGTTGCCATCGCTTGCTGCACGTTTACCAGCCTCGCCCACCAGCATCATCCAAGAACCTAGCGAAGTGAAACATGCTAGTGCTGTGAATGCTGATACGAATGGTGCAGTCCAGCTACCGAATAGCTCAGTGGTTGCCAATGCAAATGGCGCACCTGATGCCGCAACTTCTGACGCTGGGAACATGCCGCTGATCATTTGAGTTGATAGGATGTAAATCACACCTGCGATACCAGTACCTAACATAGTTGCTAGTGGTACAGTACGTTTAGGGTTTTCTACCATACCCGTCGATACCGCTGCTGATTCCACACCTACGAATGACCATAGACAGATAAGAACCGCTGTTACTACCGCGTGGCTGTCAGTGCCTGCTGATACGTTCCAGTTTTGGCTGTAAAGCGCAGTATCGAAGTGCGTCCAACCAAATGCAGCTGTACCAACAACTGGGATAAGGATAAGAACTAAACCAAGCGTACATAGACGGCTTACCCAGCTACCACCAAGTAGGTTGACGAAAGTGAAGATCCATACCGATGCAATCGTCGCAATACCTGCTGGAATTGGGTTATTAAGCACAGGGAAGAATACTGAAAGGTAAGAAACACCTGTAATGGCAATAGCCAGGTTACCAATCCAGTTCGCGTGGTAATAAAGAACGCCCGTTTGGAAACCAAATACCGGAGACACTTCGCCAGCATAAGCGATAGGACCACCTTCTTGTGGGTTTTTGGTTGCCAGACGAGCGTAAACGAACGCCAGACTCAGTGCACCGACCAAACAGATCAGCCAACTGAAGATGGAAACAGAGCCTACAGAGGCAAGACTAGAAGGTAATAGTGCAATACCACTACCCATCATGTTACCGGCTACGACACCCGTACAGGCAATAAGGCCGATTTTTTTCGCATTCGATGACATAACATCTCCAAATCTATTCTACTCGAGTCAACATGACTCAAACTGAATGGTTATTAGCGAGATGCTATGAGGAGGAACCTGCTCGACCTCGCTAAATTTCGAAGTGAAGACTACGCCCAAAAATCGGGAAAAAAATAAACTTGGTGTTATCAATAAAATGATTAGTTCATCAACATCAAGTTGAGATAAACATGATAAACACAAAAATATAAAACTATATTATTCATACGGTTATAAGAAAAACATCAAACCTTCTACCGATAGATAAACTCTCATCAACTCGTTGGTCATCGCGATAAAAGTTATCAACCTCTATCAACTTCCCCATCCCGAAGGGTTAATTCCCTGAAGTGTTGATTCCATAAATCTCTCCCTGATCGCGCTTCTTGACCCAAGTCAATATTCATCTCGCATGCAAGAAGGCACCAAAATCATTCTCGCCACATAACTCATCCAGACACTTCATACAATCAATAGAGATAGAGATAGAAATAGAAATAGAAATAGAAATAGAAATAGAAATAGAAATAGAAATAGAAATAGAAATAGAAAAGCAAAGCGGGTATGTATTCCCGTTGCAAGCTTGCGTTGTTAGCTCCTTCGTAAGTCATTGCCCCACCGCCCCACCGCCCCACCCTTTTCACTTTTCGACAGCGACAAAAAAGCCCCTCATCGAAATGAGGGGCTAGCATTAGGCTGACGTTGAGTCCGAGAGAATTAAAGCATTCGAACGACAGAAGGGTGAACGGCGCGATACATGGCGTAATCAATCGCCTTCATGTTACTTGGGAAGACCAAGTTTTCGCACAGCAGGTATGTCTCAACCGACGTATCAATATAGAAAGCTTCACTGTAAGACTCACTGGCTAAATCCAGATCACCATCCAATTCGGCGTGCTTACCGCGAATTACATAGGAAAGCACTGAATCACGTAACCTCAATGCCTGTCCGAGATGCCGCTTGGCTAACGCCATGTCACCAATGATGGTTTCGTGCAGGGCTAAAGCTTCATAAATTCGCGGTTGAATTGGCCCCACCATCATTTTCACATTAGTCTCTAGTGCTTCACTGAGCTGCTGCATTCGCCCTTTCTTCAACTCGTGTGAGAAATCAAGTGCCTTTTGTACATGGTAAGCAATCAACAACTCAGCTTGAACGTAAGCATTATCCGGCTCGATTTCTAAAATGTTTTCCATCAAGTCGATACCTTGGCGGAATTGTTTAGTATCAGAGACATTAAGGTAATGGTTAGCCTGAACAAACAACTCCAACGCGTCGGGATTCATTGGCATTCCCGCCACCAGCATCGTAGATTTCAATTTGGCATCCGACACTTTCAGCACTTGCATCAAATCCAACGACGCTTGTTGAAGCACTGTCTTTAAATGACTACTGGTTAACGCGTATTGACGACTAAACAACACTTTTTCAGATGAGTTATTGCGATATTCCACCTCTAAAAAGCTGCCACCGTCATTCTCACGAACTCTCACCACAACCGATTTACCAGGTACAATGCCAGAAGTAAACGACGCCTTCTTTAGCATGACTCGGTAATCACTGACTTGAGCAATGTCGGACATCAACTTTTGGGCGAATCCGTCTGCCAAATCGTAGCTTAATCCTTCATTCGTAAAATTATCTTGAAACTTGAACTCAATCAGATGGGTATCGATGGCTTGGGTAATACGCACTTCCGATTGCTTGTAGGTAAACACGCCCATCACTACGACCAACATACTGATCCAGATGAAGTTCATAATTCCCAATCGCCAAGGACTGATTTTGTTTTTGCTCTGAGGGGCTTTTTTCTCTTTTGACATCTCGCAGACCGCGCGAGTTAGAGGACCGGCAGGAAAGGTAACGGCTGGTGCTATAGGTAGACAATCCTCTTCCGATTCTTCAACCGAAGGTGGGATCTCTTCATTTTGCCGACTTGTGACAAACTCTTCATGCGTCATAGCAACCACGTTCGCTACCAGCTTATAGCCACGCTTGGGCACCGTGATAACGTAGTTGGTATTTTCCTCTCGACCGTCACGTAGTAGCTTACGCAACTCAAAGATGGATTGAGTCACCACTTGATCGGTCACAATCGCTCCAGCCCAAACGTACTGAATCAATTCCTCGCGGTTGAACACCTCATTCGCATGCTCCGCTAAGAAGTGCAAAAGATTAATTAAGCGTGGCTCAACAGTAACTTCCCTATCTTGTCGATACAGCTTATTTTCATCAACGCTCAAAACCCAGTCATTGATTTGAAAATAGACTCCAACCATGTATGAAAACTCTCGTATCTACAGACAGCGTTACGCTAGGAATCAGACAATGGTCGATTCCTACAAGTAACTAAAGGCAAGATTATAGGTGGGAAAGCAGCGTGTACCTAGAAAAGCAAGTCGCCAAAAATGCAAACTTAAGTTAAGTGATGCAAGAATGAGACTACTCAAGTGCTGCGAGGATAGAGCAATGTGTGGCGTCATCGTCTGTATGACCACAACAAGCATCATTAATCTTCTTTAACGCTCGGCGAATTTTCGTCAGCTCGTTAATTTTCCCATCAATCAGCTCTAACTTAGCAGAAGTAATGGCTTTTACCTCTGCACAGCTGTGTTCTGTCGCTTCTAACTTAATTTCTAACAGGTCTTTAATTTCATCCAGACTCAAGCCAAGATCTTTACCTTTGAGGATAAAGTGCACCTGCTTTTGATTCTCTTCATCATACAAGCGGTAGCCTGATTCGCTTCGCCCTGCGGGTTTTATTAGCGCGTTTTTCTCGTAGAAACGCAATGTATCGGCAGTCACACCACAACGTTTTGCCAGTTCACCTATCTGAAACATAACTTTCCCTATTAACTATCTCGTTACTTTTAAAGCTAAAGAACGACTTTTTTGCAATTATTTTTGAGATGCCAAACGATTGCGCGAGCTTTTTTGTAATAAATTGGTTAGAATACGCGCCATCAAATGTGGAGACTGTTTTCTAACCAGAAAACACCCTGCAAAGGTCTTTACCAAAACTGGCCAATATTTTACCCCAAGAGGTAAAAACAAGTTCATTTTTGGCAAACATCTTTAACTCCGTGAATTTGAGGAAAATGGAAGCATGAATAACGCTCGTCCTATTCGCCGTGCGCTTATCAGCGTATCAGACAAAACAGGTATTGTTGAGTTTGCGCAAGCTCTTGCTGAGCGCGGTGTCGATATCCTATCTACTGGTGGTACAGCTCGCCTACTTGCCGAACAAGGCATCGCCGTAACCGAAGTCTCTGACTACACTGGTTTCCCAGAAATGATGGACGGCCGCGTTAAAACGCTTCACCCAAAAGTTCACGGTGGTGTGCTTGGTCGTCGTGGCCAAGATGATGACGTGATGGAAAAGCACGGCATCAACCCTATCGATATGGTTGTCGTAAACCTATACCCATTCGCAGAAACCGTTGCCAAAGAAGGCTGTACACTAGCCGACGCTGTTGAAAACATCGATATCGGCGGCCCAACAATGGTTCGTTCTGCAGCGAAAAACCACAAAGACGTGACTATCGTTGTTAATGCAGGTGATTACGGCCGCGTAATTACAGAGATGGACGCAAACGACAAATCTCTCACTCTCGAAACTCGTTTCGACCTAGCTATCGCAGCATTCGAGCACACAGCATCTTACGACGGCATGATCGCAAACTACTTCGGCACTATGGTTCCATCTTACGGTGAGAACAAAGACGGTGATGAAGAGAGCAAATTCCCTCGTACGTTCAACCAACAGTTCGAGAAGAAGCAAGACATGCGCTACGGTGAGAACAGCCACCAAGCAGCCGCATTCTACGTTGAAGCAAACCCACAAGAAGCATCCGTTTCTACTGCTCGCCAAATCCAAGGTAAAGCCCTTTCTTACAACAACATCGCAGACACGGACGCAGCGCTTGAATGTGTGAAAGAGTTCAACGAGCCAGCATGTGTAATCGTAAAACACGCAAACCCATGCGGTGTTGCTCTAGGTAAAGACATCCTAGAAGCGTACAACCGTGCTTACCAAACTGACCCAACATCTGCATTCGGCGGCATCATTGCATTCAACCAAGAACTGGATGCTGAAACAGCAACCGCTATTGTTGAGCGTCAATTCGTTGAAGTGATCATCGCACCTTCTGTTTCTGCTGAAGCGATTGAAGTGGTTGCCGCGAAGAAGAACGTACGTCTACTTGAGTGTGGCGAATGGACAACGAAGACAACTGGCTTTGACGTGAAACGCGTGAATGGCGGTCTACTGGTTCAAGACCGCGACCAAGGCATGGTAAGCCTAGACGACCTAAAAGTGGTTTCTAAGCGCCAGCCAACAGAAGAAGAGCTAAAAGATGCACTGTTCTGCTGGAAAGTAGCGAAATACGTGAAATCTAACGCGATCGTTTACTCGAAAAGCGACATGACTATCGGTGTAGGTGCTGGCCAAATGAGCCGCGTTTACTCTGCGAAAATCGCAGGCATCAAAGCTGCAGACGAAGGTCTACAGGTTGAAGGTTGTGTAATGGCATCAGATGCATTCTTCCCATTCCGTGACGGCATCGACGCGGCTGCAGAAGCGGGCATCAAGTGTGTTATCCAACCAGGTGGTTCTATGCGTGATGACGAAGTTATTGCAGCAGCAGACGAACACGGCATGGCGATGATCTTTACCGGTATGCGTCACTTCCGCCACTAATCCTCTCGTCTTCACTGGGACGATAACTGCGTTGACGGCGTTCACTTATCCTAATCACATAGCATACTATGCTCATAGGAATAAGTTCACTTGTCGCCTTGTCCTCGTCCCACTGAATTAGAGAGGCCATACTCAGGTCTTTGCGAAATATCTGAGTTTGAGCAAACGGTATTTATAAGATTAAGGATTTTCATATGCGAGTTTTAATCATTGGTTCAGGCGGTCGTGAACATGCGCTAGGCTGGAAAGCGGCACAAAACCCAAATGTTGAGACTATCTTCGTTGCACCAGGCAACGCTGGTACGGCTCTAGAACCAAAACTAGAAAACGTAAACATCGATGTAGAAGACATCGCTGGCCTTGTTGCTTTCGCCAAAGAGAAGGCGATTGAACTGACTATCGTTGGCCCAGAAGCACCATTGGTTATTGGTGTGGTTGATGCTTTCCGCGAAGCAGGTTTGCCAATCTTCGGCCCGACCCAAGCAGCAGCACAGCTTGAAGGCTCTAAAGCATTTACTAAAGACTTCCTTGCTCGTCACCAAATCCCAACCGGTGCTTACGCGAACTTTACTGAAATCGAACCAGCACTTGCTTACGTACGTGAACAAGGTGCACCGATTGTGGTGAAAGCAGATGGCCTTGCTGCTGGTAAAGGTGTGATTGTGGCAATGACGCTAGAAGAAGCAGAAGATGCAATCAAAGACATGCTCGCAGGTAACGCTTTTGGTGACGCTGGCAGCCGTGTAGTGATTGAAGAATTCCTGGACGGTGAAGAAGCAAGCTTCATCGTGATGGTTGATGGTGAGAACGTTCTGCCAATGGCCACCAGCCAAGATCACAAGCGCGTAGGCGACAAAGATACAGGCCCTAACACGGGTGGCATGGGGGCATACTCGCCTGCTCCAGTCGTGACACAGGAAATCCACAACCGCATCATGGAAGAAGTGATTTACCCAACCGTACGCGGCATGGCTTCTGAAGGTCATCCTTACACAGGTTTCCTATACGCAGGCCTAATGATCGACAAAGACGGTACACCTAAAGTGATTGAGTATAACTGTCGTTTTGGTGATCCAGAAACGCAACCGATCATGATGCGTATGCAATCCGATCTCGTTGATCTATGTTTAACTGCGATTGACCAAAAACTGGATCAAGTGGAATCAAAATGGGATCCACGAGCATCGATTGGTATCGTGCTAGCAGCCGGTGGTTATCCAGCAGCGTACAACAAAGGCGACGTTATTTCGGGTCTGCCACAAGTTGAAATTGAAGGCGAAAAAGTCTTCCATGCTGGTACAGATAACAAAGATGGCGACATCGTGACAAACGGTGGTCGTGTTCTTTGTGCAACCGCACTTGGCAACAGTGTATCAGAAGCGCAGCAGCGTGCTTACGAGCTTGCAAAACAGATCAGTTGGGATGGCATGTTCCATCGCAACGACATCGGCTACCGTGCAATTGCACGTGAGCAAGAAAAATAAAAACAACATAAGTTGGCTAAAAAACAAAAGGCGCACTCAGCGCCTTTTTTTATTGTTCTTGTTCGACAGAATTCGAAGCAATGTTTATTCAGAGATCAACTTTGGCCGAGAAACACAATCAAAGTCATCGTCATTGAGCATCAACAGTTCATCGACCATTGCTTTGTTTCGTGACTGCTTGCCGACAAAAGCCACATAACTGTCTACCGATGAGAGACGCTCGATAATAAATTTTGGCAGCGTCTGATTAAACTCGAGTGTCGAGAACACCTTACCTTTGCAGGTTTCAAACGATTGACCATTCCAATAACCTTGAATAAGGCTCTGATTGTTACGAGACTGCGCCTTAACCGATGCCACTACGTCATTCGCTTCTGCTTTGTAGCGCTCTAATTGGTCATGCTGGAGTGGTAAGACTTTACGGTTAACACGATATTGTTGGTAAACCGCTTCGCCATCTTTATTGAAACGGATGTGGATTTGAAAAGGCACCAACTCTTGTTTGGTATCAACTTGCTCGCCTTTTCGAATCAACTCTCGCAACTCACCTTCGTCCCAGCGATAATCACTCTGGAACCAACCATTGTCCCCCATAGTCACATAATCAGCCGCCGTACTCACACGAGTGAGTTTCTCTGTCATCCAGTACAAGCTGCTAGCATCTCCCGCAACTTTACCACCAGAAAAATGCGTGAATTGTTCTAAATTAGGAGTTTCAACCGATGAACAGCCAAAAAGGGTAAGGCTAGATAGGAGAAGTGAAGTGAGTAGATGTTTTTTCATGAAATTGCACCGAGGCAGGATACCTCGGTGCATTCTAACTTAGTTTACTGATTCTTTCAGCGCTTTACCTGCTACGAATGCTGGTACGTTAGCTGCTGCGATTTGAATCTCGTCACCAGTCTTAGGGTTACGACCAGTACGTGCAGCGCGGTGGTTTACTTTGAATGTACCAAAACCAATTAGTTGAACTTGGTCACCCTCTTTAAGTGCGCCAGTTACACCATCAAGAGTCGCTTCAAGAGCAGCTTTTGCTTGTGCTTTTGATAGGTCTGCTTTCTCTGCGATAAAGTCGATTAATTGGGTCTTGTTCATTAGGTTTCCCTTCTCATAGGTTATCGAATTCGTCTCACTCTAAAACATAAATGCCCCATCTGGCAAAGGTTTGTAAGCGATCTTTCGATTTTCTGACGTACTTTTAGCCATAATATGAGTAATAACTCACAATTTGTTACCACATACCCCCTGAAAACCCTTGCTTTCCAAGGTATTTGGACCAATTTATAAGTCACTTTTGCGGTTATAATAGCTGCAAATAACCACTATCAAACTACATTCAAGGGCAACTATGCTGCTGTTATCCATTTATATCTCTATCGCAATCGGCATTTCGTTTATCTGTTCGGTGCTGGAGGCGGTACTGCTGAGTATCAGTCCGAGCTACATTGCGCAGCTCAATCAACAGGGGCATCCCGCAGCTGGGCAATTGGCTAAGCTGAAATCAGATATCGACCGACCACTGGCATCTATTCTGACTTTAAACACCATCGCTCACACTATCGGCGCGGCCACTGCTGGTGCACAAGCTGCGGTTGTATTTGGTAGCGAAGCATTAGGTATCTTTTCGGCAGTGCTGACATTGGCGATCTTAGTGCTTTCAGAAATCGTACCGAAGACGATTGGCGCGACCTACTGGCGTCAGTTGGCACCCACTGCCGCGGTCGCATTGCGTTGGATGGTATGGGCGCTTACACCCTTTGTTTGGTTCTCAGAGCAAATCACCAAGCGTCTTGCTCGTAACCACGAAGCTCCAAAGATGCGTGATGAGCTGTCTGCAATGGCGATTCTGGCACGTGAAAGCGGTGAGTTTGCCGAGGGTGAATCAAAAATCTTAAGCAACTTGCTTGGCATCCAAGATGTACCCGTAACGCAGGTTATGACGCCACGACCAGTAGTATTCCGTGTCGATGCCACAATGACCATCAATGAGTTCCTAGAAAAACACAAAGATACGCCTTTCTCACGCCCATTGGTTTACAGCGAGCAGAAAGATAACATCATTGGTTTTGTGCATCGCCTTGAGTTGTTCAAACTACAACAATCAGGTAGTGGACAGAAACAGTTGGGAGCAATCATGCGCCCAATTCAAGTGGTGCTAAACAATACCACTTTACCTAAAGTATTCGACCAGATGATGACTCATCGCTTACAGCTGGCACTTGTTGTTGATGAATACGGTACCGTGCTAGGTTTGGTAACGTTGGAAGATATTTTTGAACACCTCGTAGGCGAGGAGATCATCGACGAAGCAGATAAAAGCACTGACATGCAGGAGCTGGCTTACCAACGCTGGGAAAGCTGGAAAGAAATGCACGGCGTAATCGAAAGCCGCGATGACGATGAAGAAGATAACGAGCTGGAGAAGCAGGATAAAGAGCCAGAAGCTCAAGAGCCACCGAAACCCGACTCGAAAGAATCGTAATCAGCATTAGGTATAACAGCTTAAACGCACAAACAAAAAAGGCATCCAGTTAGGATGCCTTTTTCTATTTATTCAACAATTAAAGTGCAATACCGATGTTGCTCACACCTTCTTCACGTAGCTCTTCACGCAAATCTTTAATCAAGCTGATGTCACGTTCTACCGCTTCACGCAGCGGACGGAAGATAGCCCACTGGACGTCCCACTCTTCACATACGGCTTCGTTTTCTTTCTGGTTGTCGTTAGTGATTGGCTCTGCGCCTTGTGCTTGCTCTAGATCAGCAACGGTTTGTACCGACTGTTGACTCACTTTAAGCATTGAATCGAAAAGGTAATCGCGGTCCAATAGACCATGCAGTAACGTAGACAAACCCTGACACGCGTCCATCGCTGGGTAAACGCCGTAAAAATCGAACTCATCCGCACTTGGGAACAACTCTTCTAACTTCTCCAATTGACGTTCGAAGTTAATTTTCGCGTTCTTAACTGTCAAAATTTCCCATACACTATCAAGAATCGCTCGGTAAGCACGCGGGTCAGCAAATTCTGTATTCTCACAAAACATCGCATAGTTTGGATACATGCGTTCACACAGACACGCCATAAAGGTAATTTGTTGCCAAGGTTCTAGTTTTTCTAAACGAACCTGAAGAGGATTCTTAAGCATAGTCACTCAATCATTGAAGAAAAAAACAGCGAAAGTGTACTTGATTCATCACAGGGAAAAAAGTTAATGCCGCATTCAAATCAGATTTTCCTGCTCTCAGAGCATCGCGACACCTACAAAACGTTACTGGCAGAGAAAAATCTGCCCGATCTTTGCCTCACCGACCAACCAGAAGCCGCTCAGATCGTATTAGCGGATCCACCCTTACTATCACAAAGCTTAGACGAATTTTCACAGCTTGAATGGGTGCAATCCACGTTTGCTGGTGTCAACGCCTTAACATCCCCTAGCCTTCGTCAGGACTATACTCTAACTAACGTTCGAGGCATCTTTGGTCCACTGATTGCTGAATATGTTTTGGGTTACAGTATTGCCCATTACCGCCACTTTGCCCGATACCACCAGCAACAACAAAACAAACAATGGCAGCCTCACCTATACACGTCATTACAAAGTAAAACCATGGTAATTCTTGGTACCGGTAGCATTGGGGGCTATCTGGGCAACGCCGCTAAAGCAATGGGGATAAAAACTATCGGTATTAACCGCACAGGTATCCCGACTTCAGGCGGCGAGTTTCATCAGACCTTTCATATCAATGAACTAAGTAAGGCATTTGAGCAAGCCGACATCGTTGTGAATACTCTACCAAGTACACCTGAGACGCGACAGTTACTTAATCGTCAAACGCTCAGCCAACTAAATCAGGCGTTATTGTTTAACGTAGGTCGTGGCGACGTATTGGATGAGGCAGGGTTGCTCTTCGCTCTGAAAAACCGTTGGGTAGAACACGCCTTCTTAGATGTGTTTGAGCAAGAACCGTTGTCGGTAGAGCATCCATTTTGGAAACTACCGCAAGTCACCATCACTCCACACATTGCTGCGCTGAGTTTTCCCGAGCAAGTCATCGAGATTTTTGCTGACAACTATCTACGCTGGCGCGATGGGTTTTCATTAAATTATCAAGTGGATTTCGAAAAGGGTTACTAAGAATGTCGTTAGACGAGCTATTGCAGCAAGTGAGGGCCTGCCAGATCTGCGCGGATAACTTACCTTTGGGTGCAAACCCTGTCGTGCAAGCAGCAAAAGGGGCACGCATCCTAATCATCGGTCAGGCCCCTGGCACACGTGTACACAAAACCTCGATACCTTGGAATGACCCAAGTGGTGATCGATTACGCCAATGGCTCGATATCGACAAAGACGTTTTCTACGACCCAAATAAAATTGCCATTGTCCCAATGGGATTCTGTTATCCAGGCAAAGGGAACTCTGGTGATTTACCGCCTCGTAAAGAATGTGCGCCCACTTGGCATAAAAAGATTCTTGAGCAGCTGCCCAATATAGAGCTCACTCTACTAATTGGTCAGTACTCGCAGCAGTACTATCTCACCAACAAACCAAAGACGCTCACGCAAACCGTTCAGCAATGGCAAGATTGGGAACCGGACTTTATCCCGCTCCCTCACCCATCTCCACGCAATACATTGTGGTTAAAGAAGAATCCTTGGTTTGAATCTGACGTCGTGCCATACCTTAAAAAACGCGTTCACTCGATGCTTTAGGTCACCCATGATCTAATTGCTTGTTTATCTGTACAAGAAAATTAGAACATAAAACCCGAAATCATAAGTATTTGTTTATATTAAACTTTAACATCCAGTGTACAGCTAGAGTAGTAATTAGATCATAGTAGGCCAAATACTACTAGAGCTGTACAGCCTTGAGTCTCAGATAGAAAAACTGAATTTTAGGTAAAAAAATACCGGCACTGAATGCCGGCATTTGATTTCAAAAAGTCGAAGTTACTTGTGGTACGGCTTAGATAGCTCGTGTACCGCTTCCACAAATACACCCGCGTTTTCTGGCGGCACATCCAAATGGATACCGTGACCTAGGTTGAACACATGACCAGTACCTGCATTACCAAAACCTTCTAGAATACCCGCGACTTCTTCACGGATACGCTCTGGCGAAGCGTAAAGCATTGATGGGTCCATGTTACCTTGCAGAGCCACTTTATCACCGATACGTACTTTCGCGTCTGCAATGTTGATTGTCCAGTCTAGACCAACCGCATCACAGCCCGTTGCTGCGATTTGCTCAAGCCACATGCCGCCATTCTTAGTAAACAGTGTGACTGGCACGCGACGACCGTCGTTTTCACGAATCAGACCATCTACAATCTTGTGCATGTATTGCAGTGAGAACAAATTGTAATCACGAGGCGTTAGTACGCCACCCCATGTGTCAAATACCATTACCGATTGCGCACCCGCTTTAATTTGCGCGTTTAAGTACTCGATAACGCTGTCTGCCAGCTTATCTAGAAGTAGGTGCAGAGTTTGTGGTTCCGCGTACATCATCTTCTTGATCTTGGTAAACGCTTTAGAGCTACCACCTTCGATCATATACGTCGCAAGAGTCCAAGGACTACCAGAAAAACCAATCAGCGGCACTTCACCCTTCAGGTCTTTACGGATCTGGCGTACTGCGTTCATTACGTATTGCAGTTCACCTTCAGGATCTGGCAAACCAATTTTTTCCACGTCGGCTTTGCATGTAATTGGGTTATCAAAAACAGGTCCTTCACCCGCAGCAAAACGTAAACCAAGCCCCATTGCATCTGGAATCGTTAAGATGTCCGAGAATAAGATCGCGGCATCAAGAGGAAAACGGCGTAATGGTTGAAGTGTCACTTCGGATGCTAATTCTGCATTTCGACACAAAGACATGAAATCACCCGCTTCTGCACGAGTCGCTTTGTATTCTGGTAGGTAACGACCTGCCTGGCGCATCATCCATACTGGTGTGTAATCTACCGGCTCTTTTAAAAGCGCACGCAGATAACGATCATTTTTTAATTCAGTCATTCCGTAATTCCAACTGTTAGGCTTTCTGTGAAAGGGGGTATTCTATCACTGATTTAAGTCCAATAGCTGTGTGCTTTGCAACCTGGATCAAGTTATTAACTTTTAAATCAATGCTTAATTTGCACCCAATCGATATCAGTGTTAAAAATTTGTTCGCTAGCGAAAACTACAATTATAAACTGAGTACTTAGTACTCAGCATCTCATAACGACATCTTACTTACCCCCTCCCTCTCGGAGGGTTTTTTTTATCTATTTATCAGACAATTAGAGTCTATATCTTTAAGCGTTTGTTCGATAAGTGCTCTTGCAATCGTTCCTTTAGGCGCAACAGGCGGCATCTCGTCGATACCAAACCATTGTGCATCAGACAGCTCAGTGTAGTCTGGGCTTAACTCTCCCGATTCATAGTCAGCTAAAAACCCCATCATCATACTAGATGGGAAAGCCCAAGGCTGGCTGCCAAAGTAACGAATATTTTTAACGAGAATTCCCGTTTCTTCATGAATTTCTCGAGCCACACACTCTTCTAATGTCTCACCGACTTCTAAGAAGCCAGCAATCACCGTATACATACCATTTCGATGCCTTGGGTGTTGGGCTAATAAGATCTGATTTTCTTTACGTACAGCAACGATAATACACGGAAATATTCTAGGATAATGAAGGGTGCGACATTCACCACACTGCATGGCTAACTGGTTATTATTAAGAAAGTTTCTTCCTCCGCACTGTGGACAAAAGCGCAAACTTTGCGTCATGTGCCCATATTGCACAGCTTTACTTAACAACATAAATAATGGCTCAGGAAAATGCAGGCAGTCACGCAGGGATACTAAAGGTAGATCATGCTCTAAATCGGCCAAGTTAAGCCACATGACGGGCGAACCAGAATACTCACCAATGGGTCTTGCACTCGTTACTGGCAGTGATAACTGCTCTGCAGACCCGAAGGGCACAGCACCATCCACCAGCCAAATTTCACTTCCTGCAACAACACACCAGTATGCATTTATCGCGCGGTTAACATCACCTTTTCTTAACATTACACCATCCCTTTGCTTGAAGTTCGTTCATTTTACTGGCAATCTAATTTCATACTAGAGTTTATCGTTAAGTAAATGTGCACTCTAAATTCTAGTAAGGACAAGAGTTTGTAATAACTTTACTAACTTTGCTTTGCAAAGGATACGTTCGCCGATGGGCGATCAGATCATGAGGGCATGGTCATGCTAAGAAAATTCAAACAAACACAAGACCAGTGGGGTGGCTCAAGTGATGTCATTGATCACTGGTTAGAGACACGACAATCCCTGATTGTTGAATATTGTAAGCTTGCAGCGCTGCAACCTTGTTCGAAAACCAATGTTATTGAACTCCCATCTCCTTCCGAACTGCAGGATTTCTGTCAGCACCTCGTTGATTACATCTCCGAAGGCCACTTTAAAATTTATGACATGGTTATGGACCGTTGGAAAGCAACCGGCTTTGTCGTGACTAATGAGATCAATCAAACCTATGGTCAAATTGTTCTAACGACTGAACCATTATTGAACTTTAACGATAAGTACTCAGAAGTGACTGAAGATGATGAATTAAATGATTTCGATTCTGATATGTGTCTCATTGGGGAAATTCTTGAGACTCGCTTTGAAGTCGAGGACTATCTGATACAGCAAATCGCAGAAAGCCTGTCTATGCCACCTGGGGCTTAGTATTTGCAAACATTTAGAAATAGAGTGAGAGAAAAGACTGACGATCATCGTCGGTCTTTTTTGTTTCTAGCTTTATCGAAAATCCCACCGGAAGAACAAAGTAGTATAAAAACTAAAAAGGCACCCGAAGGTGCCTTTTTCTTAAGCTTTTAACGATTACTCGTTATATGACTTACTCTTCAGAAGAGAAACCAGCGTTTAGAAGTGCCGCTAGGTTATCCGTTGCTTGCTCAGCAGAAGGACCATCTTGCGCTTCAGAACGTTTAGCTTGACGCTCTTGGTGGTATGCGAAACCAGTACCAGCTGGGATCAGACGACCAACAATTACGTTCTCTTTCAGACCACGTAGGTCATCACGCTTACCAGAAACCGCAGCTTCTGTTAGTACGCGAGTTGTCTCCTGGAACGATGCCGCAGAGATGAACGACTCAGTCGCTAGAGATGCTTTAGTAATACCTAGTAGTTCACGTTCGAAACGTGCAGGCTCTTTGCCTTCAGCTTCTAGGTTACGGTTAGCAATCTTAACTTGTGAGTATTCAATCTGCTCACCAGGTAGGAACTCAGAGTCACCAGAGTGAGTAATAGTACACTTACGTAGCATCTGACGAACGATAGTTTCAATGTGCTTATCGTTAATCTTAACGCCTTGTAGACGGTAAACTTCCTGTACTTCGTTAGCAATGTACTGCGTTACCGCGTGTACGCCACGTAGACGTAGGATGTCATGTGGAGACTCTGGACCATCTGCGATCACGTCACCACGTTCAACTTTTTCACCTTCGAATACGTTCAACTGACGATGCTTAGGAATCATCTCTTCGTAAGCTTCACCGCTTTCACGTGTGATCACTAGGCGACGTTTACCTTTCGTCTCTTTACCAAAGCTCACAGTACCTGTGTGCTCAGCAAGGATTGCAGGCTCTTTCGGCTTACGTGCTTCAAATAGGTCAGCAACTCGTGGAAGACCACCGGTGATATCTTTGTTACCGCCAGACTTCTGAGGAATACGTGCTAGTGTCGCACCAACACCTACTGCTGCGCCATCTTCGATGTTCACAATCGCTTTACCAGGTAGGAAGTAGTGAGCTGGCATATCAGTACCAGGGATCATTACATCGTTACCTTGCTCGTCAACAAGTTTGATAGCTGGACGCATATCTTTACCTGCTGAAGGGCGAGCTGCTGGGTCAGTTACTTCGCTTGAAGATAGACCAGTTAGGTCATCAGTTTGACGAGATACTGTTACGCCGTCGATCATATCTACGAACTGGATGCGACCTGCTACCTCGGTAATGATAGGTAGTGTGTGCGCTTCCCAGTTTGCAACTGTTTCGCCAGCTTGAACTGTATCACCATCGCCTTTGCTTAGTAGCGTACCGTAAGGCAGTTTGTGTTTCTCTTTAGTACGACCAAACTCATCAACGATAGTTAACTCTGTCGCACGAGAAGTGATAACGATCTTACCGTCATCAGCCAATACAGATTTAGCGTTGTGTAGCTTGATAGAACCGTTGTTCTTAACTTGAACACTGTTCTCTGCCGCTGCTGTCGATGCCGCACCACCGATGTGGAACGTACGCATCGTTAGCTGTGTACCTGGCTCACCGATAGACTGAGCAGCAATAACACCCACTGCTTCACCTTGGTTCACTAAGTGACCACGTGCTAGGTCACGACCGTAACATTGTGCACAACAACCGAAGTCAGAATCACACGTTACTACAGAGCGCACTTTCATGCTGTCTACTGAGTTCTCTTCCATGATTTGACACCACTTCTCATCGATCAGGGTGTTACGTGGAATAAGAACGTCTTCAGTGCCAGGTTTTAGTACGTCTTCAGCAACAACACGACCAAGAGCAAGCTCAGAAAGTGCAACTTTAACATCACCACCCTCGATGTGAGGCATCATGTCGACACCTTCGTGAGTGCCACAGTCATGTTCAGTTACAACAACGTCTTGAGCAACGTCTACTAGACGACGAGTTAGGTAACCCGAGTTCGCTGTTTTCAGTGCCGTATCCGCAAGACCCTTACGAGCACCGTGCGTTGAGATAAAGTACTGAAGTACGTTTAGACCTTCTTTAAAGTTCGCTGTGATCGGCGTTTCGATGATTGAACCATCTGGACGCGCCATCAGACCACGCATACCCGCAAGCTGACGAATCTGTGCTGCAGAACCACGAGCGCCCGAGTCCGCCATCATATAGATGCTGTTGAATGACTCTTGCTGTTCCTCTTCACCGTCACGGTTAACTACCGTTTCAGATGAAAGGTTTTCCATCATTGCTTTCGCAACACGGTCGTTGGTCGATGCCCAGATATCGATAACTTTGTTGTAGCGTTCGCCCGCAGTAACAAGACCTGATTGGTACTGTTCCTGGATTTCACGTACTTCTTCTTCCGCTTCTGCGATTTCAGTGTACTTAGCTGCAGGTACAACCATATCGTCGATACCAACAGATACACCAGAAAGTGCCGCGTATGCGAAACCTGTGTACATGATTTGGTCAGCGAAGATTACTGTGTCTTTCAGACCTAGTTTACGGTACGCCTCGTTAAGTAGGTTAGAGATTTGCTTCTTACCTAGCTTTTGGTTAACGATGCTGTACGGTAGACCAGCTGGCACGATTTGCCATAGCATTGCACGACCAACAGTGGTGTCTACCATCTTGGTTTCTGTAGTGCTGTTGCCATCTTCGTCTACAACAGTTTCTGTAATACGTACTTTAACGCGTGCGTGAAGCTCAGCTTGTTTAGTGCGGTATGCTTTCTCAGCCTCTTCTGGGCCAGAAAGGTACATGCCTTCACCTTTCACGTTGATCTTTTCACGAGTCATGTAGTACAGACCCAATACAACGTCCTGAGAAGGTACGATGATCGGATCACCTGACGCTGGCGACAGAATGTTGTTTGTCGACATCATCAGAGTACGAGCTTCAAGCTGTGCCTCTAGAGTTAGAGGTACGTGAACCGCCATTTGGTCACCATCGAAGTCCGCGTTGTACGCCGCACAAACAAGTGGGTGTAGCTGAATCGCTTTACCTTCGATCAGTACTGGTTCGAACGCCTGGATACCTAGACGGTGAAGTGTCGGTGCACGGTTCAATAGTACTGGGTGTTCACGGATTACTTCGTCTAGGATATCCCAAACGACCGCTTCTTCACGCTCTACCATTTTCTTAGCAGCTTTGATTGTAGTCGCAAGACCACGAGTCTCTAGCTTGCTGTAGATGAATGGTTTGAATAGCTCAAGTGCCATCTTCTTAGGAAGACCACACTGGTGTAGACGCAGGTATGGACCTACTGTGATTACAGAACGGCCAGAGTAGTCTACACGTTTACCTAGAAGGTTCTGACGGAAACGACCTTGTTTACCCTTGATCATATCAGCAAGAGATTTCAGAGGACGCTTGTTAGAACCTGTGATCGCACGACCACGACGACCGTTATCTAGTAGCGCATCAACAGACTCTTGCAGCATACGTTTTTCGTTACGTACGATGATGTCCGGAGCAGCTAGCTCTAGAAGACGCTTCAAACGGTTGTTACGGTTGATCACACGACGGTATAGATCGTTAAGATCAGAAGTCGCAAAGCGACCGCCATCTAGAGGTACTAGAGGACGTAGATCTGGCGGAAGTACTGGAAGTACAGTTAGGATCATCCACTCAGGGTTGTTACCCGATGCGATGAACGCTTCTACCAGCTTAAGACGCTTAGTTACTTTCTTACGCTTAGTTTCAGAGTTTGTTGTCTCTAACTCTTCACGCATTTGTTCTGCTTCAGCGTGCATATCCATAGAACCTAGTAGGTCCTTGATAGCTTCCGCACCCATCTTAGCAGTGAACTCGTCGCCCCACTCTTCTAGACGATCTAGATACTCTTCTTCAGTAAGCATCTGACCTTTTTCTAGATCAGTCATACCAGGCTCTGTTACTACGTACATTTCGAAGTACAGAACGCGTTCGATATCACGTAGAGGGATATCCATTAGTAGACCGATACGAGACGGTAGCGATTTTAGGAACCAGATGTGAGCTACTGGTGAAGCCAGTTCAATGTGGCCCATACGGTCACGACGAACTTTAGTTTGTGTAACTTCTACACCACACTTCTCACAGATAACACCACGGTGCTTCAGGCGCTTGTACTTACCACAAAGACATTCGTAGTCTTTAACTGGACCAAAGATACGCGCACAGAACAGACCATCGCGTTCAGGTTTGAACGTACGATAGTTGATCGTTTCAGGTTTTTTAACTTCACCGAAAGACCATGAACGGATCATGTCTGGTGAAGATAGACCGATTTTGATTGCATCAAATTCTTCGGTCTTATGCTGTGCTTTTAGAAAGTTTAATAAGTCTTTCACAATCAGCTCCTGTAAGGAGTTAAAAGGAGCTCACTTGCTAAAGTGAGCACCTTCTTCCAAATAATCGCTTTGATTCTCTCGACTTTCATCAAGAGAGAAAAGGATTACTCTTCGTCTTCTAGCTCGATGTTGATACCTAGCGAGCGGATCTCTTTCAACAGTACGTTGAACGATTCTGGCATGCCAGGTTCCATGCTGTGGTTACCGTCTACGATGTTCTTGTACATCTTAGTACGGCCGTTAACGTCATCCGACTTAACCGTTAGCATTTCTTGTAGCGTGTAAGCAGCACCGTATGCTTCTAGTGCCCATACTTCCATCTCACCGAAACGCTGACCACCGAACTGAGCTTTACCACCTAGTGGCTGCTGAGTTACTAGGCTGTACGAACCAGTTGAACGAGCGTGCATCTTGTCATCAACAAGGTGGTTCAGTTTCAGCATGTACATGTAACCAACAGTTACAGGACGCTCAAACGCATCACCTGTGCGACCATCAAACAGTGTTAACTGACCTGATGTTGGTAGATCTGCTAGCTCAAGAAGTGCTTTGATTGACTCTTCTGGAGCGCCATCAAATACAGGAGTCGCGATTGGTAGACCGCCACGCAAGTTCTTGATCAGAGTACGTACTTCATCATCAGATAGAGAAGCAATGTCTACTTTCTGGCGAGTGTCGCCTAGATCGTAAACTTTTTGTAGGAACTCGCGGAATTTCGCTAGTTCTTGCTGCTCTTTAACCATCTGGTTGATCTTGTCACCGATACCTTTCGCTGCCAGACCTAAGTGTACTTCTAGGATCTGACCGATGTTCATACGCGAAGGTACACCCAGTGGGTTAAGTACGATGTCTACAGGCTGACCTTTCTCATCGTATGGCATGTCTTCAACAGGGTTGATCTTAGAGATTACACCCTTGTTACCGTGACGACCCGCCATCTTATCACCAGGCTGAATGCGACGTTTAACCGCTAGGTAAACCTTAACGATCTTCAGGACGCCAGGTGCTAAATCATCACCTTGAGTGATCTTACGACGCTTAGTTTCGAACTTCTTATCGAAGTCAGCTTTTAGCTCATCCCACTGCTCAGCAAGTTGCTCAAGCTGAGTTTGTAGTGCGTCATCTTCTAGCGTTAGTTCTAGCCACTTCTTACGATCAGTTGTGTCTAGTTTCGCTTCAGAGTAACCGCCTTCAATCAATACAGCTTTAACACGGTTTAGAAGGCCGCCCTCAAGAATCTGGAATTCTTCAGTTAGGTCTTTCTTCGCTTCTTTAAGCTGCATCTGTTCGATTTCAAGCGCACGCTTGTCTTTCTCTACGCCATCGCGAGTAAAGACTTGAACGTCGATGATCGTACCTGATACAGAGTTAGGTACACGTAGTGAAGTATCTTTAACGTCAGATGCTTTTTCACCGAAGATTGCACGTAGTAGCTTCTCTTCAGGCGTTAGCTGAGTTTCACCTTTAGGTGTAACTTTACCAACTAGGATGTCGCCACCCTTAACTTCAGCACCGATGTAAACGATACCTGACTCGTCTAGTTTAGACAGAGCAGACTCACCTACGTTTGGAATATCCGCTGTGATCTCTTCAGAACCAAGCTTAGTATCACGCGCCACACAAGTCAGTTCTTGGATGTGGATAGTCGTGAAACGGTCTTCTTGAACTACGCGCTCAGATACTAAGATCGAGTCTTCGAAGTTGTAACCGTTCCAAGGCATGAACGCGATACGCATGTTTTGACCAAGCGCTAGTTCACCAAGGTCTGTTGAAGGACCATCAGCAAGAACGTCACCGCGTGATACAGGCTCACCTGGCATCACACATGGGCGCTGGTTAATACATGTGTTCTGGTTAGAACGTGTGTATTTAGTCAGGTTGTAGATGTCGATACCAGCTTCACCTGGTACTAGCTCTTCTTCGTTAACTTTAACAACGATACGAGAAGCATCTACTGACTGGATTACACCACCACGTTTAGCAACTGCAGTTACACCTGAGTCAACTGCTACGTTACGTTCAATACCAGTACCAACAAGCGGTTTGTCAGCTTTCAGTGTTGGAACTGCCTGACGTTGCATGTTCGCACCCATCAATGCACGGTTCGCATCATCGTGTTCTAGGAACGGGATAAGCGATGCAGCGATAGATACAACCTGGTTTGTCGCAACGTCCATGTACTGAGCGTGCTCACGAGGGTGTAGACCAGATTCACCTTTCTGACGAGCTGTGATCAGCTCATCTGCAAAAGTACCATCTTCGTTTAGCTTAGCGTTCGCCTGTGCGATAACGAATTGGCCTTCTTCGATTGCAGATAGGTAATCTACTTCGTCTGTTACTACGCCATCTACAACGCGACGGTATGGTGTCTCTAGGAAACCGTACTCGTTACAACGCGCAAACGCAGATAGAGAGTTGATCAGACCGATGTTTGGACCTTCAGGCGTTTCGATAGGACATAGACGACCGTAGTGGGTTACGTGTACGTCACGTACTTCGAAGCCAGCACGTTCACGAGTTAGACCGCCAGGACCCAACGCAGAAATACGACGCTTGTGCGTTACTTCTGATAGCGGGTTGTTTTGGTCCATGAACTGTGAAAGCTGTGAAGAGCCAAAGAATTCTTTAACTGCCGCAGAAATTGGCTTCGCGTTGATCAAGTCTTGAGGCATGATTGCGTCAAGATCGCCTAGGCTTAGACGCTCTTTAACTGCACGCTCAACACGTACTAGACCTACACGGAACTGGTTCTCAGCCATTTCGCCTACAGAACGGATACGACGGTTGCCTAGGTGGTCGATATCGTCCACTTCGCCCTTACCGTTACGGATCGCGATCAGCTTCTTCATCACTTCGATGATATCAGTTTCATCAAGTGTGCCTTGCTCTTGAGCATCTTCACGGCCGATAGAGCTGTTGAACTTCATACGACCAACAGTCGATAGATCGTAACGCTCTTCAGAGAAGAATAGGCTTTCGAATAGAGCTTCTGCAGCTTCTTTTGTTGGCGGCTCACCAGGGCGCATCATGCGGTAGATTTCTACCAATGCAGAAATACGATCAACCGTGCTGTCGATACGTAATGTTTCTGACATGAATGGACCGTGGTCTAGATCGTTCGTAAATAGAACTTCTAGCGCTTTGTGGCCTGCCTGAGATAGGTTCGCTAATGCTTCCAGGCTGATTTCCTGGTTAGCGTTAACAATGATCTCGCCAGTTGCTTCATTGATGTAATCTTTAGATGCAACTTTACCAACGATGTACTCAACTGGTACTTCGATGTGATCAACGCCATCTTTTTCTAGTTGGCGGATATGACGAGCTGTTACGCGACGACCCTGCTCAACGTAAACTTTACCATTTGCTTCGATGTCGAATGACGCAGTTTCACCACGTAGACGATCAGGAACCAACTCCATCAATAGAGTTTGGTCTTTCACTTCGAAGTTCACTTTCTCGAAGAAGATATCTAGGATTTCTTCTGTCGACTTACCTAGTGCTCGAAGGATGATCGATGCTGGTAGCTTACGACGGCGGTCGATACGAACGTACAAGTTATCCTTAGGATCAAACTCGAAATCAAGCCATGAACCACGGTAAGGAATAACACGTGCGTTGTATAAAACTTTACCTGAAGAGTGGGTCTTACCCTTATCGCTGTCGAAGAACACGCCTGGGCTTCGGTGCAGCTGGGATACGATAACCCTCTCGGTACCGTTGATTACGAAGGTACCATTGTCTGTCATGAGTGGAATTTCACCCATGTAGACTTCTTGTTCTTTAATGTCTTTTACAGTACCTGCTGGCGCGTCTTTATCAAAGATAACTAGGCGTAGTTTTACACGTAGTGGCTTTGAGTAAGTTACACCGCGGATTTGACATTCTTTAACGTCAAAAACTGGCTCACCAAGACGGTAGCTAACGTATTGCAGCTCAGAATTGCCGTTGTAGCTCTGAATCGGGAATACAGAACGGAAAGCGGCTTCAAGACCGTATTGACCTTCAGGATCCTGTTCGATAAATTTGTCGAACGAATCGAGCTGGATCGATAGCAGGTATGGAATGTCCAAAACTTGTGGACGAGTACCAAAGTCCTTACGGATGCGCTTTTTCTCGGTATAAGAGTAAACCATGGGGTTCCTCAGCTCGCTGATAAGTGACCCAAACTGTCCGCCCGCTCCTAGTTACTTAAGGGGGGTAAGGGACAGTGACTAATATAGCTGTTTACTGTAGTGACATTTCATTTCGTAAGAATGAAATGTTTTTTGCATGGATATCAGGCGCTTAAACAGCGGGAAAATTCGCCTATACCCTACAGCGCAAAAAGGCCGGTGGTTAAAAAACCACCAGCCAATTAGCCGTTAGGCTAAGAAACTATGCAATAATTACTTAACAGCAACAGTTGCACCAGCTTCTTCTAGCTGAGCTTTAAGAGCTTCAGCTTCTGCTTTCTCAACACCTTCTTTAAGAGGTGCTGGAGCGCCGTCTACTAGAGCTTTAGCTTCTTTAAGACCTAGGCCAGTTGCGCCACGTACTGCTTTGATTACAGCAACTTTGTTACCGCCAGCAGCTTCTAGGATTACGTCGAATTCAGTTTGCTCAGCAGCAGCTTCGCCTGCAGCAGCGCCGCCAGCTACAACAGCAGCAGCAGCAGAAACACCGAATTTCTCTTCCATTGCTTCGATTAGTTCAACAACTTGCATTACAGACATTTCTGCAACTGCGTCTAGGATTTGCTCGTTAGTAATAGACATAACAATTCTCTTTTAAGTCAACAATAAGTTTATTAAGCAACCAGTAAAAAGCAAGGCTTATGCCGCTGCTTCTTGTTTTTGATCGCGGATAGCTGCGATAGTACGCGCCAGCTTGCCAGCCGAAGCTTCTTTCATGCACATCATTAGGCGTGCAATTGCTTCGTCGTAAGTTGGTAGTGTTGCTAGTACTTCAGCGTCAGTTAAAGCGCCTTCAAATGCAGCAGCTTTGATCTCGAAATCTTTGTTCTCTTTAGCGAAGTCTTTGAAAAGACGCGCTGCAGCACCTGGGTGCTCATTAGAGAATGCGATTAGAGTAGGACCAGTGAAAGTGTCAGTTAGACACTCGTACTCAGTACCTTCAACCGCACGACGAGCAAGAGTGTTACGAACAACTCTCATGTAAACGCCAGCTTCACGAGCTTGTTTACGTAGAGAAGTCATCGCGCCAACTTGAACGCCACGAGAATCAGCTACAACTGCAGAAAGTGCACCACTGGCAGCTTCGTTGACTTCAGCAACAATTGCTTTTTTGTCTTGAAGGTTTAAAGCCATCTTGGATTTACTCCTGGTTGTCGTTACACCACTCACTATCATCACGACAGTGAGAGCTATTGAGGTGCTTCCCCAGAAGAAAGTTAACTATATTACATAGAGCTTTCTGTCAGTTCGGGCACCATCTACGTAGGATAATTAAGTTTGCTTTTACACAAACACCTACGGTCTTGGACGGAGACTGGGTCTTAATTCATTTCGAACTAGGAGACAGTTCAAAGAACCAAAGTTCAGCCCCAACCACAAATATTAGGCGCAAAATTATACACGAATTTTGCGCCTAAGCAAATAAATTATGCTTGAGTGTTCAGGCTAGCCTGATCAACAGCAACACCAGCACCCATAGTAGTAGAGATGCTTACTTTCTTCAGGAAAGTACCTTTCGCTGAAGATGGCTTAGCTTTCTTCAGAGCAACTAGAAGTGCTTCTAGGTTCTCTTTGATCTGCTCAGCAGAGAAGTTTGCTTTACCGATAGTAGTGTGGATGATGCCGTTTTTGTCGTTACGGTAACGAACCTGACCAGCTTTAGCGTTTTTAACTGCTTCAGCAACGTTAGGAGTTACAGTACCAACTTTAGGGTTTGGCATAAGACCGCGAGGACCTAGGATAGTACCTAGTTGACCTACAACGCGCATTGCATCTGGAGAAGCAACAACTACGTCAAAGTTCATTTCGCCTTTCTTAACTTGCTCAGCAAGATCTTCCATACCTACGATGTCTGCGCCAGCTTCTTTAGCTGCTTCAGCGTTAGCACCTTGAGTGAACACTGCAACGCGGATTTCGCGGCCAGTACCGTGAGGTAGTACAGTTGCACCACGTACGTTCTGGTCAGATTTACGAGCATCAATGCCTAGGTTAACAGCAACGTCTACAGACTCAACGAATTTAGCAGTCGCTAGTTCTTGAAGAAGAGCAACAGCTTCGTTGATTTCGTATTCTTTAGTTACGTCAACTTTTTCGCGGATTACGCGCATGCGCTTAGTTAGTTTTGCCATCTTATTAACCCTCTACCACTAGGCCCATTGAACGAGCAGTACCAGCGATAGAACGCTTCATCGCTTCGATGTCAGCACCAGTCATATCAGCAGCTTTAGTTTCTGCGATTTCTTGGATTTGAGCGTCAGTTACAGTACCAACTTTTTCAGTGTTTGGACGACCTGAACCAGACTTAACGCCAGCAGCTTTCTTAAGAAGAACAGCAGCAGGTGGGGTCTTAGTTACGAACGTGAAAGAACGGTCGCTGTATACTGTGATAACTACTGGAGTTGGTAGACCTTTCTCAATAGATTCTGTTTTTGCGTTGAACGCTTTACAGAATTCCATGATGTTCACACCGTGTTGACCTAGTGCAGGACCTACTGGTGGACTAGGGTTAGCCATACCAGCAGCAACTTGTAGCTTGATGTAAGCTTCAACTTTCTTAGCCATGATAATTCCTAAGTTTGGGTACAAACGCTAATCGCGGATCAGCTCCCCGTTTGTGTAAGAAACTTTTTACTTCACTTGAAGTAAAAAGGCGCGAAATTATAGTCATAATCCGCGCCTTATACAACCCTAAAAAGGTGATTTTTTATACTCTTTAACGAAGAGTCTTAGTCCAGCTTTTCAACCTGACCAAATTCAAGCTCAACTGGTGTCGCACGACCAAAGATCGATACAGACACTTTCAGGCGGCTCTTCTCGTAATCCACTTCTTCAACAGTACCGTTGAAGTCAGCAAATGGACCTTCGTTAACACGTACCACTTCACCCGCTTCGTACATTGTACGTGGACGAGGCGCTTCACTCGCTTTCTCAAGACGATTAAGAATCGCGTCAGCCTCTTTATCCGTGATAGGTGCCGGACGGTCTGAGGTACCACCAATGAAGCCCATGACACGCGGCACACTGCGTACTAGGTGCCATGATTCATCGTTCATAATCATCTGAACAAGGACGTAACCTGGGAAGAACTTACGCTCAGATTTGCGACGCTGACCCGCGCGCATTTCCACTACTTCTTCAGTAGGAACCAGTACTTCACCGAATAGCTCTTCCATGCCGTGCATTTTGATATGCTCGCGCAGAGATTGAGCTACACGACCTTCAAATCCAGAGAAGGCTTGAACCACATACCAGCGTTTTTTTGGAGCTTCACTCATGAATAAAAACCCTCTATACCCCAGTTGCTAGAGCTACTAGACGAACCATAATTCCGTCAATACCCCATAGCACTAGAGCCATTACAATACTTACAGCTAAAACGATCAGTGTTGTTTGCATGGTTTCTTGGCGAGTAGGCCAAACAACTTTACGTACTTCCATACGAGATTCTTTTGCAAAACTGATCGCTGCTTTACCTTTAGTCGTTGTTGCTGCAACGCCTAAGGCAGCTGCAATAAGAACAACAACGCCTGCAGCACGAACCACTACAGACATTTCACCATACAGGTAATTACCCACAACAGCGGCAGCTGCCAATACGAAAGCGGCTACCCACTTAAACGTATCTGCTGCGTTTGAGCTATCAGGAGTTTCAGCATTATTTGCTTTCATAAAACCAACCTGTTACAAGTCTTAATATAGACGACAACAACCCCGCTGTTGCAGGGCAAACTCCATATCGCTGAAAAAATCAGCGTACTCTTCTTAAGATTAAGCCTCTTTGCTTAATCTTGCTCTGCGCCCAACCCACTTCTGAACAAGAAAACAGCAAAAATAATGTTGAGTGCAGAAAAAGGGCATCAAATGATGCCCTTTTTGCTACTGGTTCGTCAAATCTAATTCAAGATTTTCCGAAAGCTTCGCTAATTCGCTATGAATTAGTCGAAGATCTTAGCAACAACACCAGCACCTACTGTACGGCCACCTTCACGGATCGCGAAACGTAGAC
>NZ_JAWOTL010000032.1:0-25154 GCF_033338835.1 Vibrio sp. Vb0888
CTAATCAAATTGCCTGTATATGCTGGGGAGGAATAAGAGATGAAAGGATTCAAAACTCTAGCCGCTGGTCTACTAGCGAGCTTATTTATGGTTTCAGGCGTACAAGCAGAAACGCCTAAAAACCTATCTGAACTACTCAAAAACGTAAAATCAGAAAGCATCGTTGAGTCAAAAGAGAACAAAGCCCGTGAAGCTGAGTTCAAGAACAACCGAGATAAGCAAGCGGCATTATTGCAACAGGCTCGTGAAGAGCTAGCTTCACAGCAAGCACTGGGCGATCAACTTAAAGCGACATTTGATGAAAACGATAAGCAGCTGACTGAACTAACAGAAACCTTACGTGTTCGCTCTGGTACTTTGGGCGAAATGTTTGGTGTGGTCCGCCAATATGCGGGCGAGTTTAAGGGCTTATTTGCTGCCTCTCAAAACGCTGTTCAGTTCCCAGAGCGTGACGCTCTACTAACGAAACTGGCTGAAAGCAAAGAACTGCCATCAACACAAGAGCTAGAAGCATTCTGGCATACCATTCTTCAACAAGTGGTTGCCTCAGGCGAGACAGCAACAACCCAAGCAACGGTTGTTTATGGCGAAGGTAAAGAAGCGGTTCGCGATGTTACTCTTGTCGGTGAATTTAACGCGATTGCCGATGGTAAGTACGTTACTTATGTACCTCAAACAGGTAAGTTCGAAGAACTCTCTCGACAGCCTCGCACCAATATTACACGTCATGTTGCAGGCTTTGAGTCAGCGTCAAACAGCTATGAGCCACTGTTCATTGACCCATCCCGTGGTGTAATTCTGTCTCTACTTGTACAAAGCCCTACCGTTCAAGAACGTATTGATCAAGGTGGCATTGTAGGTTACGTCATCCTTGGTATGGGTGCAGTTGGCGCTATCATTGCTCTAGTTTGCTTCCTACGCCTTCAAGTGATTGGCGGTAAAATGCGTAAGCAAGCGAAATCAGAAACCGTGATTCCTGGTAACCCTCTGGGTGAAGTTATCCAAGCTTACCAAGAACACAAAGGTGACAACCTTGAAGATCTTGAAGCGAAACTGGACGAAATCATCCTACGTAACGCACCGAGCATTGAACGCTTTATCAGCTCAATCAAACTGTTCGCTTCTGTAGCACCACTTCTAGGTCTACTGGGTACGGTTATGGGTATGATCGGTACGTTCCAAGCAATCACACTATTTGGTACAGGTGATCCTAAGCTAATGGCTGGCGGTATCTCTGAAGCACTTGTTACTACGATGCTTGGTCTGGTTGTCGCAATTCCTCTACTGTTCCTGTACACCATCGTACACAGTAAAGGTCGTCGTTTGGTTCAAACTCTTGAAGAACAGAGTGCAGGCTTCATCGCTCGCTATCAGGAAAAACTACATAAAGCCGAAAGCTAAGGAGGCGTTATGTGGTGGTTAGTTGGAGAACTTGAATCAATTAGGCGCTTCTTGGGAATGGGTGGCGATGTACTCGTCGCCATCTTCATCCTCAGCTTTATGCTTTGGGCAGTATTGTTAGAACGTTGGTTCTATTTTGCTGCCGTCGCTCCAAAAGCCATGAAAAAAGCCGTTGGCTCATGGCAGGGGCGATCAGAGCACCAGAGCTGGAACGCTAAGATGATCCGACAAGAAATTGTTTCTCGTCAGGACATTGAGAATAAAAAGGGCCTGCCAATCGTGAAAGTATTGATTGCGCTTTGTCCCTTACTGGGTTTGCTCGGCACCGTTGTTGGCATGATCCAAGTATTCGACATCTTAGCGGTAACAGGAACAGGAAGCCCTCGAGCAATGGCCTCGGGGATCTCAAAGGCAACAATCCCAACTTTAGCCGGGATGGTGGCTTCTCTATCAGGACTGTTCTTTAGTTCACGTCTTGATCATTTAGCCAAAGTCACAACGCAAAAGCTGGAAGATAAGCTAAAGCATATTGCCTGAGTAAATGGAATTAGAGGTATAGGTCATGAAAAGACGCTATAGCAGTGATAGCAGTGATGAAACCGCTATCGATATGACACCGATGCTCGACATCGTATTCATCATGTTGATCTTCTTTATCGTAACAACATCGTTCGTAAAAGAAGCTGGTCTAGAAGTAAACCGCCCGACGGCAAGCTCTGCGCAAACCGTGAAAAAAGGTAACATCATGGTCGCAGTTGGTGCGGCGGGTGATGTTTGGGTTGATAAACGCCGCATCGAAGTGGACGCGGTTCGCGCGAATATTGAACGTCTTCGTGCAGAAAGCCCTGATGGCGCAGTTGTTATCCAAGCCGACACAGAAGCAAATGCTGGCGTAGTAGTGAAGGTTATGGACCAGATCAAAATGGCAGGTGTAGAAAGCATCTCCATTGCCGCAACCAATAAGGATTAAGCTTATGCGGTATCTGGCCTCAATTGCACTGGCGCTCATTGTCTCCCTCGGGTTGTTCTGGGGGATGGACAAGCTAGTAAACAAAGAGCGCCACGAGTTAGTGTCGAATGATGACCTGCGTATGGTAGAGTTTATTCGCATTAAACCAGACGAAAAAATACAGGAGAAAAAACGCGAACTTCCAAAGCCACCACCGCCTAAGCGTCCGCCGCCGCCGCCAGAAATGAAAGTGACAGCGACAGTAAAACCGGTGATGGAGCAGACCCCAATGGATATGCCAAAGCTTGACCTACCCGTTAATGTTACAGGTGGTTCGGTGCTTGGACATTATAGCCAGGGTGGAGGTGCGCAACTCGCGGGTAGCGGAGGTCCAACACCTCTAGCGACATTCCAACCTCAAATGCCTAGGAAGGCTGCGAAAGCAGGAATAGAAAAAGGGGTCGTCTTATTAGAGTTTACTGTAAACGCACGTGGTGCCGTAGAGGACATCAAAGTTCTTAAAGAGCAACCACGACGCTTAGGCCTCGGTCGAGCGGCAAGAAAAACAGTCTCTAAATGGACATTTAAACCAAAATTGGTTGACGGGAAACCTGTTAGCTCGCGCCTATCGCAAGAAATAGAGTTCTCAACCAATTAAGGAGTCACGATGAAAAGTTTATGGAAAAGCAAAGTGGCTTCTTTAATTCTCTTCGCAGGAGTGGCAATGGCCGCTCCTACGATGGCAAAAGAAGCTCCTCAGTTATCAGATCGGACATTTCGAACCGTTAACAAAGTGCAAGAGTTGATCGCAACTGAAAAATATTCAGCAGCGAAAGAAAAACTAGCAAGCGCTTTAGAAAGCACAAGTTCGAAAAAATACGACCGAGCAGTTTTACTTCAGCAGACTGGCTTTTTGTATTCGCTACAAGACAATTATGTGCAAGCAGCAAAATACTTTGCCGAAGCATTACAGCTCGACGCACTTCCCGTTCCGGTTGCTCAACAAGTTCGCTACAGCTTGGCTCAGCTTTACCTAGCTGAAGAAAAGTATACGTTGTCTGTAAAAACGATGAAGGAATGGTTCAAGGTTGCAGAAACAACCAAAGAGAAGCCTCAAGCTCATGCTTATATCACGTTAGCGAGCGCTTATGTTCAGTTGGAAGATTACAAAAATGCAATCCCGCCAACCAAAAAAGCCATCGCGATGAGCAAGAGCCCAAGTGAGTCTTGGTACTTAATTCTCGTTGCATCTCACTACGAGTTAGGCCAGCTGAAAAGCGTTGCCAGTGTACTCAAAACTCTGACTTCAAAGTACCCTCAGAAAAAGCGTTACTGGATGCAACTTTCTGGTGTCTACATGGAGCTAGGTCAAGAGCGCAACTCTCTAGCCACCCTAGAAATGGTTTACAAAATGGGGAAACTAGAAGGAGAGAAGGAATATTTGCGCTTTGTAAACTTCTTGGCTTATCAAGGTATTCCATATAAAGCAGCCAAAACTCTTGAAAAGGAAATGGCAGCTGGAAACATTGAAAAGACGAAGGAAAACTATGACCGCCTAGCCAGCTTCTGGCAGCAAGCTAAAGAGCTAGATAAATCAATTCTCGCTTATAAAAAGTCATATAACCTCGCTCCTTCTGCTAAAACGCAAATTCAGATTGCTCGCTTAATGATACAAGACAAGCAGTATTCTGAAGCAACTCGTTTTGTAGAAAGCGCGGCATCCAGTGCCTCTAAAGAGCAAAAGGCAGAACTTGAATACATTCGCGGGATGGCCTATTTCGAGCTTAAGCAGCCACAAAAGGCCTTGCAGGCGATGAAAGGCGCTGCTCAATCGCCAAAATTCAGGTCAACCGTTAGCCCTTGGATAAATTTCCTAGAGTCTCAAGGATAATTCGAAGATTAAGTGTGAGTCAGTCGCACGCCTGGGGAAGTGAAAGCTTCCCCTTTTTTCCGTTTTATCTTTATTAACCCCTATTTTTAACCAGAGTCACTCACGCAAGCCAAATCGGGACTCTAAACCTAAAATCAGCACACTAAACGGTTGTAGAAATGGTTTTAATAACAGAGTGCGCGGATGGTAAGTCCTGTATCACGCTCCTTCTTCGCTGTTTAGGAACACTCTGGCGTAAGTAACTATTTCATCTGAGACGATCATAGACAGAAAGATCAACTGGTAACAAAATAGAGATCATGATACTCTTCGCCTCCATTTTTCTGGCGGGATTATCACCAATATCCACCCCTTTGGTGGTTGATTTCTCAATGCCAGTGCTATCGTTATAAGAATGTCGAACTTTCCTTCGGCACTCAATCAATCCAATCAAAAGTGGAACAGTACAATGGGCAAAGGTACTCTCTATATCGTATCTGCACCTAGCGGCGCAGGTAAATCTAGCTTGATCTCAGCGATGTTGGAACGCAACCCAACCTACGCAATGAAAGTGTCTGTGTCTCACACCACGCGCAACATGCGACCTGGTGAAGAAAATGGTGTCCACTACCATTTTGTAGCGAAAGATGAGTTTGAAGCCCTGATCGCTAAAGGTGACTTCCTAGAATACGCAGAAGTGTTTGGTAATTATTACGGCACATCTCGTGTATGGATTGAAGAAACACTAAATAAAGGTATCGACGTTTTTCTAGATATCGACTGGCAAGGCGCACGCCAAATCCGTGAACAAATGCCAGAAGCCAAAAGCATCTTCATCCTGCCACCATCAAACGGTGAGTTAGAGCGTCGCTTGAACACTCGTGGTCAAGATAGCGATGAAGTGATCGCAAAGCGTATGGCTGAAGCCAAGTCGGAAATCTCTCATTACAACGAGTACGACTACGTGATCGTAAACGACGATTTTGATACCGCTTTGATGGATTTTAAAGCTATCTTGCGTGCTGAAAGATTGAAGGAAGAAAAGCAAGCTGCTAAATATAAAGGTATGCTTGACGCGTTGTTAGCAGAGTAACTTCAAAAAAGTCACGCTGTAAAACATAAAGAATTTCCCGTTTTTTGCCCAGTGCGAAAAACACAATAAACTACCTGAGAAAGTCCACAAACGGTGGCTTGTCTAATTGCTAGTAAATAAAGTAGTTAGGTTGTATACTTTCTCGTCATTCTAAAATTTTAGTTAACTATTTGGAGTCCTCATGGCACGCGTAACTGTTCAAGACGCTGTTGAAAAAGTTGGCAACCGTTTCGACCTAGTACTGATTGCGGCTCGCCGCGCTCGTCAAATGCAAACTGGCGGTAAAGATGCACTAGTGCCAGAAGAGAACGATAAGCCAACGGTTATCGCTCTACGCGAAATCGAAGAAGGTTTAATTACTAAAGAAGTTCTAGACGCTCGTGAACGTCAAGAACAGCAAGAGCAAGAAGCGGCAGAGCTAGCGGCAGTAAGCAGCATCGCTCACAACCGTTAATTCTGACTTTAGAATTCAACAACCTCCCGGGCCTATAATTTGTATCTATTCGATAGCCTCAAAGACGTTGCCCAAGAATACCTAACAGAGCCTCAGATTGAGGCTCTGCGTCAATCTTATGTGGTAGCGAGAGATGCCCATGAAGGGCAAACCCGCTCTAGCGGTGAACCATACATCATCCACCCTGTCGCAGTGGCTCGTATCTTGGCCGAAATGCGCCTTGATATCGAAACCCTCCAAGCTGCTTTGCTGCATGACGTCATTGAAGACTGTGATGTAACTAAAGAAGATCTCGAAGAGAAATTCGGCAACACTGTCGCAGAATTGGTTGATGGTGTATCTAAACTGGACAAACTCAAATTCCGCGATAGGAAAGAGGCTCAGGCTGAGAACTTTCGTAAGATGGTTCTGGCCATGGTGCAAGATATCCGCGTCATTCTGATCAAACTGGCTGACCGCACGCACAACATGCGTACGCTTGGCGCGCTTCGACCAGATAAAAAGCGTCGTATTGCTCGTGAAACGTTAGAAATTTACGCGCCCCTCGCTCATCGTCTTGGTATTCACAATATCAAAACCGAACTCGAAGAGTTGGGCTTTGAGGCGCTATATCCCAACCGCTACCGCGTACTGAAAGAAGTGGTTAAAGCCGCACGTGGTAATCGTAAAGAGATGATCCAACGCATTCACAGCGAAATAGAAGGCCGTCTGCAAGATTTTGGCTTGAATGCTCGCGTCGTTGGTCGTGAGAAAAACCTGTTCTCTATCTATAACAAGATGAAAACCAAAGAACAGCGCTTTCACACCATCATGGATATCTATGCGTTCCGAGTCGTTGTTGATACCGCTGATACTTGTTATCGCGTTTTAGGCCAAGTACACAGCTTGTATAAGCCACGTCCTGGTCGCATGAAAGATTACATCGCGGTACCAAAGGCGAACGGCTATCAATCGCTACACACTTCCATGGTTGGCCCTCACGGCGTACCTGTTGAAGTTCAGATCCGTACTGAAGATATGGATCAAATGGCGGACAAAGGTGTCGCGGCACACTGGTCTTACAAAGACAAAGGCGACAAGTCTGGCACCACTGCGCAAGTGAAAGCTCAGCGTTGGATGCAAAGCCTGTTAGAGCTACAACAAAGCGCGGGTAACTCATTCGAATTCATTGAAAACGTAAAATCCGATCTTTTCCCAGATGAGATTTACGTCTTCACACCAAAAGGTCGTATCGTTGAACTACCTTTAGGCGCAACGGCTGTCGACTTTGCCTATGCCGTACATACCGATGTAGGCAACTCTTGTGTTGGTGCTCGTGTTGACCGTAACCCTTACCCATTGAGTAAGGCATTGAAAAACGGTCAGACGGTGGAAATTATCAGTGCCCCTGGTGCGCGTCCGAATGCGGCATGGCTAAACTATGTCGTGACTTCTCGTGCCCGCACTAAGATTCGACAAGTACTGAAAACGATGCGTCGTGAAGAGTCGATTACTTTAGGTCGTCGCCTACTTAATCACGCACTTGGCCGTCACTCGATTGATTCAATTTATCCAGAAAATATCCAAGAAGTCTTGAATGATCTTCGCCTAGAAAGCATCGATGATTTATTGGCTGCTATTGGATTGGGTGAGTTGATGAGCATTGTGATTGCACGTCGTCTCCTTGGTGACACCGAAGAGCTCACGACAACAAGTTCAATCCCAACGGACTCGAAGAAGAAGCTTCCGATTCGTGGCGCAGAAGGCTTATTGCTGACGTTTGCAAATTGTTGTCATCCTATCCCAGATGATCACATTATTGCTCACGTATCGCCTGGTCGTGGTTTGGTTGTTCACCGAGAAACATGTCCGAACGTTCGTGGTTATCAGAAAGAGCCAGACCGTTATATGGCTGTCGCTTGGTCTGAAGACTACGATAAAGAGTTCATTGCTGAACTTAAAGTCGACATGCTTAACAACCAAGGTGCTCTTGCAGAACTGACCAACGTGATCTCGAAAACAGGATCAAACATTCATGGCCTTTCAACGGAAGAACGTGATGGTCGTCTATACACTGTGACTGTGCTGTTGACGACGAAAGATCGTGTCCACCTTGCTGGTATCATGCGTAAGATTAAGGCAATGCCTCAAGCAACCCGAGTCAGACGCAGAAAGAACTAACCTCTATCGCCACCTACTCTGTTAGGTGGCGATTTTTTATACCTCAATAAATATGAACCTAGAACGTTACAACCGTATTCACCAAGTCCTAAAAACTCGCCAAACTGATCTGACACTTTGTCTCGAAGAAGTACATAAGCCAAACAACGTCTCTGCTGTGATCCGCACCGCTGACGCGACAGGCTTACACAAAGTTCACGCAATTTGGCCAGACAAAATGCGTACGCTGAGCCATACCTCAGCTGGCGCGCGTAACTGGGTTGAAGTGGATACTCACGATTCGATTGAAACTGCGATTACCGAACTCAAAGCGCAAGGTATGCAGGTTTTGGTGACCAATCTTTCGGACACCGCCGTCGATTTTCGCGAGATCGACTACACCAGACCAACGGCAATCATTTTAGGCAGTGAAAAAGTTGGCGCTTCGGAGCAAGCCAAACAGCTTGCCGAACAAGACATTATTATCCCAATGGTGGGCATGGTGCAGTCACTAAACGTATCGGTTGCCAGTGCCGTAATTTTGTATGAAGCGCAACGTCAACGTGAAGCCGCAGGCATGTACGACCGAGAAGAAAGCGCTCTGCCTAAAGAGACAATCAACCGTATTCTCTTTGAACGTGGTCACCCAGTGCTGGCAAAGGTCGCGAAACGAAAAGGGCTCGTTTACCCACCACTCGATGAAGAAGGTCAAATCATCGCCGATGACGCGTGGTGGCAAGAGATGCAAAGCAAGTAACAGACTTTCGTCATCCTGAACGGCGGCGAAGGAGCGTGGTTCAGGATCTAATTCTCAAATATACAGATGCTGATAGTGTTAACTTCAGCGACATACTTGTTGGAAATAGAATCCTGATGTCGCTAAAGCTCCTCGGAATGATAGGTGATCAGTCAAATCATGACACTAACTAAAGCATGACTATTTTTTCCTGTACAAAAACACAGCTCCATGGTTAACATACTGCTATGTTAACCATTTTCTTGAGCCCTCTATGTCCGCCCAAATGTTATCTGCCGTCCCATTAACCTCCCTTTCTGGAGTTGGCGCGAAAGTCGCAGAAAAACTCGCCAAAGTTGGCTTACATAGCGTTCAAGATTTGCTGTTTCACCTTCCGTTACGCTACGAAGATCGTACTCGTATTTACCCTATTGCCAAACTGCATGCTGGCCTTTGGGCGGCCGTGCAAGGTAAGGTCATGGCAGTCGACACCATCTTCGGTAAGCGCAAAATGCTAACGGTAAAAATCAGCGACGGTAATGGCACTATCACGCTGCGCTTTTTCAACTTTACCGCAGCCATGAAGAACAATTTCACGCAAGGTAAGTTAGTACATGCTTACGGTGAAATTAAGCGCGGTGGCATGGGTTTGGAAATTGTTCATCCTGACTACAAGTTTTACGTTAGCGAGCAAAAGCCCGATGTAGAACAGAGCTTAACCCCTGTTTATCCCACCACCGATGGTTTACGCCAAATCACATTACGCAACCTTACCGAACAAGCTTTAGCCCTGCTTGATAAAACCGCAGTGCAGGAATTACTTCCAGCGGGGTTGTATGACCATCAAATCACGATGTCGCAAGCGCTGCACACCATTCATCGCCCACCACCAACCATTAATTTAGATGAGTTTGACGAAGGCAAACATCCTGCCCAAATCCGCTTGATCATGGAAGAATTGCTCGCACAAAACTTATCGATGCTAGCGGTGCGTAGCAAAGGTCAGAAGGATTCAGCGCTACCTCTCGGTCCTTGTAATAAACTAAAAACGCAGCTTTTAGCCCAACTGCCTTTCTCTCCTACAAACGCTCAAACCCGAGTAGTACAAGAGATTGAAGCCGATCTAGAAAAACCGCACCCAATGATGCGATTAGTGCAAGGCGATGTTGGTTCGGGGAAAACGTTGGTTGCCGCTTTGGCCGCTGTTAGAGCCATTGAGCATGGCCATCAGGTGGCACTCATGGCGCCAACCGAACTATTGGCCGAGCAACACGCTATCAACTTCGCAAACTGGTTTGAAACCATGGGCATTCAAGTCGGTTGGTTAGCGGGCAAACTCAAAGGTAAGGCAAAGGAAGCCGAGCTGGCTCGTATTGCCAGTGGTGAAGCGCAAATGGTAGTGGGTACTCACGCGCTATTCCAAGAGCACGTTGAATTTCATCACCTTGCTTTGGTCATCATTGATGAACAGCACCGCTTCGGTGTCCACCAACGTTTAGAGCTGCGTGAGAAAGGTGCAAAACAAGGCGCTTATCCACATCAGCTCATCATGACAGCAACGCCGATTCCGCGAACGTTAGCCATGACTGCTTATGCTGACTTAGAAACGTCGGTGATTGATGAGTTACCGCCAGGTCGAACGCCGATTCAAACCGTTGCCATTCCTGATACAAAACGTGACGACATCGTCGAGCGTGTCCGAAATGCCTGCTTAAACGAAGGCAAGCAGGCATATTGGGTGTGTACCCTGATTGATGAGTCGGAAGTATTAGAAGCGCAAGCCGCGGCAGATACCGCAGAAGAGCTTCAACGTAAACTGCCGGACGTAAAAATTGGTCTAGTGCACGGACGAATGAAGCCGGCAGAGAAACAAGCGGTAATGCAAGATTTCAAAGACAATAAACTGCATTTGCTGGTCGCAACGACAGTGATTGAAGTTGGTGTGGATGTGCCAAACTCTAGCTTGATGATCATAGAAAACCCTGAACGTCTTGGTTTGGCACAATTACACCAGTTAAGAGGTCGCGTGGGCCGAGGTTCCGTTGCTAGCCATTGTGTGCTGCTGTACCACTCTCCTCTGTCAAAAACCGCGCAAAAACGTCTCGGAGTACTACGTGAAAGTAACGATGGCTTCGTCATTGCGCAGAAAGACCTAGAAATTCGTGGCCCTGGAGAACTATTGGGTACAAAGCAGACAGGTCTTGCTGATTTCAAAATCGCAGACTTAGTTCGAGATCAACGCCTGATTCCCGAAGTTCAGCGTATTGCGCGTCATATTCATGACAATTACCCGACTAACGCAACAGCGATTATCGATCGCTGGTTGGGTGAGCGGGATATTTACTCCAAAGCGTAATGATTGAAAGCGAGCCAAATGGCTCGTTTTTTAATACGCCAAAAGCAAACGTTTGCTTTTTGAGAAAATCTCTCTATAATCGCGCACAAATTTTTAAGTGTGTTAGATCACACTCCACCAACCTGAGTTGACTCTGATTAACAGCAATCACAGGTAACGACGTCAACTCCACCCTGCTCTCCCATTCAGCGAGAACTAGGGAAATATTGCGACTAGCGAGACAAACAATGACAACTTCAAACCGATCTTCGGAACTGGTCTATCAACTCAACGATCGACCACCTTTGCCTCAAACCATTTTTGCCGCACTTCAGCACTTATTGGCGATGTTCGTCGCGGTTATCACTCCGTCACTGATCATCTGTCAGTCTTTGGGTGTACCAGCAGACCAAACGAATACCATCATCAGCATGTCTTTGTTTGCGTCAGGCGTGTCTTCGTTTATTCAAATTCGCACCGTTGGCCCAATTGGCTCTGGTTTGCTCTCTGTTCAAGGCACCAGCTTTAACTTTTTAGGTCCTATTATTGGTGCAGGCCTATCGCTGAAAGCTGGTGGAGCAGACATCAGTACCATGATGGCTGCCATTTTTGGTACGATTTTAGTCGCATCATTTGCAGAAATTTTTCTATCTCGCGTGTTGGAGCATGCCCGCCGAATCATCACTCCGCTTGTTTCAGGCATCGTCGTCACTCTTATCGGTCTCACACTGATTCAAGTCGGCTTAGTATCAATGGGCGGTGGCTACGCAGCATTAAATGAAGGAACCTTCGGCAGCTTAGACAAACTTGCTCTGGCTGGGACGGTACTTGGATTAATTGTGATTTTAAACCGCTCGAAAAACCCATACATCCGTGTGGCTTCAATCGTGATTGCGATGCTAGTGGGCTACATCATGGCGTATTTTATGGGGATGGTAGATACTTCTCAGCTAGGCGCAACCGAGATCGTAGCACTGCCCGTACCAATGCAATATGGCTTATCGTTTGACTGGTCTCTGTTCATTCCGCTGGTACTGATTTTCTTTATTACCGCACTAGAAGCCATCGGTGATATTACCGCAACATCTGAAGTGTCTGGTGAGCCAGTAAAAGGCCCAGTGTACATGAAACGCATTAAGGGCGGTGTGTTAGCAGACGGCTTAAACTCTGCAATCGCAGCCGTTTTCAACAGCTTCCCGAACTCAACGTTTAGCCAGAATAACGGCATCATCATGCTAACAGGAGTCGCGAGCCGCTACGTGGGTTACTTTATTTCAGGCATGTTAGTGATTCTTGGCTTGTTTCCTGGCGTCGCTAGCTTTGTTCAGTTGATTCCTGAGCCAGTACTTGGCGGCGCAACGATTGTCATGTTTGGTACGATTGCTGCCGCTGGTGTGCGTATTATCTCTCGTGTTGAGCTCGATCGCCGCGCAATTCTGATCATGGCCTTATCCTTCTCAATGGGACTTGGTATCGCACAAAAACCAGAGATCCTGCAATTTATGCCAGAATTTATTAAGAGTATTTTCTCAACTGGTGTTGCAGCAGGTGGCATCACAGCGATCATTTTAAATCTACTTCTGCCAGAGAAACTGGAAGACGAAGATGAACTTCCTCAGGAAGTGAAAGAGTCTTAAGATTATTGAGAATAAGAAAAGCCCAACCTATTTAGGTTGGGCTTTTTGTTTAAAGGGTGCAGGCCATCGACTTACTTGGTAGGAAAGCTGATTTGAGCGATTAAACCGCCTTCACTGCGATTACGCATCACCACAGAACCTGAATGTTGGCTGATTATACGCTTCACAATCGCCAACCCTAGCCCAGTGCCTTCACTACCGCGAGCGGTGTCACCACGCGTAAAGGGTTCAAATAACCTCGCGATTTGAGAATGCTCGATACCCGGTCCGTTGTCCTCTACTGAAATCCACACTAGCTGCTTATCTGCTGTCACACCAGTGCTGATTTTGACCCAGCCATTACCATAACGTAGCGCATTCACAACTAAGTTACTGATCGCCCGCTTAATCGCAATCGCGCTTCCTTTGGCTGGCGGCAAGTTAAGATTAAGATCTGTTTCAATTTCAACCTCATAACCACCTTCAGAACTGGCGACGTCACTGGCAATCGTACTGATATCAACCGCTTCAAACGATTCTTGGTTCACCGGTTTGAGATAATCCATAAACTGACTGATGATCTCATTACATTCTTCCGTATCGCTAATGATCCCCTCCGCAAGATAGCTGTCCTCAGGAGACATCATTTCTGTCGCTAGGCGAATACGCGTCAGAGGCGTTCGTAAGTCATGGCTAATCCCCGCCATTAATAAGGCTCGGTCTTCTTCTAGCTCTTGAATACCTTTCGACATTTGATTAAAGGCTCGAGTTACAGAGCGAATCTCCGATGCGCCTTTCTCTGCTAAGGGGGGCCGGATCTCACCTCGACCGACGTCTTTCGCGGCTCTCTCTAAAGCCAAAAGTGGACGGTTTTGCAAACGAATAAACAACCAACCACCTGCAATGATCAGCAGCGCCATAATCAAACTGTTACGAAACAGCGGTGCAAAATCTTCTTCTTGCAGCTCAGATAACGGAATACGAATGATGGAGTTCGGCAACTTTTCGATGTGCATCCACAAAATGTAACTTTCATCGCCAAGCAATAAGCGCACTTCTGTAGGCGAACCCAGCTCTTGGCTCATTTCTTCAGACATCAAATCAATCGACATTGCGTGATGAAATTCAATCGCCTTATCGCTATCGAGACTATGAACCGTCACCCCTAGTCTTTCTAATAATTGACGTCTTAACGGTGCATCAGACTTTAAAGGTCCTTCATCATCAAGCACTAAATTGAGCTCATGGGCGAGAATTTTATTGAACTGCTGCAAACTCGGCATCAACGCGTAGTTAAAAACGGCGTAATAAGAGAAAACTTGGCTCGCGAGAAGCAAAGAGATGAACAGCAGAATAGATTGTGTCAGTGAACTTCGGATGCGCATGGAACGTTCCTAGTGGTCCTAATCGCGAAATTTCAGCCTTCAAAGGGAAGGTAATGAAGGCTGAAGTTGCTATAGCCAAGTGCTGGCTATGGAGTGAAGAGGTTACACCTCTTTGCCGTCTGGGACGAAAACATAACCTAGGCCCCACACGGTTTGAATGTAGCGCGGCTTGCTCGGATCGTCTTCTAACATGCGACGTAAGCGTGAGATTTGTACGTCAATAGAGCGTTCCATTGCAGAATATTCACGGCCACGCGCCATGTTCATCAATTTATCTCGTGACATTGGCTCACGTGCATTCATCACGAGCGCCTTTAGAACAGCAAACTCTCCAGAGGTGAGTGGCATTGCCTCGTCACCGCGGAACATCTCGCGAGTGCCTAGATTGAGTCGGAACTCCCCGAACTCCACCACTTTTTCTTCCGTGCTTGGTGCACCCGGCAACTCTACGGTTTGGCGGCGTAATACGGCCTTGATGCGAGCCAATAATTCGCGTGGGTTAAACGGTTTTGGCAAATAATCATCCGCCCCTACCTCAAGACCTACGATGCGGTCCACTTCATCACCTTTCGCGGTGAGCATTAAGATTGGCAACATATTGTTCGCGTGGCGTAGACGACGACAAATTGACAAACCGTCTTCACCTGGCAACATTAGGTCCAGCACCATTAAGTGAAAGTTTTCGCGCGTTAGTAGGCGATCCATCTGTTCGCCATTGGCGACACTTCGTACCTGAAAACCTTGCTCAGAAAGGTAACGCTCCAATAGAGCACGTAAACGAGCATCGTCATCAACCACTAAAATTTTATGATTTTCTTGCATTGAAACATCCTTTCAGAAGCGTCTATTGTCGAAAATGTATCACTGTTTTTCCTAACGTGCTCAAGCAAATTGTTACTCTTTTTATCTTAAGCGCTTTATTCTCTCTCTAGCAGGTATTTTCAGCACCTACTATTGACCATAATTCCATTCCAGTTCACGTTTGGCCTCAAGCAGCTCTTGCTGTGCCTCAGCCAGCTTGTGACGTTTTTTCTCAATTTTGTCTGCTTTCCCTGAATGCTGAGCTTCGACTAATTCTTCCTCTCGCTCCTCAACTTCTTTAGTCTTTTCTTCCACTTCTGTTTGCAGCTCTTGGCGCAACTCACCTTCCGAGCATTCATTCTGGATAGCGGAAAGTGCTTGCTCCAAGCCTTTAATGCGATGCTCATTACCTTGCGCTTTTGCATACTCAAGCTGCTGCTCTACCGCTAACTCTTTAGCGTCACAGCCTTTCACTTCATCTTGAGCAAAAACTGAAAGTGAGAAACCTATTGTTAGTGCAGCACTACACATGACTGCTTTGTTCATTTTACTTCTCCGAGAAAGGCACCATGCCTTTATACCAAATATTCTGACATTGAGACCCAAGTCACTCCTAGTGAACTTCATGAGACTTGAATCGGTGATAAAGCCTCAGTCTTCCGAGGCCGGTTGAGTATATTCAATTGAGTTGATGAACCACTCTTTTTCACCTTCTGGGGTGCGTACCGTGAACTCTTCATCCACTTGTTTTTTCAACATCGCTCGCGCCATAGGTGAATCGATAGAGATGTAGTCTTTCGCATCGCCATAAATCTCTTCAGGCCCGACAATACGAAACTTTTTCACTTCTCCTGCCTCATTTTCTATTTCCACCCATGCACCAAAAAAGACTTTGCCTTCTTGTTGCGGAGAATAGTCAACGATCGTGACTTCTGGCAGGAATTTACGAAGGAAGCGGACACGACGGTCGATCTGACGGAGTAAACGTTTATTGAAGGTGTAATCCGCATTTTCTGAGCGATCGCCTAGGCTCGCCGCCCAAGTGACGATCTTGGTGATTTCCGGGCGCTTTTCATTCCAAAGGTAATCATGCTCTTGTTTGAGTTTGTTGTAACCTTCTCGTGTAATCAGCTTAGTTTTCAAATTAACTCCTATCTCAACTAAAAAATGCTGCTCTTTGGCAGCATTAAGGAGATGATATACCCAAAGATCCAATGTTGTTCAGGCTTTGGGTATCAAGGTGATAAGGCGGCCAGAGTGTTACTTTTCGTAATCCGGTTTTTGCGTCACGATGTAATTCGTATCACTCGAAACAACCGCGCCATGTTTTAGAAAGTTTTTACCTAAAATCATGCTGTAATGGAAGCGACCTCGGTCCTGTAAGTTGACTCGGATCTTCTTCTCTAATTCGCCAAGCTTAACATGCATTTCAACCACAGGGCGTACGTTCGCTTTCTCGCCTTTCTTAGCTTTAATACGCATGACATCAACAACAGGCTTGGTAAACGCCTGTTTCATGCCAAGATCGTTCTCATAGGTAAAGCTCACCATGTCTTTGCCGTCTTTCTTAAACTGCTTGATGTTCTTAGCATTGATTGAGCTTACATCTGCACCCGTGTCTAACTTCACAGGGAAAGACATCCCCTCAACTTCAGCCACTTCGATATGGCCAGCTTTGAAAAGTGGCCTTGCATCTAGTAGATGGTCTGCGCGAGTGTTCAGCAACACACCACCCTTGGCTATGTCATGACCAAAGACGAAAAAGGGTTGAGTGTCACCCTCATCAAGCACATCGAGCGCAAACTTCATTGATGTGTCTTTTCTACCGAGAAGAAAGTCTCCTTCGACAACAGGGCGAACCGCGCTGCCAACCTTGAGCTTTTTCAACACTGGTTTGGTGATTTTTTCTTCTTTCCCCTCATCGTTCATTAAATAAAACGTGACGGATTCATCCTTACCTTTTTCTGTTACTTCAAACCCATTTACACGCAGTAATGGCGTTTTCACAGTAAAAGTGGGGTAAGCAGGGACGGTATAACCATCAATGGTGACCTGTTCTTCTGGTGAAACGACAAGAGGTTTTGATTTGAGTGCGCTTTTGAACGTTTTTTCTACGCCACCCAGTAGATTTTCTCTGTCCGTATCAATAACAAAGTGCTGACTCGCGACGTCCCGACCTAAGCGAATTTGCGAACTGAACTTACTGCGATCACGCAGATACACCAACCAACGTTGAGTTTCATTTTCGCCGACTTTGACGGGTAAATAGACTAAAGGGCGCTCGCTTTTGGTCGTTTTCAGCATTCGTACCAAGGGTAATGTCATTGGATGACGCTTGCCATTCTCGCCCTCTAACATAAAAGAGACTTCGTTATGCTTTTTGTCTACCTTGATGTCCAGTGCATGGACGTTGGTATAACGGCTAGAAGTTGAGATGCTGATCTTATATGGCACACCTTCGACTTCAACCGTCTCTTTTTTGCCAATCATTTTTGCGCGTGGCTGTTCTTGAAGGTAATCGTAACCAGCGAAGACCCATGCGTTATCATCGAGATAGGTTTTACCAATCAAGATAGGAGAAGAGAATTGCGTACGCTTGGTCAGGTTCACTTCCGTATCAACGGTGTGACCAGCGATTGTCATCGGCATTTTTATTGTCGGGCGTAGGATGGGCTTTTTGCTTGTTCGACTGCGAATCGCGCTCACTCTTTCCAGATCATCGGTAATCTGTATTTCCTTCCCTGTATAAGGGTGAGGAACCGTAAAGCTAACCTTTACTTGATATGGCTTAAAGCTGTCGGCGTCCCACTTTGCCTTCGTACCACCTAAGTCATCGACAATCGCCCAAAGTAACTCGTTATCTTTCAAATCTTGGTAATCTGGGTGTGAACTACTGACATGGATATTCTCCGCATGCATCGATGTCGTATCTGCACCAGTATCAATCTTGCCAATAAATGGCACCGCTTTTAGTTCCGGAATGTCACTGTAGTAGACGCTCTCCACACGCCCTAGTACCAATTTGTTATCGAGCTGATAAACGGGAGCTTGTGTGGTTCCTGAGATAGACTGCGCCCAACTAAGCGGGGCGACAAGTAAGGCACTCGTAAGCGCTAACGCCAAAGACATTTTTTTCATCATGATTATCCGTATAAGCCGAGGTACATTTAGTGATATCAACAACCGTGGAATTAGGTTAGTCGATAACTGCGGATATAAGTTCTCAATTTAATTACAGTTTTGACATAAATCTGACTGATGTCCACCAGCGCCCGGTAAATTTTTGCCTCGTTAATTTAAAACATTGCAAATTCTTCGAACGACCCCAATGTTCTATACAACCAAAACTGAATTAAAAGAGAAAACACGGATGAGCCAAGCTATCTGTCGCATGATTGCTCAAGAACTGAATGTTCGCCCAGAGCAAGTCAACGCCGCTGTCACCCTAATTGATGATGGCAACACTGTCCCTTTTATTGCACGTTACCGCAAAGAGGTGACGGGGGGCCTTGATGATACCCAGCTGCGTACTTTGGACAGCCGTCTGTCTTACCTTCGTGAAATGGATGATCGCCGCCAAACCATCCTCAAATCAATCCAAGAGCAAGGCAAACTGACGCCAGAGCTAGAACAAGAGATCGCGCAGGCAGACAGCAAAACTCGTCTTGAAGACTTATACCTACCTTACAAACCCAAGCGTCGTACGAAAGGTCAGATCGCGATTGAGGCTGGTCTTGAGCCGCTCGCAGATCAGCTTTGGAATCATCCACAAACCGAGCCAGAAAGCGAAGCAAGCAAATACCTTGATGCAGACAAAGGCATCGCAGACACCAAAGCTGCATTGGATGGCGCTCGCGCGATCATCATGGAGCGCATCGCAGAAGACGCAAACTTACTGGAAAAAATTCGCAACCACTTAAATCGCAATGCGGAACTGGTCTCACGAGTCGTTGAAGGCAAAGAGCAAGAAGGCGAGAAGTTTAAAGATTACTTCAACCACAACGAGCCCCTAAGCAAAGTGCCATCGCACCGCGCACTGGCGATGTTGCGTGGCCGTAACGAAGGCTTCCTGACATTGGCAATGAATGCTGATCCAGAACAGGAAGAAGGCGCTCGTCAGTCTTACTGCGAAACGATTATCGCAGACCATTATGGCGTGACGCTAAGCAGCGCACCGGCGGATACCTGGCGTAAGCAAGTGATCAGCTGGGCATGGCGCATCAAAGTATCGATGCACATGGAAACCGAGCTAATGGGCGCAATGAAAGAGCGCGCTGAAATCGAAGCGATTGAAGTATTCGCCACTAACCTAAAAGACTTGTTGATGGCAGCACCGGCTGGCCCTCGTGCAACACTTGGTCTAGATCCGGGTCTGCGTACAGGTTCAAAAATCGCGGTTGTCGACTCAACAGGTAAAGTGCTTGCAACCGAAACCATCTACCCTCACCCACCACAAAAACAATACGACAAGTCAGCACAAATCGTTGAGCAGTTGGTGCGTAAGTACAACGTGGATTTGATTGCGATTGGTAACGGTACGGCTTCACGTGAAACCGACAGCTTTGTCGCAGACGTCATCAAACGTGGCAACCTGAAAGTTCAGAAGATCATCGTAAGTGAAGCAGGGGCTTCGGTTTACTCAGCGTCTGAGCTTGCAGCAAAAGAGTTCCCGAATATGGACGTATCACTGCGTGGTGCAGTGTCGATTGCACGTCGTTTGCAAGATCCATTGGCTGAACTCGTGAAAATTGATCCGAAATCTATTGGTGTGGGTCAATACCAGCACGATGTAAGCCAATCTATGTTGGCAAAACGCCTAGATGCGATTGTGGAAGACTGTGTAAACGCGGTTGGTGTTGATGTGAACACTGCTTCTGCGGCGCTACTGACGCGCGTAGCAGGCTTATCAAGCACCATCGCGCAGAACATTGTCGACTTCCGCGATGAGAACGGCCGCTTCGAAGCACGTACAACCTTGAAGAAAGTACCTCGTTTAGGTCCTAAGGCGTTCGAGCAGTGTGCGGGCTTCCTGCGTATTATGGATGGTAAGAACCCACTTGATGCGTCTGCGGTTCACCCAGAAGCGTACCCAGTGGTCAAAGCGATTTCTGAGAAGAACAACAAAGATATCAAAGCACTGATTGGTGATTCAAGCTTCCTTAAAGGTCTGCATGCGGTCGATTACACCGACGATAACTTCGGCGTTCCAACCATTACAGACATCATCAAAGAGTTAGACAAGCCGGGTCGTGACCCACGTCCAGAATTCAAAACGGCGACCTTTGCAGAAGGTGTAAACTCGGTATCTGACTTGGAACCGGGCATGATTCTAGAGGGCGTGGTGTCTAACGTAGCCAACTTCGGTGCCTTCGTTGATATCGGCGTTCACCAAGATGGTCTTGTGCATATTTCTGCACTGACAGATCGTTATGTGTCTGACCCACGTGAAGTGGTGAAAGCAGGCGACATCGTCAAAGTGAAAGTGATGGAAGTGGACGTGCAGCGTAAGCGCATTGGTCTATCGATGCGTATGAACGACGAACCGGGTCAAGACAACCGCAGCCAACGCTCATCAGCAGCGCCACGTCGTAATGACCAACCGCAGCGTCGTCAGCCTCGCCGTGATGATTCGTCATCGAACAGCGCGATGGGCGGTGCATTTGCGGCGGCGTTTGCTAAAGCGAAAAAGTAACCTTACCTAGGCTTCACCGCTAACGAGCTTTCATAACTAAAAAGAAAACGCTCCAATCAGTCAACCTGCTTGGAGCGTTTTTGTTTGAGTAGGATATTGAGTCGTCATAATACTGCTATCACTTCTGACGGGGTATGGGGAGCGACTGCATGACCATAATGAAACTTGATCACCTTCCTGCGCTTTTCCATTAATCCTTCATTGATCGCAGCATCCAAAATGCGCTTTGGTAAGCGAAAGCGGATCGCGTAGCCTTTCCCCTGGTCTTCACTATACGATTTGAGCGCAAGCAAACTAAAAAGCCGTTCTAGTGTATCTTCCGGCTCTTCTTGATAACGCGTGTCGACTTCCGTTTCCATATCATAATCAGGATGCTCTGAAGGATCCCAAGAAGACTGACGTCGGCGCTTGTCGTCACCTTTTACTTTTCGCTCTGCATTGGTTTTGGCCAATGCGACCGTTGGCGTTACAGGCTCTCGGACTTTATTGTCGCGAGCTGCTTGTTCCGTCTGCACATTCACGGATGGGGCGATCAGTGGCACACTTACGTTGGTCGGTGACACAATCATTGCGAACCCTCCTCAGAGTCGCCCAACTCGTCAATATGGCTTAGCTTTATTGGCTAATAAAACCTCACCAGCCTTTATATCGACCACTTTTTAAACAACTTGAGGTATTTCCGCTCGTACTTGCTCAATCGTGAGCAAACTCTCGGATTTGAACACAAAATTCGTCATGTTCGGTGATAAAAGGCGCATGAGAGGACTGATTAAAAACAAACTGCTGGGTATGAGGCAACTGTTCACTTAAATCGTTAGCTACTTTAATTGGCACCAACCCATCTAAACGGCCATAAAGACGCAACATTGGAACAGAAAGAGACGTCAACGCATCGCGCAGATCCACATCAGCAAGGATGTTTAGCCCAACCAACAGCGATTCAGGGTTTGGCTGAGGGCGCGATAGTACCGCTTGCTTGAGCTGTTTAACGTCTTTACGCGCTGATGGGCTGCCCATCGCTTGCAACGCCATAAAGCGCTCAATGGTCAGTGAGAAATCTTCTAGCAACTGAGAGGTGAACGCACTCAGTACATTCGGTTGAATGCCACGCCACGGTTTTTCTGCGGCAAATTTTGGTGAGCTGGCAACCGTAATCAACTTAGCCACGCGCTCGGGCATATTTAATGCCACATGCGTCGCCACTAAACCTCCGAGGGACCAACCAAGCCAAATCGCTTTCTCTGGCGCACCTTGCACCACCAAGTTAGCAATATGGTCTAAATCTTCAGCATGAGATTCGGCGCTATGTCCGTACCCCGGAAGGTCAACCACATGAACTCGGAAATAAGGTTGAAGAGACTCGACTGTCTGCTGCCATACCGCACCATTCATGCCCCACCCATGAAGTAACACCAAATCTGGTCCCTGACCAAATGACTGCCAGTGTAATTTCGTGCTCATGCTCTCAATCTCTCCCACTTATTTTATTCCCTACGGCTTCAGCCAAGCGTTAGGCTGAGTAAAATATCACCATGAATAAACGCTATGTTATCTCATCACTGGCAAAACATCATGCATCGTGTATTGAGCAGTCAATGCGGCCTGTGTCGGCTCCCTATTCAAACACCAAGCCACACAAATACTCTGCGCTGGTGCGAGCACTGTTTAAAATACCTAACTCCGGTAAAACGATGTCAACGCTGCGGTTTATCATTACAGAAAGAAGAAATGAGTACGGATAGTATTTGTGGTGAATGTCTTTCAGAGCCACCGCCATGGCAAAGGCTATACACGTTAGGCGATTACGACTTTCCCCTTTCACGGGAAGTACAACGCTTTAAAGATCACGGAGAGTCTTGGCATGTAAAAGCATTAACCGAGCAACTGGCACAGCGCATCACCACGCCAGCTCCAATCATTACCAGTGTGCCATTGCACTGGCAGCGTTACCTGCGCCGGGGTTTTAATCAAAGTGATGTTTTAGCCCGACACCTCGCCAAGCAATTGCAGACTAATTTTGATGCGAAGGTCTTTCGTCGAGTAAAGCTCGCCCAATCACAGCGTGGTAATACCAAAACAAGCCGTGAACAAAACTTAAAAGGCGCGTTTATTCTCAATAAGCAACCTCACTCTTCCCATGTTGCCATCGTCGATGATGTAGTCACCACAGGCAGTACCGTCCGACAATTATGTCATTTACTACTTGAAGTTGGCGTAGAAAGCATCGATATTTACTGCATCTGCAGAACACCTGCTCCTCGTTCTCTCTAGATCGCTTCGCCATGCCTTAGCATCAAAAAGACTAGACCCATACGTCAACAAGAGTAGAATAGCAGCAGTAACCTACAAATTTACTCGGGTATTCGTCGTGTCAAATATTACTATTACAGAAACTGCGCAAACGCATTTCGCTAACCTTTTAGGTCAACAACCTGAAGGCACTAACATTCGTATTTTCGTTGTGAACCCAGGTACACAAAACGCTGAGTGTGGCGTGTCTTACTGTCCACCAGAAGCAGTAGAATCGACCGACACTGAACTCTCTTACAGCGGTTTTTCAGCTTACGTTGATGAGCTAAGCCTGCCATTCCTTGAAGACGCTGAAATCGATTTTGTTACCGATAAAATGGGCTCTCAGTTAACGCTAAAAGCACCTAACGCTAAAATGCGTAAAGTTGCGGACGACGCACCACTGGTTGAGCGCGTTGAGTACGTTATCCAAACTCAAGTGAACCCACAACTTGCTGGCCACGGTGGTCACGTAAACTTGGTTGAGATCACTGAAGACGGTGTTGCGATTGTTGCATTTGGTGGCGGTTGTAATGGCTGTTCTATGGTTGACGTAACACTAAAAGAAGGCATCGAGAAAGAGCTGCTAAACCAGTTCATTGGTGAACTAACCGCAGTTCGTGATGCTACAGAACATGACCGTGGTGATCACTCTTACTACTAAGAGTAAACACTGTCAGAAAATGGGAGGCTTCGGTCTCCCATTTTTGTATCGATACTGAGGTGATGCTGAGATGCTTAGCTCGACTCGTAAAATCCGCTAGAAACTCAGGCGGAGTTCTCATATATTAAGAATCTTACGCATCTCGTAAACGCCAACGACACCAAGGAGCCAGCGTCATGCCGAAACGAACCCCACCAGAGATACTCTCATGCCAGACGGTTGCAAAATCCAAACTGTTTGCTGTGGAAGCGCTCGACCTTCGTTTTTCCAATGGTGAGCATCGTACTTATGAGCGTATGAAGCCAAGTGGACGAGATGCTGTAATGGTAGTCCCTGTAACAGAACAAGGCGATTTATTACTGGTGCGTGAATACGCCGCTGGAACTGAACGTTACGAGCTAGGTTTCCCAAAAGGGCTGATTGACCCAGGAGAAACACCACACCAAGCTGCGGATCGTGAGTTAAAAGAAGAAATCGGCTTTGGCTGTAATCAGTTAACCCCGTTGAAACAAGTTATCCTCGCGCCATCTTACTTTTCGAGCAAAATGACTCTATTTTTAGGACAGGCGCTTTATCCAGAGAAGCAAGAAGGCGATGAGCCTGAACCACTGGAAATTGTGCGTTGGCCACTTGCGCAAGCCGAAGAGTTATTAACTCACATGGATTTCTGTGAAGCACGAAGCATCACAGCGCTAATGTTGGCACTGAAACACTTACCAAACACCACTCACAAGCATAACCAATAACGGTCATTAGAACCGAATAACACTGTGAGTAAGGACTATCACTTATGCCAATGACAAAAGATCTATCTCACCTACTTCCTCAAGTCATCGAGATTGCCCGCAGTGCTGGGCAAATGATCCTCGAAATATATGAAAAGAAGCAATACGAGGCCTACACCAAAAGTGACGAAACTCCCGTAACAAGTGCGGATATTGCAGCTCACAAGTTCATCACTGAACGCTTGAGTGATCTGACGCCTGACATTCCCGTGTTGTCAGAAGAAGACGCAGACATAAGCTTAGAGCAACGCGCTCAGTGGGAACGTTATTGGTTAGTCGACCCTCTTGATGGTACTCAAGAATTCATCGCTCGCAGTGGTGACTTTGCCACTATTATTGCGTTGGTCGACAACAATCGACCAACCATGGGCGTCGTTTACGGCCCTGTATCTGGCGTGACTTACTACGCTTATAATGGCAAAGGCGCCTGGAAAATTCCCGACATGTCGGACAGCGTCAAAATCCATACACACAAACACGAACAGCCAGAGCAAAGCATCGCAATTGCTATTAGTCGTCGCCAAGACATCAATCGTATTACTAACCGTATGAGTAGCGCCTGGAATTACGACTTAATACCGCTCGGTTCTGCAGCATTGAAAGCATGCCTCGTCGCGGAAGGGGCGGTAGATTGCTATCTCCGACTAGGTCCAACAGGTGAGTGGGACACCGCTGCGACACAATGCATTGTTGAAGAAGCTGGCGGACGTATTCTCAGCACGCAATTAGAACCGCTGTCATATAACGAGCGGGAAACACTAGAAAACCCGAACTTTATTGTTCTTGGTGATGCGGATTTACCTTGGAATGAGATTTTACAACGCAAAGATTAAGCGCCCTATCGGTAAAATTTAGAGCACAAAATTCTATGACCCGTCCTGATATGGGTTGACACTTTTTAACTAAAACGCTCGATGTACTTCATCGGGCGTTTTGTATTTTAAA
>NZ_JAWOTL010000033.1:0-20563 GCF_033338835.1 Vibrio sp. Vb0888
TTAAAATACAAAACGCCCGATGAAGTACATCGAGCGTTTTAGTTAAAAAGTGTCAACCCATATCAGGACGGGTCATACCCAATCATTATCTAGATCTAACTGCACCGATTATCGGTTAATCATCGATTCATCCCACTCAAATCGAGTAAACAATTGCTGCCAAGTTTCATCAAGATTGGCCGTCATAACAATCTCTTGATCGGTAAATGGATGGACGAACCGTAACTCTGAAGCATGCAGTAGCAGACGATGAGATTCAAACTCTGTGCGATACAGCTTGTTGTGCTTTCCATCCCCGTGCGTTGTATCACCCACGATCGGATGGCGTAGATGTGCCATATGACGACGAAGTTGGTGCTTACGCCCCGTTTTAGGTTTCATCTCAACTAAGCAATAACGCGTTGTAGGAAATTTACCCGTCGAATAGGGAACCTCCACTTTAGCCAGCGGCTTATATTCCGTCACCGCTTCTTGCGCTTCTTTTTCTTGTGAAGCGAACTTATCAGCAATCTTGTCTAACTCGACTTTGAGCGCGTAATCCAATACGCCCTCTTCCTCAATCCAACCGCGTACTATTGCGTGGTATGTCTTTTCCATTTTATGTTCAGCAAACATCGGCATGACTTGTGATGCGACTTCACTCGACAACGCAAACACAAGCACACCAGATGTTGGACGATCCAGACGATGCAATGGGAACACATGCTGACCAATTTGGTCGCGCAAAGTTTGCATGACAAACTGAGTTTCGTGTTTATCTAACCAACTGCGATGCACTAACATGCCTGCAGGCTTATTGACCGCTACAAAATATTCATCCTGATAAACGATCTCCAGCTCAACTGGTTCTGAAGATCGCGTTAGTTCTTGTTCTAGCATTCGTTTACTTACACAGTTCGTCAATGGTTCGGATTGTAACAAGCAGCTCGGCGAACTGCGGTTCCTGCTTCCACGCTTCTGAAAAATAGGGCTCGAGAGAAAATCCTCTTGGCAATGGTTGGTTATTTTTCACTAGTGAGTGCATTCTGGCTATAAAGATCCACTGCAACCACTCATGAGGGTGCAATGTATCAATCGCAAATGGCTCTGTACTTTGTAAGGCTTGCTCTGAAGGCATAGTATATTGCCATAAGTTATGCTCTCTAAGCTGCGCTTCAAGTTGGTGAAGTAAGTCGACCAATTGAGTATTTGTTACCATTAATTCTATCTCGAACCTTGAATTAGCCGAGAATGATACCATTTCTTGTGAAAAGAACGTTAGGACGTCGTATTTAATGGAAAACATTCAAACCCTCACTCAACTGTTGAACAACAGCCACTGTGATTATCAAATCTTCGATCTTGGTCGCCGTATCAAAACCATCGCTAAGAAAGAGTTTACCGATGTAGAAAAAGGTCAAGCACCTTACCCATTTCCAATGCAGCGTAAAGCACACCTTGCCATCGCTTATTGGAATGAACAAAAGCAACCTTGGATTTGGTTTCTAAAGTTTGAATTGGACGAGCGCGGTTTGTTAAAGCAAGCGGATATCGGCAATTTCATTAAATACGTCGTGGAGGCTATGGGAACACGCCTCAATGATGATATCACTGAAGAGCAACAACAAAAGCTGTCTAACAACCCATACACTTTCAAACCTTCCGAAGATAAAATGGCCGTGTTTCATAGCCAGGTCCGCGCAAACCTCAATCTTCCTACCAGCCAATATTACGAGCATACCCAGCATTACTTCTCTGGAGGTTTAGGCTGGGATAATTGGCAAACTGTAGGTCTGCAAGGTATCACAGACATAGCCGCTCGCCTGGACAAAGAGCAAAACGGGGTAATGATACGCAAAGCGTTGAACCACCTACCAAATGAGCCACTTTATGCCCTATTAGGTGCGCTTGAGCACGTAGAGCTTCAAGAGCGTTTAGCAGAACGTATCGCGGAAAAGGCACAGCAAGAAATCGCAAGTAGCGAACCTGATCTCTTCCTACTTTCAGCACTTATCCGAGCCCTTGCTGGTGCACCAACAGAAGTCGCCTCTCCAGTATTAGATGCGATATTGCATAGCCCTCGTTTAAGCCATCAGGAGGTATTGATTGGTGTGGCGGGTCGCGCTTGGCACTTACTCGCCAATGAAAAGGTAGCAGAACAGTTTTTGCTGCGTTTAGCTCAAACCGGTAATCAAGCCCTATTTAATCAGTTATTTGCCGATTTAGTGATGCTGCCAGAGTTAAGGATGGTGTTATTGCCTTTACTGCATTCAAATCCATCAGAGGAACTAGCAAATGCGCTAGTAAGCTTACAACAAACAACAAAAAGCTAAGAAAGGTTCAGGAATGATTGGTGATCTTTTAGCAATTTTAGGGCTCTGCTTTTTCTGTTACCTGTTTTGGCAACAGCGTCGCCAAGCCGAACTCGCAAAAGCGGCCATCACGCGTAAATGTGAGCAATTGGATCTCCAATTAATCAGCATCGCCTTTGGTGCCCATAAACTAAAAACGCCAGACGGAGTCTGGCGTTGGCATACGGTGTATCAATTTGAGTTTTCATCTCTTGGTGACGATTGCTACCAAGGAGAGTTAACCATGGTCGGTTTCAGGCCGCAGAACTTTCACCTACCACCGCATCGCTTGTAAATTCCATTTCAAAGTAAGGACCATATATATCCTTACTTTCTTTTGTTTCAACAAATCCCAGCTTTTTCAGTACTGCCATAGAAGCTTGATGATTGCTATTCACGTTAGCTTTCACCTTATTCAAGCCCAATTCACGGCACGCTTTGGGGAAAAATGCTTTTAGTGCTTCTGTTGCTAACCCTTTACCCCAATATGATTTATCAAAAATAAACCCTAATTCAGGTTCGGAATCGAGATTAGCAATGAACACGTGCCCCATATAGTCACGACTGGTGCTCTCTAGCACTGCCATACTATAAATGTTCTCATCATCCAGTATTTTCTCAAACATCTGTTTGGCAGACGCAACTGTATACGGACCATTCAATTCAGCACGGTTTTTCGCACAGCAATTCAGCATGACGAATTCTAGTTGCAACGACTCATTGTAGGGTAGAAGAAGCATTCTTCTGGTTACTATGGCCACATCTGTTCCTTGATTACAACAAACTTAATCTATCCGCAGATCACAAACTCGATGAGCTGAACATGCTCAATGATTGCGGGCATAACACCTTGTAGAGAAGCCGAAAGTTAAACCAACTGGTTGGAAAGGATATTGATCTGAGTTGTTTTTTATTAAGTGTTATTAGGAATTTATATATTTTGTGATATTGATATCCCCAAGTAACATCGAGATGCTTAATTCAATGAGAACACTGGATATCGTTTTTATATAAGAAAGACCCCGACACATAAGTATCGGGGTCATGGTCTTACTCGCAGCAGTCCGGCTACTAAAAGTGCTCCATGCATCATCCATAATAGTGGCTGATTCCGTCAGCTTATTCCTTACGTCGCCGTCCTAGCGGTGTCCTTATCATCCTGACTGCTAACATTCCTCGTTAGCACACGTCACTTGTTCCTTGAGCGGTGTCCCTTGCATCTTCCTGATGCTGTCCGTAACCTCAATCCTAGAGGGGTCCATTGTCTATCCTTAGTCATCAACATCCTATTGATGATCGTATCCTTACAATGTCCTACGCTCCATGCTTGATTAATCATCCTGACCAACCAAATCGTCTTCCTGACGATAACCAAATCCTTGGTGCTTTCCTGTTCCATGTCTGCTTCCTGCTGACAACTCTCAATTTACGCCTTTTCCAAAAATAGACAATCTATCTAAGATAAATATTTGGCTCTCACATTGGTTAATAAGTTGTTAAATCATTATTTATCAGAAACTTAAGCTCTTCAGCTTCTCTTTTTCCGCTTACGAAATCGTTTTCTCTCACAACCTATGTAAGAGATCTCTCACACTACACTCTCCAAAATGCCATTCGCCAAATTAGCGCACTCAACGTATGATGATAGATATATCGTTGTTAAGGATTAAAAATGTTAACTCAAGACGTTACTAAAGAATTAGAAGCGGCAATGGAACAGTTGCAACAACAAGGAAAAGAGCCAACCGTAGCGTTAGTGAAAGCACGCTTGAAAACGCCAGTTCCAATGCCAGCATTAATCACCGCAATAAAAAGTTGGAAGAGTGCTCAACGCGTACCCAAGGTTGAAATCGCAGCACAACACCACACCGATAATGATCGTCTTGAAGCCCTAGAGCGCACCGTAAAAATGCTAGCCATTCGTATTGAAGAGTTAGAAGCGAAACTCAGTGAGAAACCATCATGAAGTTATGGGTAGATGCAGACGCGTGTCCGAAAGTTATTCGCGAAACCATTGTGCGTGCCGCCGAGCGTACGGGGATTGAATGTACGTTTGTCGCTAACCACGTTGTCCCTGTGCCGAAAAGAGACAACATCCACTCGCTGCAAGTCCCTGCGGGATTTGACATCGCAGACAACGAAATCGTCAAGCGTGTGGAAGCCAACGATTTGGTGATCACGTCAGATATTCCGCTTGCAGATGAGGTTATCTCTAAAGGCGCTCAAGCCCTCAGTTCTCGTGGCGAGCTCTATACAAAAGACACCATCAAAGCTCGCCTAAATATCCGCGACTTTATGGAAACCATGCGTTCAAGCGGAATTCAGACAGGTGGGCCCGCCGCGCTTTCTCAAACCGATCGACGCGAATTTGCAAACCATTTGGATCGTATTTTGGCGAAATTTAAGAAGTAACCCTCACTCTATTCATATTGAGCCAGCAAATCAAAGCCTGGCTCATTCCTGAAAATTCATTCTCAGCATTGCACCCAAAGCGTGCTCTTACTCCCATTTGTTTTGTTCTGTTTATTTTTCATCTCGCTCGCCATAGCTTCAATATGCAACGTGGTTTATTTTGAACGACGTTTTTAATAAGTGTATAGAGAATAATGGGCTTTAACATCGTTTCCAGTGGAAGCTACCTGCCAACGAATCAATGGTCTGATCGAGAGATGGATCGCTTCCTAAAATTAGCGCCAGGGACCTGCCGAAATAAATTCGACGTTGAATATCGTCATGTAGCCAATACAAAAGAGACCGCTATTTACATGGCGGTGCAGGCAATAGAGCAGTGTTTAGGAAACACACATACCTTAAGCTCCGTTGATCTTCTTATCTACGCTAGCGGCACACACCACCAGTCTCTACCCTACGACGCCTCAGCGGTTCTCGCCGCGTTAGACGCTCCAACATGGCTAGAAAGCTTTGATTTGAACAGCACCTGTTTATCCTTTCTCTCTGCGCTTGATCTTGCCCAGAGTCTATTCTTAGCAAAACGATACCGTCGGATTCTTATTGTCACCAGCGAACTCGCCACTGGCATCACACTGAATCGAAATTTTACGCTCAAACCAGAAGTTGCAACGCTATTCGCAGACGGTGCCGCCGCATTTTTGCTCGAAGAACGCAACGATGATGGATTGCTCACCAGTCACTTTGAAACGCATCATACCGGGTATTCATTTTGTCAAATTAAGGGCGGAGGTAGTCATATCAATCCGCATACCTCCGAGCATCAAGCCTATTTAAAAAGTTGCCAGTTTGAGATGGAGGGCAAAGCACTCTTTAAACATGTGCGTAAAGCCTTACCAGCGTTTCTAAAAAAAGGGTTTGACGCCTCTCCGGTAACACTCAGCGATATTGATTATTTTCTTCCTCATCAAGCCAGCGCGCATGGATTAAAAAAACTGCCTTCACTCACCGGGCTACCAACAGAGAAAACCGTTAATCACTTTTCGACTTTGGGAAACCAAGTCGCCGCCTCACTCCCAATTAACTTACACTGGCTGCGTAATCAGCCAGAAACCGCAGGAAAACATGTGTTATTAGCTGGCACCGCCGCAGGGTTGTCACTAGGGATGGGAGTGCTAAAACTATGAAGATATTGGTCACTGGTGGCAGCGGGATGTTGGGTAGCGCAATTCTGAGAATGTTTCACCAGCAGCATGAACTGCATTTTATAGCACGAAATACAGTCATCGCTAAACAACTCGCCGAGCAATTCGATGTTATCCCCCATATAGTCGATTTAAGAGACCACTCAGCAGTTCATGCGGTATGCCAAGGTATGGATGCAGTCATCCATTGTGCCGCTCTCTCAAGCCCATGGGGAAAGTGGCAGGCGTTTTATCAAGCCAATGTAGATGCCACCAAAAACCTCGTCAATGCGGCTAATACGCATCAAATCTCGCGTTTTATCCATATTTCGTCCACCAGCGTCTACTTTGACCATCAAGACCGTTGGAATATTAGAGAAACCGACGCCATAGCTTCATACTGGTGTAATGATTACGCACACACAAAATATCTATCAGAAATTGAAGCCGTAAAAGGTCGAAGTAAAGCGATCATTTTAAGACCGCGTGGCATTTTTGGACCCAATGATCGCGCGATTATCCCAAGAGTGCTTAAGGCGATAAAAAACAACACTCTGCTTCTGCCATCGGGTAGAAATCCTGTGGTTGATCTGACCTATGTCGACAACGTTGCCCATGCAGCGATGCTCGCTTGCACTCAGGCAGACCGACTTCAGCATGGTGATGTGTTCAACATTTCCAACAACGAACCAATGCCAATTGAGACTGTTCTGCAAGCTTTATGTGAGGGGTTAAACCTAAAAGTAACGTTACAATCATTACCATACGGTGTGGTATCACCATTATTAAAGCTCAGTGAGCAAATACGGAGGCACTTACCACATCAGCCAGAACCAAGGCTCACCTCATACAGCGCAGGATTGTTTAACTATCATCAAACTCTGGATATCAGCAAGGCTAAACAAACACTGAATTACCAACCGCTTTTTTCAATTCAAGAAGGAATACAGCAGTATGCAAACTGGTCTAAAAATAAAAATCTTTGAGGCTGGACACTGCGTACACCCAGGCTTTGTTGTCAAACCAGGTTCTGGTATCAAGCCTAGAGCATTTCCGGCAGCCGTTGCGTTAATTCAGCACCCAACACAAGGCAACATCCTGTTTGACACGGGATATCACGAGCATTTTTTTAGCGCGACTCGTCCCTTCCCTGAACGTTTTTATGCTTGGACAACACCTTGTCGCTATAAAAAAGAACACGGAATTGTTGCGCAGTTAGCAAAAGAAAGTCTCAAACCTCATGATATTGAACACTTAGTGCTCTCCCACTTCCATGCTGATCACATTGCTGCCGTGTCTGAGTTTTCCCACTCTCAATTGCATTGCCAACAAAAAGGGGTAGATGCAATTACTAAAAGTGGTCGAATTGGAGGCGTAAGAAAAGGATACCTAAAAGCTCTACTTCCTCCACAGCTTGAACCTAACTTATTCATTCATAGTGATTTTTCTGTACCAATCAGCCAAATTCTTCCTCAGTGCCAAGGTGTTAATTTGCTCTGTAAAGACATGTTCGACGATGGATTTATTTATATGGTTAGCTTGCCAGGCCATGCAGCTGGCCAAGTGGGCTTGCTAGTTAAAAGAGACCAAAGTTGGCTGTTCTTACTCGCCGATGCATGCTGGTTAATCGAGAGCTTGAGTGAAAATATCGATCAACATTGGCTGGCGAATATGCTTTGCGATGATACAAAAGCCTATAAAAACACCCTCTCCGAGTTGAGAAGTTGCTACCAACAAACCCACCACTTTGTTCGCTTCGTGCCTTCACATTGTCAGGAAACTATCCAGCAGCTAATCAAAGAAGGATGGATGAAGTGAGAACGCTTATCTCAGAATTCTGGCGAACCCGCTACCGCCCCTTCGGCTCAAGGAAACAAGTCGAAACATGGCAGCAACAACACTTAACGCAACACTTGGATTGGGTATGCCGTCATTCACCGTATTACCGCTCACTTCAAGGTGCACCACTCAGTGATTTCCCTATCATGAATAAGCAAACCATGATGGAGAACCTCTCGGAGTTGAATACGAAAGGCTTAGATGCTGAACAGCTAATGCAACAAGCACTCGACGCAGAACAGTCACGCAACTTCGCCGCTTCGAAAGTTGGCGATGTTACTGTTGGGCTTTCTTCGGGCACATCAGGCATGCGCGGGTTGTTTCTTGCTGACAAACAGGAAACACAACTATGGGCTGGCAATATATTGGCTCGCCTGTTGCCCAATCTATGGCAAAAACACCGAATTGCGCTAGCCTTGCGCGCCAACAGCCCACTGTATAAATCCGTCGCGAAAGGGCCTGTAACATTTTTTTATGCCGATTTAACCAAACCTTACCAAGAATGGATAAAAGAGCTGGATGAGTTCCAACCCACGCTTTTGGTTGGTAGTGCGCAAGCTCTTCAGCTCTGCGCCCAGTTCAGCGGTCAATTTGGTCAACCCGCAATTCAACCACAGCGGATCATTTCTGGTGCAGAAGTCCTAACTGAGAGTGACCGTCACTTTATTTCTCAACGGTTCGACAGCGAACTCCATGAAGTCTATCAATGTACTGAAGGTTTTCTTGCATGTACTGATCAGCATGGACAAATGCGCTGGAATCAGGATGTTGTTTACATCGAAAAACATTGGCTGAATACCGAACGTACTCATTACAGCCCAATTATCACCGATTTTCGTCGAAAAACTCAGCCCATTATTCGTTATCAGCTCGACGATATTATTGAGAATAAACAGGATAATGGCGTATTTGAACCTCTTGGCGCGATTGCCGGACGATGTGGTGATCGCCTCACGCTAAACGCAAACCACGTCCCAGTGACGGTGTTACCAGATCTCATCTACCGCGCTATAACACTATCTGCCAAAGGTCGCGTGGATTACCGAATCACCCAAACAGGGTCACAAGCCATTCAAATTGAAGCGGATGTTCACCACCATCGGGTTATACACCAAGCCTTGATAAAGTTGTTTGACCAATTGCGGCTTGATCCTGTCAGATTTAGTTACCGCCCTGCGCCTATTTGGACGCCAATGAATAAACAACGACGTGTGGTGAACATATGCGGGTCTTAATCACCGGAGCCCGAGCACCAGTTGCACTAGAGTGGGCAACCATGTGTATGCATCATGGGCATGAAGTAATTCTCACCGATTCGCTAAAAAAGCCTCTGGGATCGTTTTTGCGAGGTATCGAGTCTTATATACCCACCGCTTCACCTCGATTTGCGTTTCCCAACTATCAACAGCAGATCCTAAAAATCATTACTCAGATGCGTATTGATATGGTGATACCCACTTGTGAAGAAGTGTATTACTTGGCTCATGTTGCCAAACAATGCCCAGAAGTAGATTTTTTTCTGCCCAATGTGGGACTACTCAATGCCCTGCACAACAAGTTGACCGTCTTTGAACAGCTTCAAGGTTTGCCAGAAATCACACTTCCAAAAACTCGTTTGGTCGCTGATAAAAGTGAGATTGAAATTAATAAGAGAACCGTTCTAAAGCCCGTTTACTCTCGGTTTGGCGGGCAAGTCATAAGAGATGTGACGACTCAGTCTATTTCTGCCGCCACGATATCGCCCCTTTACCCTTGGGTTCAGCAACAAAAAATCCATGGGACTCCGGTGTGTAACTATGCCATTTTTGAACATGGTGACCTTAAAGCACACCAAGCTTATGTGCCGAAATACTGTGTAAACGGCTCGGCCGCCAGTGCTTTTCAGCCGATCTCGTGCGAACGACTAGATAGATTTATCGCAGCTTTTGGTAAACGTCATACTTATCGTGGGCAAGTGTCGTTTGACTTCATCAAATCACAAGATCAACTCTACGTGATTGAATGTAACCCAAGAGCCACCAGTGGTTTGCACCTACTCTCGTCTCGATGCAACCAACGGCTTCCTAATATGGAGTTTACCAGTCCTTCCGAGCAGCGATTGCATCATTTAGGTCCAATAACACTCATCGCGGAAGGTGGATTATCCCTATTTAAGGCTCGAACTTGGCAAGATTGGTGGTCTGGAGTAAATGTAATGCAACAGCATAACTTGCCGGTAGGGAGCCAAATCCAGAGTGTGTTTGAATTACTCCGGTTGGCTAGGCAGAACAAGACGAAGTGGAGCGACGCTTCTACCGTTGATATTGAGTGGAATGGAGAGGCATTGAACTCATGACGCTTTCCTCTCAAGAATGGCATCAAACCTTTATCATTCTTATGCAGTCAAATCCTATTGATGAATGCACCGCAAGCTTTGGTTGCTACTATATCGATGACGTTGCCATTCCCTACTCCGTAACACCAAAAATACCAAACAACTGTTATGCCGTGTCCCCTATGACACTGCTTAGTGGCTACGCCGAAGAAGAGCTTCACAAAGTCAAAAATATGGCTGTTCGATGGGTATGTAAGCGACTTATTAATATGACTAAGCCAGTCTTATCATTGGCTGGATTGGATCAAGTCCAAACGCTCAACAATCAGTGCTTGTCCACCAATATGTATAACGAACAATGGAAATCCTTAAATCTCGATGAACTGCGTCGCGTCGCACTCGATAAACATCCCACCTTTCCCTTGGTGCTTCGCTCCCTCAACCAGCGTCAACAATCACGCTTTATTCAGCGATTAGAGCAGCAGCAATGGCAAAGCTTGGTAACACGACAAGTGTATTTACTTGATGATTGGCAAGCGTTCAGCTTCAACCGAGATTTAACGAAAGACTTCAAACTGCTTAATGATAAAGATTGGCAGTTTAGGCCACTGACCACTGATGAAGAGTTTCAGCGTGCCAAAGAGTTATATGACATGCTTTACCTTGATAAATACAGCCTCAATAACATACAGTTTTCAACCCAATATTTAAAACAGGCGAGCCAGAACAAATTAGTACAGTTAGTGGGACTGTTTTATCAAGAAGAGATGCTGGCTACGTTAGGCATTGTAGAAATTGATAATGATATGACTTGCCCAATTTTTGGCTACGATACCAATAAGCCACAACGCCTCGCATTGTATCGTCGAATATCGGCCTATACCATCCGCCACGCAATGATATTCCAGCGTCGCTTTAATATGAGCTCAGGTGCTCCGGCTTTTAAACGCAACAGAAAAGCCCGGCCAGAAATTGAATTTAGCTATGTTTATATTGCGCACTTACCTTGGTACAAACGCATAATTTGGAAAAGCTTATGCTGGCTCACTCAGCACTTTTATCGCCCTTTGTTGATGCGTTTTCAGCTATAAACCGACATCTATAATCAGGTAAGCCTGCGTACACAGTCTCAATCGATAAAAAAGCCTGCGACGTTCGCAGGCTTTTTATAATGGAGCTGTGTGAGGTAACCGTTTTCTACGGTGTGTAGTATGTTGCTGCGCCAGGGCCTACTGGTAAACCAAATACGAATACCCATAGGTAGAACAGCACACTCCAACCTACAATGAAGCAGATTGAGTAAGGTAGCATGGTCGCGATCAGCGTACCGATACCTAAGTTCTTCATGTAACGAGTCGCTACGGCAAGAATCAAACCAAAGTAGCTCATCATTGGAGTAATGATGTTTGTCGTCGAGTCACCAATTCGGTAAGCAGCCTGAATCGTTTCCGGTGCATAACCAACAAGCATCAACATAGGAACAAAAATCGGAGCCGTTACTGCCCACTGTGCCGATGCCGAACCAATCATTAGGTTGATAAATCCACACATCAGGATGAAGGCAAAGAACAACATTGGGCCAGTTAAGCCAATTTCTTGCAGGAAGCTAGCGCCAGCAACCGCGAATACCTGACCGAAGTTAGTCCATTTAAAGAAAGCAACGAACTGAGCCGCAAAGAAAACTAATACAATGTACATGCCCATAGAAGACATAGATTTCGCCATTGCATCAATTACATCGCGATCCGTCTTCATCGTGCCAACAACTTTACCAAACACAAAGCCTGGAATAGCAAAGAACACAAAGATGAATGCCACGATACTTTTCAGGAATGGTGAACCTGCAATTGTACCTGCATCAGAACGTAGGATGCCGTCTTCTGGAACAACCGTCCAAGCAAGCAGCGCTGAAACAACCAGTACAGCAACACCTGCTAGTTTTAGGCCTTTCTTCTCAATGTCTGTTAAGCCACCCATTTTGTCGTTCGACAAATCTTCTGAGGCTTCTTCTTCACTGTATTTGCCAAGCTTTGGCTCAACAATTTTTTCAGTAACAAACGCACCTGTGATTGCAATGAAGAATGTCGACACAAACATGAAGTACCAGTTAACTTCTGGACCAACAGTGTAAGTTGGGTCGATCATTTGCGCCGCCGTTTCAGTAATGCCTGACAACAGCGGGTCAACCGTACCAATAAGTAGGTTTGCTGAGTAACCACCAGATACACCAGCGAACGCCGCAGCAAGACCGGCAAGTGGGTGACGACCTAAAGAATGGAACAGCATTGCAGCCAGTGGAATAAGTACCACATAGCCAAGCTCTGATGCCGTATTTGAAATGATACCCGCGAAAACGACCGTAACTGTTACCATGCGTTGAGATGCACCCATGACTAAGCCACGCATTGCTGCAGATAGCAAGCCTGAGTATTCAGCAATAGCAACACCCAACATCGCAACCAATACCGTACCCAAAGGTGCAAAGCCGACAAAGTTTTTCACTAGATTGGTAACGATTAGTTCAAGGCCATCAGCGTTAAGCAAGCTAACGACATGAATCATGCCATCCGCGGCACGACCTTTTGCACCCTCAGGACGAGGGTCAACTACGGAAACTTCGAAGTATCCTGCAATACCCGACATCACCAGAATGGCTAAACAGAAAATGGCAAATAGTGTGATCGGGTGGGGTAATAAGTTCCCCAAATATTCGACAGTATCCAAAAAGCGCGTAAACAGCGGCTTCTTAGGCGAGTTTTGTTTAATTGAATCAGATGAACTCATCTGTTCCCTCCTTGTTTTTATTCCTATGCAAATGTGACAAAAATGTCAAAAAGCGTGCGAAGGGTACTTGAGTAGAAGGTCAAATAAAAGCCCTAAATGTTACAAACTGTGACGAACAGAGGCATTTATAACCAACATTGAATAAAAATGTAGATATTTCATCCATGTAAAATAATTAACTCAACATTATCAATTAAACAAAACCATAAGTTAGATATATGCAGGTTGATTACTTTTGCACAGCTTTGAATCTCGGGTTCGTTTTACAAATGACATAAAGACGCCCTCTCCGTTTTACAATCTGACAATCCGGATGACGACTTTTTGCACTTTTTAATGATTTTACTACCTTCATGATTTATTCCTTTTCGCTCTTAAATTGACCAAAACGACGGTTGAAGTTCGCAATGCGACCTTCGGTTTGTACAACGCGCTGTTTACCGGTGTAGTACGGGTGAGAAGCTGACGACACATCTAACGTAAAGTAAGGGTAAGTTTTGCCATCTTTCCATTCGATGGTTCTCTCCGTTTTCAACGTAGAACCAACGACAAAGTACTTATCTACACTGGTGTCGTGGAACACCACAGGACGATATTCAGGGTGGATTCCTGGTTTCATAATACTTTTCCCTTCAATTAAATTGTTATGTTATAACATTTTAATTAATAATCATTATCAACAAGAAAAGCAAGAGAAATTTGTGATACTTTTCATCTCAATGAATTCTTAAAGATGTCCATCATGTATTCCATCGAACCCATCGGCGTCATTGAGACACCGTACAAAGAAAAGTTTGCAGTTCCGCGCCAACCACGCTTAGTACCAGAGGCTAAAGCACGCGTAAAACTGTTAGGTGCAGCAAATAGCCCTGAAGCAGTGCGTGGGCTAGAACAGTTCTCTCACGTTTGGTTGTTGTTTCTATTTGATCAGAACCTGGAAGCTGGTTGGAAACCAACTGTACGTCCGCCACGATTAGGCGGCAATGAACGAATTGGTGTCTTTGCCTCGCGCTCGACTTTCCGTCCAAACGGAATCGGAATGTCAGCCGTTGAAGTGAAAGGAGTCACTAAGCAAGGCGATCAAATCTATCTTGATTTAGGCAGTGTAGATCTCGTGGATGGGACACCGATTGTGGATATTAAGCCTTATATCCCCTATTCGGATTCTATTTTGGAAGCACAAGGCGGATACGCAGACCAAGAGCCAGAAAAGTCACAAGTCACCTTTTCTGCTCAAGCATTAGCAACGATAGAAAATCGATCCGATACTGACTATGTAAGATCAGTCATTGAACAAGTTCTGGCACAAGATCCTCGCCCTGCATATAAGAAAAACAAGCCGGACGACAAAGAATATGCGGTAAATTTGTTCGACTTGAACGTAAAGTTCACAGCAACAAGCAACTTAATAACGGTTACCGCTATTGAAAGCTTTTGACAAACGCAATTGGCTGATATTATAGACGGCTAACAAATTTCCCTTTAGGGAACTCCCATACTCCTGCTTATTCAAGCTTGAGTATCTAACTTAAATAAACGGATAAATTTAATGCGTACCAGTAATTATCTTCTTTCTACTCTGAAGGAGACTCCAAACGACGCAGAAGTAGTGAGCCACCAGCTCATGCTACGTGCAGGTATGATCCGTAAGCTGGCTTCAGGTTTATACACCTGGCTACCTACTGGTCTACGTGTACTGCGTAAAGTCGAAAACATCGTTCGTCAAGAAATCGACAATGCAGGCGCAGTCGAAACTTTGATGCCCGTTGTTCAGCCGTTTGAACTATGGGAAGAGACAGGCCGCAGCGAAAAGATGGGCCCTGAGCTACTTCGCTTTACTGACCGTCATGTTCGTCCGTTTGTACTTAGCCCAACCGCTGAAGAAGTGATCACTAGCCTTGTTCGCAATGAAGTGAGCTCTTACAAACAGCTTCCGCTAAACCTGTACCAAATCCAAACTAAATTTCGTGACGAACGACGCCCACGTTTTGGCGTAATGCGTTCACGTGAATTCTCAATGATGGATGCGTACAGCTTTGACATTGATAAAGACGGACTACAAAAGTCATACGACGCAATGCATGATGCTTACTGTAAAGCATTCGATCGCATGGGTCTGGATTACCGTCCTGTACTTGCAGATAGCGGTGCTATCGGTGGTAGCGGCTCTCAAGAGTTCCACGTACTGGCTGAAAGCGGCGAAGATATCATCGCATTTTCTAGCGAGTCAGATTACGCGGCAAACATTGAAAAAGCAGAAGCACTAGCTCCAGCCTCTGAGGCTGCGGCACCAACACAAGAAATGACGTTGGTTGATACGCCAAACGCGAAAACAATCGCTGAATTGGTTGAGCAGTTCGAACTACCAATTGAAAAAACAGTGAAAACACTGTTTGTGAAAGCATCTGACGAAGTTGATGCGCCAATCATCGCGCTTATTATTCGTGGTGATCATGAACTGAACGAAGTGAAAGCAGAAAACCTTCCTCAGGTTGCAGCTCCACTGGAAATGGCATCTGAAGAAGAAATTCGTGCGCTTATCGGTGCAGGCCCAGGTTCACTTGGCCCTGTTGGCCTTAAACTGCCGTTCATTGTTGACCGCAGCGTTGCGGTAATGAGCGACTTCGGTGCGGGCGCGAACATCGATGGCAAACACTACTTCGGTATTAACTGGGGTCGTGATGTAGAGCTTGGCCAAGTTGAAGACCTACGTAACGTTGTGGAAGGTGACCCAAGCCCATGTGGCAAGGGCATTATCCAGCTTAAGCGTGGTATCGAAGTTGGCCATATTTTCCAACTAGGTAACGCTTACTCCGCAGCGATGAACTGTGGTGTACTGGGTCCTGATGGTAAGAACGTCATCCTAGAAATGGGTTGTTACGGTATCGGTATCACTCGCGTAGTAGCGGCTGCTATTGAACAAAACCACGACAAATACGGCATCATCTGGCCAGATGCAATCGCACCATTCCAGGTAGCGATCGTTCCAATGAACATGCACAAGTCAGAAGAAGTGAAAGAAGCCGCTGAGAAATTGTACGCTGAGCTAACGGCAATGGGCATCGAAGTGCTATTTGACGACCGTAAAGAACGCCCAGGCGTAATGTTCTCTGACATGGAGCTTATTGGTGTACCGCATACCATTATTATCGGTGACCGCTCAATGAAAGAAGGCAACTTCGAATACAAGAACCGTGCTACTGGTGAGAAAACAGCAGTCGCAATGACTGACATTGTTGAGCACGTAAAAGCTCAACTAAAGTAAGCACTCGACGAGTTCGCATTTGAAGTAGTTTCAAATAGTTAAAAAGGGTTGGCTTCGGTCAGCCCTTTTTATTACAGCTCAACGCCCCCCCTCCACCTTTTTCGAACTATTCACTTTGTTAATCTTTGGTTCAGCTTCTTGCTATTAAACTGATTTCATCATCTAAAGGAGGTCAGTTATGGATTTAAAAAGTCTTCTAAACCAAGCACTCAAATCAGACTTACTTAAGCAAGGTGCAGATGCATTGGGCAAACAAACCAACAACATCAAATCCTCATCAAATTCAAGTAGCCTAAAAACGCTAGGAGCAGGTGCTGTAGGCGGAGGCCTCATCGGTATGCTGATGGGCTCAAAGAAAAGTAAAAAAATGACTAAAAAAATAGGGTCAAGCGCATTAAAAGTCGGTGGCGCAGCTGCGCTTGGAGCCTTGGCCTACAAAGTGTATAACGACTGGCAAGCCAAGCAATCCGGTCAAGGTGTTCAAGAAACCTTTGACCCCGATGACAGTAAACACAGTGTCTTAATTTTAAAAGCAATGATTGGAGCTGCAAAAGCTGATGGTCACGTTGATGAAGAGGAAATGGCGCGCATTGAACAAGCTCTCGCGGATATGGGCGCAGATGAGCACGTTCGTCACCTCGTTCAGCAAGAGTTAAACAAACCGCTTGATCCTGCTGAAATTGCTAATCAGGCGACCTCTCCTCAACAAGCGTCAGAAATTTACCTAGCGTCTTTGATCGTCGCTGATGAACAAAACTTTATGGAAAAAGCGTATCTGCAAGAACTTGCAAAACAACTTCAACTTTCACCAGAAGTCACTCAGCAGTTAGAAGCACAAATGCAGTGATTAAATCTCGCTCAAGCAAACCTTCAACTTGAGCCAAAACAACTCTGTACTTTGAGTTTCAAATCCGCTGTGTGTATATTGAGATAAGTTATCATTTAGTGGAAAGAAAACATGCAAGTATACGGCTGTTGTGAACTGGTTCGTGAGCTTTATGCTCAGATTGGTAGTGGCGAGCAAGCTTATATTCCCCAAGCAATTTCATGTGCAGTTAAAGCACTGAACGATGTTGCAGCGGATGAGTCCCTGCCTAAAGAAGTGCGTGAAAAAGCGGCATTTGCTGCGGCAAACCTACTGATTTCAGATTTTGAGGATAAGTAATGAATCTAGCGAACTTTGAATCCATGGATCCTGTCATGCTGATGAGCATTGTGAATATGAAGCTACGCGACGACTTCGGTGGTGACTTAGATAAACTGGTGGCTTTCTTCGATATCGAACGCACAGCACTGGAGACAAAACTGGCTTCTGCTGGTTTTGACTTTCTTCCAGAAGCAGGACAATTCCGTTAATCAACACCATTCTTGGCGGATAACCGAAACGAGAATAACCAATATGAAAAAGGGCTTGATGAGTTACCATCAAGCCCTTTTCTTTTATTCGATAGGCGTCTCGGTTAGCCAAATGAAGCCCAGATGACTGTCGCCACAAGAATTGGACATACAAACTTCACATACGCAGGCCATAACTTACCAAACCAACCTTGCGTAAACTCCGGGCAACCTTGCTCAAGCTCTTTGATTTTTGAGTTGCGATTCCATACCCAACCACCAAATAAGCAGAATAAGAGCGCAGCGGTTGGTTGTAGATACTGAGTAGCAACCGTCGCGACCATACCAAACAGAGCGCCAAAGTTATAAACAATCACCACACTGAACAAGGCAATGAGACCACCTAAAACCCAGCTCGTTGCGCTGCGTTTAGTATTGAAGCGCTCACTCACTAAAGCCACTGGACACTCTAACATTGAAATGGAGGACGTTAGCGCCGCAATCGTCAGCAATAAGAAGAACACAATAGAGAACAATTGACCAAGCAAACCTAAGCTATCAAACATCAATGGCAATACGGTAAATACCAACGTATCAGAGCTAAATAGAGAGCCATCTTCTGCATAGATCTGAACGCCTTTTTGCATTGCCACAAACATCGCTGGCATCACCACTAATCCTGCAATGAAAGCAACGGCAGTATCTACCATGGTCACGTTCATCGCCATCTTTGGTAGGTTCTCTTTCTTACTCAAGTAAGAGCCATAAATCAGCATTGAACAGCCACCGATCGTAAGCGAGAAGAAGCCCTGCCCCATTGCAGCAAGAATCAACTTGCGGTCCCATACCTTTTCAAAATCCGGCACTAGGTAATGTTTCAGACCTTCCATCGCACCGTTTTGCGTCATGATGTAAGCAAATAGCAGAGCAAACAAAACAAACAATGCTGGCATCAAACGTGTGGACCACTTCTCAATACCTTGTTTTACGCCACCTTGTACGATGAGAATCGTCAGTACATAAAAAGTAATGGTTCCGAACAAGTTACGTTCAACACTAAAGCCCTTTAGCCATTGAGTTGCAGCTTCTAACCCCATTAGATCTGTGATTGCACCCAGTAAAAAGCAGATCAACCAACCACCAACAATTGAATAAAACGCTAAGACAGCGCTTGGTACGCTTAAACCAATCCAACCCACAATGCCGCCGAGCTTTTTACCGGCAGGGTTATCTGTGATTGCACGCATACTGTCTACAGGGTTGGCTTGACCATGGCGACCAATCGCCATTTCAACCACCAGCATCGGAAATGCGACGATAAGAATCATCACCAAATAAACTAACAGGAAAGCACCGCCACCATTACTGGCTGCTTGAGTTGGGAAGCCCCAAATATTGCCAAGGCCAACTGCGGCACCTGCGGCAGCTAAGATGAACCCGAGACGAGAGCCAAAATGCTCGCGAGGCTGAGAAGAGGTTTGCTGTGTCATACTACTCACACAAAAATATCATTGAACTAGCTAACTAGTACACTATAGCAATATTCACTATTCAACAAGAGCACCTCGGTTAAATCCTCGACAGTTGAAACAATTTGTAGTCATTCAGCTTGTAAATTTTAACGTACATCTCATATTCATCGCTCAAAAGCCTCGCGACTGTTGTTCGTTTTACGTGGCTGAATTTTACCAATCCTTCTGCCGTGAAGTGAGCCGAAAAATAATGAGCTCTGGTGTAAGGGACGAACTGTTCCTCGTGATACTGTGTCGAAAAGCAGAATATTGTGCTTCGCTTTTTCCCCCTAATGTCTATTTATCAGCTAGTTATTACTCTGTTCTCATTTATACCCATGATTCAAGGAGAGGAAAATGAAGGTCACCCTACTTCACGGAGCGATGGTTGTAGCACTCAGCGCCAGCTACCAAGCTCAAGCCTATAACTGTCAAAGTTTACCCGACTGGGACAGCACTGCGACTTATACATCGGGCGCTTTAGTAAAAACGCAAGGAGCCGCTTATGAGGCTGCATATTGGACGCAAGGCAATGATCCCGTGACCAACTCAGGATCTTGGGAAGCATGGAAAGCGTTAGGGCAATGTGATGGTGGAAGCAACAATTTATCACCAACGGTGTCGTTCTCCTCTCCAATAAACAACGCACAAATTCCCGAAGGCAGTGCGATCACTTTGTTAGCCAACGCAACTGACGAAGATGGCCAAATCACACAAATTGAGTTTGTTGCAGGCAACCAAACCGTTGCTGTGGTAACTCAAGCACCATTCGAAGCTTCTTGGACAGCTATTGAAGGGATCTCGCAATTGACCGCAATTGCGACAGATAATGAGGGAGCTGTTAGCACCACGACGATTTCTATCCAAGTTCAACCACAAGTCGAATTACCGCCACCAAGCATTTCATTGACAAGCCCAGTAGGCACAGAAGTGCTTAATGTAGGCGATAACCTAACCGTAGCCGCTCAAGCTGACGATATTGATGGTGTGGTCACACAAGTTGAGTTCTTCGTAAACAATCAATCTGTCGCCATTGATACTAGCGCACCTTACGAATATCAATGGACCGCTAGTCCAGGTACATACTCGTTCAAAGCACAAGCGACTGATGATACAAACCTCGCAACGATGAGCCAAGAAGTAGCGCTGGTTATTAGTAATTCAGAAACCGGAACGGGCGGATGTGCAGATGCAGTACCTTATGTGGCAGGCACAAGTTATCAAGCTGGCGACCTGATTTCTCACTTCAACCAAAAATATCGTTGTGATGTTGCTGGTTGGTGCTCCTCGGATGCGACATGGGCTTACGAGCCTGGTGAAGGGCTATACTGGCAAGATGCTTGGAGTGGCCTAGGTGCTTGTTCGACACCACCGCAAGTTACCATTACGGCACCAACGGATGGACAAGTCGTGCTCGCTGGCAGCAATAACGAAATCACGGCAAACGCAAGCGATGCTGATGGCACAGTCACGCAAGTTGAGTTTTTTGCGAACAACACCAGCTTAGGGGTCACCACTCAAGCGCCATATTCCGTTACTTGGAACGCCACACTTATTGGCGCTAACCAGCTTAAAGCCGTCGCAACCGATAA
>NZ_JAWOTL010000034.1:0-18028 GCF_033338835.1 Vibrio sp. Vb0888
TGGTGATTTCTCCAATTGATTTTCCGGTGTAGCGGTTTCCGACGTCTCGGAAAACCAAGTAGTTCTCTCAAAGTTACTTTTATTAACGGCGCATACCCTGTTTTCTTTAGAGAAAATTTTAGATTTTTTTGAAAATAATTCGTTTGGAGGGGTAATCGTGACAAAGCGGATAAAAAAGCAAAAAACTTTCATTTTTCGCTAAAGCTTCTTTTCGAATTGTCGATACAGGCAGGTTTTGCGTTAAATTCGGGCAAGGCCGTTCATCAGCCAAGCAAGGTCAATGCTAGGTTTGGCGCTTGTTTTGCTTGCGCCAGAATAGAAGTACTGACCTGTTGTAAAATCTGTTGCTTCACCATTTGCGTAGTTTCTTTGGCATAGTCAGTGTCTTGGATACGACTGTTGGAAGCGGCTAAGTTTTCGTGGATGTTATCGAGATTATTGATCGCGTGATTAAAGCGGTTTTGATACGCGCCTAACTCCGCACGACTGCCATCTACCGTTTTCAAAGCATCATCTAAAATGCCGACCGCCATCTGAGCGCCACCGACCGTGCTAATATCAATACTATCTACCGTTCTATTTACGGTGACATACTTGCCAAGTTCTAACTCATCAGCCAGGCCACCACTGAAGGTTGGTCCAGGGTATTTTATGGCGTCCTTGTGGGACATGAGTAACTGCAGTTGCCCCTCTTCATTAACAGACGCTTTCACTTTATCGGTCTGCCCGTTAATGTAAGTCGCGAGTTCTTCTATATCGTCGCCAGCTTTAGCTTCAATACGGATCTCCTGCTCTTCAAAATTGTTATCACGGTAGCTGATAACAATTTCATTATTTCCGTTTTGAACCGTCCAATCTGAACTGACTCTTTGATATGAGCTCATTGAAAAGCTACCTAAAGATTCCGGCTGCATGGTCCGCAGGCCAATTTGTACCGCTTCACCAGCCGTTGCACCGATTTGAAAAGACGATGTACCGAATGTGCCGTTCAGCAATTTACGTCCACCAAAAGATGTGGTTTCTGCAATACGACTTAACTCATCATTTAAAGCAGAGACTTCTTCTTGCAGTGCAGTGCGCTCCGCTTTGCTGTTTGAACCATTGGCTGACTGTAGCGACAAATCACGCATACGTTGCATGATATTGGTCACCTCATTCATCGCGCCTTCCGCAGTTTGCATGATGGAAATGCCGTCATTCGCGTTGCGAACCGCAACATCTAAACCACGCATTTGTGATTGCAAGCGGTTGGAAATTTGCAGACCCGCAGCGTCATCCTTTGCGCTATTAATACGCTTCCCTGAAGACAAACGCTCCATGGATTGATTCAGCATATCCGTTGCACTGGTCAAGTGACGCTGTGCGACAAGTGCTGCAACATTGGTATTAACGGTGATCGCCACGAATAAAGAGTCCTAAAATTAAGGCTTTGAGTACTTATCGACCAAGTAACAGAAAAGTTTAGTGTTTTTTGAAAAGAGATTGGAATAGAAATCGAAAACAAAAGCCCTCCATTGGAGGGCTTAAGAAATAAAGTCTGACAACTTACTTGATGGCTAGCTCTGCGAGCATTTCTTGCGAAGGCGCGAAGAAGTACGCACCAGTTACCGCTGTTGTGAAACGAAGCATTTGGTCTGTTTTACCATCTGTCACGCCGTACATACTTTCTAGCATCACTTTAATGTTATGAAGTGTATTGCAGTAAGAAATAAACAGCAGGCCATGAGGCCCTGTCACCGTCCCGTATGGTAAGCTGTGGCGAACAATCTTCAAACCTTTACCTTCTTCTTTGATATCAACTCGACCAACGTGTGATGCAGCAGGAACGTCTTCTAGCTCGATAGAGTCTAGCTTGGTACGACCAATCACTTTTTCTTGCGCTTTGACATTCAATCGATTCCAAGCGGCAAGGTTATGTTCAAAGCGCTGAGCCATAACATAACTGCCTCCAGCAAATGGGCCCTCTTTTACTAGAGCCACATCAGCGCGAGCCTCCCCTTTCGGGTTTTCTGTGCCATCAATGAAGTCTGTCATATCACGAGCATCAAGGTAACGGTACCCATATGTTTCGTCCACAATGGTGACATCTTGTGCCGTCTCTTCTAGGAACTTACGCAACACGTAAAAATGCAAGTCGTGACGAGTCGAGTGACAGTGAATCAGTACATCTACGTCTGTTGCTGGAGCAACGATGTCACCTTCGCCAAGTTGAGTAAAATCAATAAGCTCTTCTGGCGCGTCTACATTAAGGTGTTCCCAAAACGATTTTGTGAATGCGATAGAAAGCGTCAGCGCTGCACCCGGCTGGGTAATGTTTAACTCTTCCACCAACTTTGGTAGTGCTTTCAGTTTTTCTAATACGTTTTCACGGTTTTGGTTCACTTTGAGTTGAGTGTACAGTGCAAATGGCCCGGCTTCTGGCACGATCGCCGTTTGAGCTTGTGACATTGAGGTTTCCTCTATTACTTTGCCCCAGAGTGGGAAGTTATTGTTTTTAATTCTTTGAATGCTGCTGTTCATCGTGCGCCAATTGTGGCACTTGAAAACAGTCTTTTACCCATCTTCCATTTAGAAGATAGATCATAAACCAAGCTAATAAGGTAATGGTAAGAGCGTTTGCCCAATTAAACACTCCATGTTCTAGGTACACATGATACATGGTCTGAGCAAGTTGAATACCGCACAAGATCAAAGTGATCTCGCGACCATAGCGAGTAATTCTGTTTACCCATCCTCTGTCGGGATGACGAAGCCCCATTAACCACATAAGAAGCAAACTTGGAATGCCCATCGCCAAACCTAAATACAACGTACTTGAATCTGGGTAAACAATAGCGAGTAGCTTACTGCCACTATCACGACTTACACCAGCCATGGCAAACACCACCCATGAACGCACAAGAAACATCCATCCCACCCATAAAATGATCGGCGCCTTTAAAAATCCATGGGCGTCATATTGGTCAAACGAATAGCGCACAACATCTTCTTCTTTATGTGATAAAAACGTCACTTTAACCTATCGTTTCAGAGTTGCAAGCCAACAAAGATGAGAACTGAAGTTCATTTCAGCACCTTACACAGGTAAACTAAACAAAGATTTACAGCGACGTTGATGAGAAACATGAAAAAAAGAACTCCTGCCACCCCTGTGCCTTCTCAAGAAACTCAAGCCGAAGCGATGAGAATTGCCAAATCCACGCAGAAACCGGGGCAAACCAAAGAGCAAACCAAGCTTATCGCTCAAGGTATCGAAAAAGGCATCGCGCAATATAAGAAACAACAAAAAGAGCGTAACCGCCAAGCCGATAAAGCGAAGAAAAAACAGCAACGTGAAAAACAACGTCAGCATGAAGAGATTATCGAACAAGACAATATCACCGACGATGCGCCAAACCATTCATCAAGCAAACTGCCTTGGACACTACTTGTTCTGAGCTGGATTGGCTTTGCTGCTTACATAGTATTGGGGAAATAGCGAATGAAACGCCTGTTACTTGGACTTTTTGTCGTGCTTCTAACGGGTTGCACGATGCCTTCTCACCTTACTCATGCTCAAAGTCAAGATGTTCATATTCGCATTGACGCGCAATTCGACCCTGAGCGATGCGAATACAAAGGCGAAGTCACCGGAAGTGAAGGCCATTGGTATAACTACATTTTCATGACTAATGACGCGATGATGCAAGGCGCGATGAACGATTTAAAAAACAATGCAGCGGCTATCGATGCGGACACCGTTTTTATGGTCTCCCCACAAGATTTTATCACTTCATTTAGCGTGCTGGGTTCCGCCTACCGCTGCAATGGATGAGGCCTGAATATGAAAAAAGCCAGCAATTGCTGGCTTATGCACGAAATCCAAGACTGCTAGCGATATCTCTCTCCCGCTCTAGAACCCATTGGCTATCAAAAGGCCCCCAATCTGAAAGTTGATAATAGCCGTCATTATGACGTCGGCCATCTTGAACGAATATGAGTTCAATGCCGATCCCAGGTAACGCCTTGAGTACATCTTGAATAGTACGACGAGGCCACCCCGTTTTTTCGATCAACTTTGGCACATTCGGCCTTTCTAGGTTTTCCACCAACAAGGCCAAATATAGCCGCCTTGCAAAAACAGGACTCAATTCCATTGACACCTCCTAAAATTGTGCTGATTCATTATTTCGTTTTTGCTCAACGAGGTGTTGCGTTTGATCAATAACTCGACTTTTCCATTTGATTTAGACGAATTTTTATTCGATTTATAGCGCATTCATCGTAAATAAGTTATGTGACATTAGTTATCTCAATCTATCTGAAAATATTTTCCACCGCATTTTGTCAGTTTGATTGCTTCTTGATAGGATGCTTTAACAGCCCAAATCACTTAAGTGCGTCTTAACCGCGCCAGTGAAAAATAGAACAAAGAAAAAGGAAAGACTATGTCGATTACCATGTTTGGTATTCCCAACTGCGATACGATCAAAAAAGCCAAGAAATGGTTAGAAGCCGAGGATATTGCTTACGACTTCCATGACTACCGTAAGCAAGGCATTGATGCAGAAATGGTAAGTGAATTTTGTCGCGCTTTAGGTTGGGAACAGGTGCTCAATAAACGTGGCACAACCTACCGCCAATTAGCGCAAGAGCAGAAAGACACACTTAACGAGGAAAACGCCATCGCTCTTTTGGTAGAAAACCCTGCGATGATTAAACGCCCAATTTTAAAAGTGAATGATCAACTTCATATCGGTTTTAAAGCTGATCAATACGCTAGCATTTTCAACTCTTAAATAAAGGAATACTCAAGGATGACAGACAGTCCAGTATTGGCACTTGCTAAAGATCTGATCAGTAGACAGTCCGTAACGCCGGAAGACGCAGGTTGTCAGGATTTGATGATCGAGCGCTTAAAAGCACTCGGGTTTGAAATTGAAGTGATGGTATTTGAAGACACCACGAACTTCTGGGCTCGACGTGGTTCAGAAGCGCCGCTATTTGCGTTTGCTGGCCACACCGATGTGGTACCAGCTGGCAAATTGGAACACTGGAATACACATCCGTTTGAACCGACCATTATTGATGGTTACTTGCATGGCCGCGGCGCAGCTGACATGAAAGGGTCGCTAGCTGCTATGGTCGTTGCTGTCGAACGCTTCATTGAAGAAAACCCAGACCACAAAGGCTCAATTGGCTTTTTGATTACGTCAGATGAAGAAGGACCATTTATCAATGGTACCGTTCGCGTTGTAGAAACGTTGATGGAACGTGGTGAGAACATCGATATGTGTATTGTTGGTGAACCATCCAGCACCGACGTGGTTGGCGATGTAGTGAAAAATGGACGCCGTGGATCCATCACTGGTGATTTAACGGTAAAAGGAACACAAGGTCACGTGGCCTACCCTCACCTAGCCAGCAATCCAGTGCACGAGTCTCTACTCGCGATTCATGAACTCGCGACGACAGAATGGGACAAAGGGAATGATTACTTCCCACCGACTAGTTTCCAGATCCCGAATGTATCGGCTGGCACTGGTGCGTCTAATGTTATTCCTGGCGAGTTCCATGTTCAGTTCAACCTACGTTTTAGTACTGAGCTTAACAATGACGCAATTGTTCAGCGTGTTACCGAAACATTGGACAAGCATGAGCTGGACTACGACCTAAAATGGACATTCAACGGTGACCCATTCCTGACCGATACGGGCGCACTGCTAGACGCAGTTGTAGCTGCTGTGGCCGAAGTCAATGATACGAAGCCAGCGCTACTTACAACTGGCGGTACTTCTGATGGTCGTTTTATTGCTCGAATGGGAGGTCAAGTCGTAGAGTTAGGCCCTGTTAACGCTACGATTCATAAAGTGAACGAGTGTGTGAAAGTCGACGATCTTGAAAAGTTGACGGACATGTACGAAAACACGTTGAAGCACCTATTGGCGAAGTAATCAGCGAGAACACAATGACACCAGAGCAACTCACCGGAATCACTGATTCCCATCTTCAATCCACTTTAGTGGATCAAAAAGCGTTTCTACTCCACCCTGAAGTGGCTGACGATCTGCTAAAGATGATTGAAGCGGCAACAGAAGCAGGTTTCAAAATGGAAATCGCCAGTGGTTTTCGTGACTTTAATCGCCAAAAAGCCATCTGGAACGGGAAGTTTTCTGGTGAGTTGCCAATTCTCGACATCAACTCCCGCCCTTTGAATAAAGCAGAGTTAAATGACAAAGAGAAATTGATGGCCATTTTGCGCTGGTCGGCATTGCCCGGAGGAAGTCGTCATCATTGGGGTTGTGATTTTGATGTCTATGCGCACAATTTATTGCCTGCTGACACAAGACTCAAGTTGGAACCTTGGGAGTATCTTGAAGGCCACCAGCAGGCGTTCAACCAATGGTTAAAAGCCAACCTTGGTCGGTTCGGTTTCTTCTTTCCTTATCAACATGATTTAGGTGGCGTTTCGATTGAGCCTTGGCACATTAGTCACCGCGCTGTCGGGCAGCAATGCCTCGAGCAGTTGACGCTTGATGTACTCAGAAGCCAGTTGATTAAACAAAATCAGACCGACAACATTGCAGGGATTGACGTCATACTGAATAATTTGGATAACGTCGTTGCCAAATTTATTCACAATATCACGCCGCCGGAGGCTCTATGATAGAAATACTAACCAATCCTTGGGTCATTATTATTGTAGTGTTGAGCGTGGTCATTGGTAATATTGCCGCACTCAAATATACCGCAAAAATGAAGTTTGGTCAGATGGATAAAAGCCGTAAGAACGATTTAGATAAGCTGAACACATTGGATAAACAGCGCTACGCTGAAGAAGATAAAAACAAAAACGAGCCTCGTTAGTTACTCACCAGCTTCATCTCGACACATTTAATCTAAACATCAAAAAAGGGACCACTAGGTCCCTTTTCTATCATTAAGTAAACACGCCGCGTTAAGCTCGCTTTGTTTACTGCTTCACTGTTGCAGCCAATACAGGCGCTAGTGATTTCAAAAACTCTTCTTCTACTGGCTTGCCAGAGGAGTCGGTGATATTGATAGACGTACGGTTGCCTAAATCACCAAGTAAGAATGTGTACTTACCAGCGGCTAACTCCACTGGTTTAACGCCGATATCGTTCCAGAATTCATCATCCGGAGATGCATATTTCGCAGTGATTGTGCCCTGAGACTGGCTACGCTCTTCAATCTTAAAGCCCATCTTAGGTAGAATATTAGGCAGACGTTGCCAAAGCATGTTGTATTGCGCACGCGCGATAATCACTGGAAGTCCGCTGCGGTCTTTACCCATTGTGATTGGGATCTGTTTAACCAACTCTTGCGCTTTACGCTGTGCTTCTTCACGCACTTCTTGATCGTAGCGAGCGGTGACCAAGTTCGTCATGAACACATTGTAGCGCTCACGGTTGGTCGCCGTTACTTCTTTCACTTGATTGCCTTCACGCCAGTCAATAAGGCTCACCTTAAAGCCGTGTCGACCATTTGCTTCAGCGCGTACGATTTCATATCGGCTGCCAATTTCTAGCTCTTCATCTGGCGAATCCCAAGTCACCCATCCTGTCTCGATGCGAGAGTCTGTTTGGCTTTCAACTGGAATCTCGTTAGCCGCGACCATGTTTTGCACCGTTTGCCAAACTTTATCTAGTTCATCTTTACGAAGTAGCCAAAGTGTCACTTCACCATCACTACTGCGGTCTAGACGTGCACCGGGAATAAGCTCTAGGACTTGTTGAGGTGGACGAATGTCGACATCTTTACCGACACCACCAGCGTAGTTACCCTGAGGGATCTCGTAGTTAGGGTAAAACTGAGGCTGTGCACCCTGTGGGACATTCCACTCACCCAAATTTGGGGAGTTCAAATACTCGAAGTCATCTTTTGCTTGACGACGTTGATTGGCACCACCTGAACAGGCAGTCAATACGAATACAGCTAATGAACTTAACACTAACTGGCTTGAAAGCTTCATCTATACTCCTAAAACACCGAGGGCGCTTTGGCCCCCAGTATGAACTTCAATCCTAGTAACTCAATCTTAATAGCTCAATCTTAATAAATATGGGCGTCTGTTAGCGCCTGCTCGACGATCGGCTGCGATTTTTCAGAAAGCGTAGTTAAAGGAAGACGCAAACCACCTTCTTCAATCAAACCAAGCTTTTGCGCTGCCCATTTTACTGGGATAGGGCTTGCTTCGATGAAAAGGTTTTTGTGTAGAGTCATCAAGCGTTGGTTAATCGCTTCTGCTTCTTCGTACTTACCTTCACTTGCCAAATGGAACATGTCTGCCATGTCTTTAGCTGCAATATTGTTCGTTACCGAGATAACACCATTGCCGCCAAGTTTCACAAAATCCAGCCCTGTCGCATCATCGCCACTTAGTAAGATAAAATCTTCGCCACAAAGTTCACGATGAATTGCAATTCGTTCCAAATCGCCCGTTGCATCTTTTAGAGCCACGATATTATCAAGCTTTGACAAGCGTGCCACTGTTTCTGGCTGCATATCAACAGCAGTACGGCCTGGTACGTTGTACAAAATTAGAGGCACGTCACTCGCTTCGGCAATTGCCTTGTAATGTAAAAACAAACCCTCTTGAGTTGGTTTGTTGTAATACGGTGTCACACTCAGGAAGCCAGCAATACCAGAATCAGCCAGTAATTTGCTAAATGTTACTGCCTCATGGGTTGCATTTGCACCCGTGCCAGCAATCACAGGGATGCGACCGTCGGCAAACTCAACAGTTTTATTAACGACCTTCACATGCTCTTCAATGGTCAGTGTCGCTGACTCACCTGTTGTGCCTACTGCCACAATACCGTCTGTACCCGCTTCAACGTGGTACTCTACTAGCTTTTGCAGACCGTCAAAGTCTACTTCGCCATCTGCTTTGAATGGCGTAATCAGCGCTACGATACTTCCTGAAAACATGTTTATCTCCCTCATTTAACTCTTTCTGCATGGTACTGTAATGCGATTGAAAAACACAAGAGCGTAAACTCGCTTACAAAGTACAAATGAATGAATAATTATCAGTTGTTAGAGGTCTAGCAACTTAATTGCTCTATTTGGTTTGATTAACGGCAATATTGATAATCGTGTTGGGCTTTCGAGTGACTTTAGAATCTATCAGTGATTTGGAAAATACTGAAGAGCACAAGCAAGGAAAATATACTCTTTGGTCTTGTTAGCCAAGTCAGATCTAAGTGAATAAAACGGCCAGACAATAGGCAAGCACATCATGCAAACGTTTTGTTTATCCTATAGCCTGCATTTACTGTTTATTTCCCACCACTCCCCTCAAGCTCCGACTGCTTTTTTATGGACTAAAAAAGAACTGGCTCGATATTTCTTCGCAATATCTGTGCTAACATCTCTCTATTGAAGAAAGGACAAGAAGCTCATTTATGAAGCAACATCTGGTACTTACAGCAGTTGGAACGGACCGTCCAGGCATTTGTAACCAAGTCGTACAGCTCGTTACTCAAGCTGGTTGTAACATAGTCGATAGCCGTATCGCTATCTTTGGCAGCGAATTTACGCTGATCATGCTCCTGACTGGGAACGCCAGCAGCGTGACTCGAGTTGAAACACAATTGCCCCTGCTTGGCCAAGAACATGACCTTATTACGATCATGAAACGCACAGCGGCGCACGAACTGCTCGATAACAGCTACACCATGGAAGTGTTTATTGAGTCTGAAGACCGCCCTGGGTTAACTGAAAAATTTACTAAGTTCTTCGCTGATCAGCAGATTGGTTTAGACTCTCTTAGCGCGCAAACCATCAGCAAGTCGAAAATTCAACTCGATTCTGACCAGTTTCACATTGCGATTACTGCATCTGTAAGCGCGGATTTTAATTTGATGCAATTACAAGAAGACTTCGATGAACTTTGTAAGTCGCTCAACGTACAAGGTTCTCTGAATTTCATTAAAAACACACTATAAAGTAAAGGAAATCAAAATGAATACGCTGACAGCAGGCTCGCCAGCGCCAGCCTTCTCTTTGCTCGACCAAGACGGAAATACCGTTTCTCTTGAAGACTTTAAAGGCAAGAAAGTACTTTTCTACTTTTACCCTAAGGCGATGACGCCGGGTTGTACTACACAAGCAAAAGGCCTTCGTGACATCAAAGCCGAACTCGATGCACATAACGTGGTGGTACTCGGCGTAAGCATCGACCCTGTAAAGCGTCTAGGCAAGTTCATCGAGCGCGATGATTTAAACTTCACTCTGCTTTCTGATGAAGACCATGCCGTTGCTGACCAGTTCGGCGTTTGGGGCGAAAAGAAATTCATGGGCAAAGTATACGACGGTCTTCACCGCATTAGCTTTCTGATCAATGAAGAAGGCGTGATCGAACATGTGTTCAACAAGTTCAAAACCAAAGATCACCACGAAGTCGTATTAAACTACTTAAACGAAAACGCTTAAACGCTATTGTTTTTCTACAAACAAAAAGCCCAGCAAACTGCTGGGCTTTCTTTTAACCATCGTACCTTTGGTAACAACTACTCTTGTTCGACAGGTTCGTTTTCTTCCGTGCTTGGTAATGCATGCCATACGGCTTTGACTAATGTCGCTAAAGGAATGGCGAAGAACACCCCCCAAAAACCCCACAGCCCACCAAAGACTAATACAGCCACAATGATAGCAACTGGGTGTAAGTTTACTGCCTCGGAAAACAGAACAGGAACCAAGACATTACCATCAAGCGCCTGGATAATACCGTAAGCAAGCAACAACCAATAAAACGGAGGCGTTAAACCCCATTGGAACAAACCAACGATAGCAACAGGTACAGTAACAGCCGCCGCACCGATATAAGGAATCAAAACCGACAGACCAACGGCTACGGCAAGCAACGCCGAGTAACGAAGGTCTAGAAGGGCAAAAGTCACGTAGCTCACACCGCCCACGATTAAAATCTCTAACACTTTACCGCGAATGTAATTTGATATCTGCTCGTTCATCTCATGCCAAACTTTATTCGCCAATTTACGGTTTTTCGGCAGAATACCGCTTGCGATTCGCAGCATTTCTTCTTTGTCTTTAAGCAAAAAGAAGATCAGAAGTGGCACTAAGATCAAATATACCGCTAGCGTTGCAATGCTAACTAATGAAGCAAGCGACCCTTTGACGACACTTTCACCCAGCCCCAATGCTTGGTTTTTGGCGTTCGTCACCACGGTTTCTACTATTTCTAAATTGGCTAGTTCAGGGTGGCGCTCTGGCAATGTGACAATAAACTTTTGTAGCCCGTTGTACATGTTCGGAATATCGTTAATTAGATTACCGACCTGAGTCCAAATCGTCGGAACCAAGCCAAACAAAGCAATTAACATCAACCCGACAAAGACCAAGATCACGATAATAACCGACAAGGTGCGCGGCACGCCTATACGACACATTTTGACAACTGGCCATTCAAGTAGATAAGCCAAAACGATCGCGACAAGTAATGGCGCAATCAAGTGTCCAAAGAAGTAAATGGTGATAAAGCCAAACAGCAAGATCGCAACGAGACTTACTGCGTGAGGGTCAGAGAAACGTCGTTTATACCAACGACTAACCATTTCAAACATCTTATGCGGATTCCTTATTGAAGACAGTCAATGTGTAGTGCTCTGATGTAGATTGGCAATCAACCGAGTACCCTTGGGCACTAAGATAGTTCACAATGTCTCGTTTAGAGCTGTTGTCCACCACTTGAATGACAAGTTGATGATACTGCTTTGCTTCTCCTTGAAAGACCTCAGCAGCATGACGCTTTGCAAGTAACAGTGCCATAGGACAACGTTGCTCACGCAAATCAAGTAACATGGATTCCATTGTATTGCTCTGCACTTATGATAGGGTTGTATTGTAACGGCTTTTTGAGCTGGTGCTAGCACTTCTGACATGATTTAACCACATGCTGAAATAGCTCGGATATAAAATAATTTACGAAACCAATTCATTTATTTCCGGTCTTACTGTTAGCTTATATCCTCACGGATAACCAAAACGTATGTGGCGCTGTTAATAGGCTCTCGACCTGTAACCACATGCTTATGTATTTTGGAGAACCTTTTAAACGTATGTTAAAACGCACTCGCTCGCTAGTTTGCTTATGTCTTGCTGCTGCCATCAGTTCGCCGACAACTTATGCCAATAGCATTGACTTGCCAGACATTGGCACAGCTGCTGGTGGCACGCTTTCAATAGACCAAGAGTTGATTTATGGCGACGCCTATATGCGTATGCTCAGAGCCAGTAAACCTATCGTTAATGACCCTGTCATCAATGAATATATTGACTCTCTTGGGCACAAATTAGTGGCCAATGCGAATGATGTAAAAACGCCGTTCCACTTCTTTATGATTCGCGACCGTAATATCAACGCGTTCGCGTTTTTTGGTGGCTATGTAGCGCTGCATTCTGGGTTGTTTCTTCATGCTCGTTCAGAAAGTGAGCTGGCCTCTGTTGTCGCTCACGAGATAGCGCACGTCACACAACGTCATCTTGCTCGGAGTATGGAAGAACAAGCACGCCGCTCTCCGGCCACATTAGCCGCACTTGCGGGGGCACTACTGCTTTCAATTGCCTCACCCGAAGCGGGGATGGCTGCAATTACAGCAGCAACCGCGGGCAACATGCAAAGTCAAATCAACTACACTCGTGCAAACGAAAAAGAAGCGGATCGCTTTGGTATTTCGACACTAGCAAAAGCCGGTTTTGATGTTCAAGCAATGCCAAGGTTTTTTGGCCGTCTTGCTGATGAGTATCGTTACGCGAGTAAACCGCCACCAATGCTCCTGACTCACCCTCTGCCTGAAGATCGAATTACCGATAGCCGTGCGCGAGCAAGAACCTATCCTCCAATGCGTGTTGTGCCTTCAATAGACTATCATCTAGCTCGCGCGCGCATTGTGGCTCGTTACGCTGGCATTGATGGACAAGCCGCCCTGAGCTGGTTTGAGAGAACCCAAAAGAAAGCCTCTGCGGACATTACACCTGCTTTTGATTATGGTCGAGCACTCGTGCATTTAGACAATAAACGCTTATCTCAAGCGGAACCAATTTTGAAAAAGTTACTGGAACAAGACCCAAGTAACCCGTTTTACTTGGACGCTATGACGGATTTATACATCGAGAAGAAGCAGCCAGAAAAAGCAACCGAGATGCTCCGCAAAGCGTTATCTCGTAACCCTCAAAATAAAGTATTGACCATTAACTACGCCAATGCGCTACTTGAGGACAATAAAAACGATCAAGCCACGCGAGTTCTTCAAAGATACACTCATGACTATCCTGAAGATACAAATGGCTGGCACCTAATATCGAAGAGCTACCACGCGCTGGGGCGTAGCGATGAAGAGTTGGCTGCTCGAGCAGAAATTTTGGCATTGCGAGCAAATTGGAATAAAGCGATTCAATATTATAGTGAAGCAAGTAAAATGGCCAAGTTGGGCAGCTTAGAGCAAGCACGATACGATGCCCGTATCGACCAACTCATGATCCAAAGAGATCGATTCATGGCATTACAATAACGAAATGGAGAAAACCATGTCAGTCGTGATTTATCACAACCCTCGTTGCTCAAAGAGCCGTCAAACACTTGAACTGCTTGAGCAAAATGGTGTTACACCGGAAGTCGTCAAATACCTAGACACACCACTTAACGTGGATGAACTAAAAGCGCTGTACGCCCAGCTTGGCTTTTCATCTGTACGTGAAATGATGCGCACTAAAGAAAGTGAATATAAAGAGCTTGGCTTAGGCGAAGACTCCGTCAGCGATGAGCAATTATTCGAAGCAATGGCGAAGAATCCAAAGTTGTTTGAGCGTCCGGTTGTCGTTGCTAACGGCAAAGCAAAAATTGGTCGCCCACCAGAGCAAGTGTTGGATATTTTATAAATGGATTGCCAGATCCTTATTTTGTATTTCAGCCGTCATGGCTCGACAAAACAACTGGCAAGACAAATAGCAAGAGGAGTCGAATCGACTCCTCAATGCCAAGCAATTTTGCGTACAGTTGAAGAATTGTCACCTCACTCACACTCCCCTTCTGATCCAATTGTTACTCTAGAGGAACTAAAAACGTGCGACGGTCTAGCGTTTGGCAGTCCCGTCTGGTTTGGCAACATGGCTGCGCCTTTAAAGCACTTCTGGGATCAGACTACATCTTTATGGGTCAGTGGTGACTTAATCGATAAGCCTGCTTGTGTCTTTACCTCTTCGTCCTCAATGCATGGTGGTCAAGAAACAACGTTACAAAGCATGATGACCCCTTTATTGCATCATGGGATGATGGTTTTGGGCATTCCTTATTCCGAGCCAGAGTTACACACTACGCAGTCCGGAGGCACTCCGTATGGCGCCAGCAGTGTAGGCCATGAGGCAACCCTAAGCAGTGAAGAGATTCGCCTGGCACAACAATTAGGCAAAAGGCTGGCAACTGCAGCGTTAAAACTAAAAGTCTGTTAGTAAAATCAAGGATAGTTAATCGATGTCTGACTCTTTAGACCAAACACCACTCGGTACACAGGCTAAAACCTATCGTTACCTGGCTTTATTTGGCAACTTAGCCTTATTAGCCTGGGTCGCTATTTGGCAGCTTGCGTTATCCCCTCACCCTCACCTCAGCAGCACAACACTTGCTATTGCTTGGTGTATTCCGCTACTACTTCCGTTGCCTGGTATTTTAGCTGGTAAGCCTTACACTCATGCTTGGGCTAACTTTGTTCTTATGCTGTATTTCTTGCATGCGCTGACCATCCTCTATGTGGATGGGGGTGAACGCTGGCTTGCGGCAGTGGAACTGATACTGACTTCACTCGGTTTCGCTGGCAATATTTTGTTTGCTAGAGCGAGAGGCAAAGAGCTAGGCCTTAAGTTGAAACGCCTCTCTCAAGTAGAAAAAGAAGAAAAAGCGAAATTCAATAAATAACGCCAATCGCAGTCAATCACTGATCATTGGTTCGAATACGAATTTAGAAAACAAAAAGAGTCGCTATTGCGACTCTTTTTTATGCTTACCACATTGGTGTTTGATCCTTGCGTTTCACGCCTGGAACGCTACCAAGGAGATTACGATGCCGAGCGCCACTCGTAGATCAAGTCATACTGTTCTCGGACAGGCTCCACAATCATCGGCTGAGTTGGTTGTGTTTCGTCACTTGCTTCTGCCAAAACATTTACTGGTACTTCAGGCTGCGCTTCTTTTGGCGTCGCGGCGTCTTTTGCTTCATTACTCTGAACCAATGGCTCTTCTTCTTGAGTTGAAGCTGGGGCATCAACTTCACCTAAAGGATCTTCAAAAACCATTAATTGAGAAATAGAAGAAGCTTCTTTCTCAAAAGCTTGTTGTGATGCCAAAAGGTGGATGTTGAGCGTTAACTCGTCCCCTTGAACACGCTTAATCTCTGTACCCGCAACCGAATTAAGTTGTTTTAGCGCATTCTCTAAACGGAAGAAGTCCGTGGCAGAGGTTACATTAAGGACTTTCACTGCTAGCGCTTTTGAAGACTTTCCTGAAACCACAACTGCACTCTTACTTGCATAGTAGTCTGCGATGCCATCCACCATTTCTGCAATAGCATTAGCACCTGATGCAGACCCGCTACGCGGAGAACGTTGCGCTTCTACAATTCTCGTTGGCGACTGGTCGTAGAGTGTCCAACGAATTTGTTCACCTTGAGCCCGTACAACCAAAACGGCGTCAGCTGGGTAGCGCTGGCTGGCTTGACCAATTGGCTCAATAAAGCCGCCCCAAAGATCAGAGACATTAACACCGGTTACATCATCAAAATCCCCAACCGGGATAGTGATTGGTAGGCCTCTTAATTTCGCTGCGCTACGAAGTGCTGCAACATTTGAAGATTCAGAATGTTCCCACGCAATGTTACGATCGTAACCCTGTTCTTCAACCATCCAAACTAAAATATTGGCACGATTTGGCGACCAAGATGGCAATTGTGCTTGTGTTAAAAGAGAGCTGATTTGGTCGTTGTTAAACAACATTTTTAAGCTCGCTTTTCCATCAACCTGCCCATAGCTTAGTTGAGAAATGTAACGCGCACTTGAGCTAAGTGCCTTTTTAATCACTGGATTGCTTAAAGAGGATTGAGAACCGGTCGCTCGAACAATCACATCCTGCATACCTTGTTGACGAGCCAAAGACTCACCGTCGTTCTGCTCACTGTCGATAACCACTTCGGCACGATAGATATCCACCTGAGTTAATGCATATACTGGTAGGGACAACCAACCTATCAGTAAGAGAGCTAAATAGCGCATAGTTTTTATAATCCTCTGAACAAGAACCCGAATAATAAGCAACTATCAAATCTTGAGCAAGGTAAGTACTGAGTAAATTGTCTGTATTATGACCAGCTTTGTTAACTCGGGCCTCAACCAGCACTTCAGTGCTATTTTTTATAATAAACTCATTGCTTATTAAGCTATCTCAACAAGTTAGGCTGTCCATTTTTCATCTTCACGCAAGACACGTAAAAGAGGACAATTTGCAAGCAAGCAACTCTCAAAAGTGCTATTTATGGGAAAAATTCAATCGAAAGTTTGATCTATGCAACATTGCAAACGATTGCAGGATGATAGTATTCGCCGGATTTGTCTGCGTATCTTGAAAATAGGGAATTATTATGAAAAACGCGTTACAAGGCGCTCAAATGCTCTTTGTCGCTTTTGGTGCTTTGGTGCTTGTGCCGCTCCTAACTGGCCTTGATCCAAACGTAGCCCTCTTTGGTGCCGGTGTCGGTACCCTCCTCTTCCAATTAATGACTAAACGTTCTGTTCCCATCTTCCTTGCCTCTTCTTTTGCGTTTATTGCTCCTATTATGTTCGGTATCCAAACTTGGGGTATCGGTGCAACGATGGGCGGCTTGATGGCAGCTGGCTTAGTTTATGTGGCTCTAGGGGCGATGATCAAAGTGCGTGGTGTTGGATTTATCCATAAAATTCTCCCGCCCGTTGTCGTTGGCCCTGTGATCATGGTTATCGGCCTTGGCCTTGCCCCAACAGCAGTGAACATGGCGGTAGGTAAAACTGGTGATGGAGCTGCACAGCTAGTTAATGGTGATGCTGCGATCATTATCTCGGCGGTCTCACTGCTCACAACCATTGTACTCAGCGTTTTTGCAAAAGGCTTTTTGAAGCTCGTTCCTATTGTTGGTGGTATTCTTGCTGGTTACTCTGTTTCTCTATTCTACGGGGTGGTTGATTTCACTCCCGTAGAACAAGCGGCTTGGCTAGCCATGCCAAACTTCACCGCGCCAGAGTTCAATATCAACGCAATTTTGTTCATGATTCCTGTCGCTATCGCACCTGCGGTTGAGCACGTAGGTGACATGCTTGCCATCTCAAACGTTACAGGTAAAAACTACCTGAAAAAACCAGGCCTTCATCGCACAATCGCAGGTGACGGGGTGGCAACTATCGCAGCTTCGATGGTGGGTGCTCCACCAAACACCACTTACAGTGAAGTAACAGGAGCGGTAATGCTAACCAAAGCATTTAACCCTGTGATCATGACTTGGGCAGCAATCACCGCAATCGTACTTGCATTGGTAGGTAAGCTAGGTACGGTTCTTCAAACGATTCCAGTTCCTGTCATGGGCGGCATCATGATTCTGCTGTTCGGCTCCATCGCAACGGTAGGCCTCAACACACTGATCAAGAATAACGTTGATTTGCATAAGTCTCGTAACCTAGTGATTGTTGCCGTAACACTTGTGTTTGGTATTGGTGGTATGGCTTTCGGTATTGGTGAGTTCAGTCTACAGGGTGTGAGCCTATGCGGTATCGTGGCAATTATTCTTAACCTTGTGCTACCAAACGATTTAGGTGAAAACCACGTTGTGGATAACGCACAAATGGAAGAAGAAAGCGCGAAATAGTTCGTTTGCGCCGCTTTATTAGGTGGCGTGTCTTACTCTTCTCCTCTTGTATGACCCGTCCTGATATGGGTTGACACTTTTTAACTAAAACGCTCGATGTACTTCATCGGGCGTTTTGTATTTTA
>NZ_JAWOTL010000035.1:0-7590 GCF_033338835.1 Vibrio sp. Vb0888
AGAAAACGACCAAAATTTTGTATCTTGATCTTGGCATCTGGTGATATCATAACAATTCCCCGTTCGATGTTCTGATGTATCTTGTTGTAGTAAACGGTTCGCCAAAACCGTTTGTTTGATTGCTTAGTACCCAATCAATTTACCACACATTTTCCAATTGGAACTGACAACGGGTTTTTTGTGATCTACGCCCGCATTTCTTAGGCTGAGAAACGGTTTTTAAGTGACCAAGTTCAACTTATTAACTTGTAACTTAATAACAAAAAGCAACTTTTAAACCTGTCAATAAAAATCTTAGTGATCAATCCGATCTTCTGACAAATTTAAAATAAAAATACTTTGTGACTTTGATCACTTTTGATTTTTTTTGAAATTCGAATTAAATGCTTGTGATGATCAATATCACGTTTTGTGTTGAGTTGTGGTGGATTTAAAGTGTGACTTGGATCTGTTTTTGTTTTTTGTGAAAGTTTGTGACGGAATTGGTGAGATAAATGCTATCTAGATCTTTCGATAGATTGTATCTATAAGAGTCTTTTCGGCGCACTTCACGGAGCACGCCTAATTAGTTGATGAAAGGGTAAATAAAGAGAGTCGCCACACGGTTCTTCTTGTGATTCCCAACTCTCTACTTAATCACTGTTCTTAATCATCGTTGCTATTAGTATGATAGACGAGGTAGTCATGAGCTTGCTCGCGTCCCATATACCTTGCCAACGTCTTTTCTTGAACATCGCGCAAATCCACCATAATCAATCCATCTAGAGCGTTATTGAATGCAGGGTCGACGTTGAAGCATACCAGCTTGCCATTGAGGCTTAAGTACTGACGCAGCAAAACGGGCACTCCTTTCCCTTCATCGATTCTGGCAATGACACGTGACAATAGCTGTAAATCACCCAGAGCAGTGAGCATGCTGGTGTTCCAGTCACGGTGGTGCTCAGGAAGTGGGTTAGAAGGTGTGACGTACTCTGCGCAATTGTTGTCGTAGTGGTGCAGTGTCATTGATTGAGCCAGTAATTGACGTGCAGTATCGCTATAATCGTTGCTAATGCTTACCGGACCAAATAGGTGAGTGTAATCTGGGTTTTGATGAACGAACGTTGCGATGCCTTTCCACAGTAGCAGTAGCGCGCTCATGCTCTTTTGATATTGCTGTGCAATCACAGAGCGCCCCATCTCAATGGATTTACCCATTTGGTCGATAAAGCGTTGGTCATAGTTAAACAACGTTCGTGAATACAGACCTGCTACGCCGCGCTTTTCAATCAGTTGATCAACCAGACCTAAACGATACGCGCCCACCAAGCATTGGTTCTCTCTGTCCCACACAAACAGATGCAGGTAATCATGATCGAAATGGTCAATGTCTATTGCTAGTCCAGTCCCTTCGCCAACTTGTCGGAAATTGAGCTCACGTAGGCGACCAATTTCATGCAGTAGGGAAGGGATACTCTGCGACTCCGTGCAGTAAACATCGAACTCACCACTTGTTAGCAGCTTGGACTCTTTTGGTAAGTTGTTCAGCTCTTCAAGCAATTCGCCTACGGGTAACCCTGCCGCTATTGGAGAGAGCAGTTCTGATGAAGAAGAAGGCTTAACTGATTGGGGTTCACGATTGAGCAAGTAAGTGTTGAGCCGCAAATAGTTCACCACTTGATCATCGTTAAGTGTGTTGATCTCTTTGAATTTAATCGCTTGGCCAAAAGACAAGTTGATGGTTTGTGCATGTTTGTTCAGTAGCTCCCGCCCGAGCATTAGGGTACGCAAAAGTGGATGGATTTTCCCTGCCATATAGAAGCGTTTCGAGTTCTGACCACTGATGAATACAGGAACTGTCGTTGCTTTGTTTTTGCGGATCAGGCTACTTACGCTTCGACTCCACGCTTTGTCTTCCAAGCGTTGCTGTTTGGCATCGACTAACTGGGAAACCTCACCGGCAGGAAAGACAAGCAATAAGCCGCCACTTGCGAGGTGTTTATTAGCCGCTCTGAGGGCCTTCATATTCGATTTGACGGCGTCTTTGCCTTCAAACACATCGACACCAATGAAGAGCTGATCTAACTCTGGTACGGTTTTCAGGTATTGATTGGCTAGAATTTGGATATCGTCTCGTACCATCAACAAGAGTTCGGCCAAGATGACGCCTTCCACACAACCAAGCGGGTGGTTCGCCACAATGACGGTAGCTCCTTGTTTAGGTACTGAGTCGAGTGAACCATGAGCAATGCGATAATCGATACCTAAGATATCCAGCGTGAAGCGGAGAAAAGTTTTGGTATCGGCATTAACGGGGCGTTGGGCGTAGAACTTATCAAGTTGGTTTAAACCGGTTGCCCATTCAGCAACGTTTTCACCAATGCCAAACGGCGTTTTACGTGGGAGACGAAAAGGGGTCGAACTATCCATATTTACCTCAGCGTACAAGTTGCTGATTGGATAGTAGAAATTACAGATGACAATTCAGAGGCAAAAGCATGAGCCTTTGGTGACAAACCAATGAAGCTTTATTGACTAAAGAAAACGGTATATCACTGTGCTATGAATCAAAACTCGCGTTATGTCTCCCTCTTAAAACAAGAGATAGGCTATCTTATCTAGAACAAAGATTAAGCTAAGTTGATATTTATCAGGGGGAAATAATGGAACGAGTTTCCAATAAAGCAGCACTTTGGATTGGGCTAAGTTTGATACTTGGTCTTGGCATACTTGGCTATTTTATGCAGCAGACGGCGGTGAAATACCGAGCCTATGAAAGAGTCGTGACAGTAAAAGGTTTGTCGGAGCGTGAGTATCCTGCTGATACGGTGATTTGGCCGATTCAATTTACTCTAGCGAGTAATGATATGGGAGCCATGTTTGATGAAATTGACCAGCAAACCCGTTTGATTTTGGACTTTCTAAGTGCCAAAGGGCTTCCTGAAACCAGCGTTTCCCTTTCTTCCCCAGCGGTCATTGACAGAAAAGCACAGCAATATGGGAGCGAGCAAGACATTGAGTATCGTTATTTGGCCTCGCGAACCGTTACGGTTTATAGCCAGAGTGTTGATGTTGTTCGAGCGGCAATCAATGAAATAGGTGAGCTAGGAAAGCAAGGCGTTTTGCTTAACCAAGATCCTTATGCAAATCGTGTTGAGTACAGCTTTACTAAGCTGAATGATGTGAAGCCAGACATGATCGAAGAAGCGACTAAGAATGCGCGTGAAGTGGCTGAGAAATTTGCGAAAGACTCACAGAGTTCACTGGGTAAGATCAAACGTGCAACTCAAGGGCAGTTCTCGATTTATGACCGAGACAGCAACACGCCTTACATTAAGAAAGTACGAGTGGTATCGACGGTTCAATATTACTTATCTGATTAAAGTTGCGCTCATATAGTCAATAGTTGGTCGTTCCATCACCTTCTATTTGTAGAGGTATCTATGCTCTGTGATAGGGAAATCAGTCTTCGCCGACGCTATATACAAGTACTTTTTTATAAAACTAAGTTCTTAACAGTGGTGAGGTGAGTTTGATAATAATCAAGCTCACTTGTTTCTTATGAGCGTAAGTTAGTATGACTTATTGCTAGAAGGAATTAGTATCATGGCATACAAGCACTTTGTTAGAGAACTACTGGGTTTAGCGATTGTTGTCTCTGTCGTCTTTGGCGTATTAGGCGTGATGTTAGAGCTCTTCGCACTGACGGCACTTTGGGAGCATCAGCAAACGATAGCCGATGTTTTTTTCCATGAATCTCTCTACTTCATCGTATTTTTAATCCCACCATACTTCCTCTGGAAGTTGATTAACCGCCCTGAATTGGTTTCTGCTGATCAAGCTTATTTGGCAATGAAGTTAGAGGCTGAAAGTCGACAATGAGTCGATTTAGTGAGTAATGAAAAGAAGAGGCTATGAGAAAACATTAGCCTCTTTTCTATCTGATTCGTGGGGCAAAGTATTCGCTGCTTTATTGATTAAAAAGCTGCTTCGATTGTGCCTTTGAAAGTGCGATCGAGATAATCACGAATCGCTTGAGATTGATAAATAGAAACGAACTTTTTATACGCTTCATTATTTTTGTCTGCGTCACGAGTGGCGATGACCATGACTGCTAATGGGGCGTCTTTTGCTTCAAGATAGATACTTTGTTTCTTCGGATCTAAACCAGAAGACATTACGTAGTTCATTGTAATCGCAGCCGCGTCCACATCATCTAATGTTCTTGGTAGCTGAGCGGCATCTACCTCGACAAATTCAAATGATTTTGGGTTTTTTGTGATATCAGTTAGGGCGGCTTTATGGCCAACACCCTGTTTCAGCTCAATTAAACCTGCATCGGCGAGTAGCAACAGACCACGACCACCGTTGGTAGGGTCATTTGGAAGCGCTATACGTGCATTGTTTGGAAGCTCTTGCAGTGAGCGATACTTATTGGAATAAAGCCCCATACGCATAAGAATGGACTGACCAATTGATACTAATTGGGCGTTATGGCTACTGTTGAAGTTGTCTAAAAATGGCTGGTGCTGATAGCTATTAATATCGATGCTACCATCGCTAAGAGCGGCATTAGGTGTCACGTAGTCAGAAAACTCAATGACTTCGACATTCAAACCTTGCTTCGCTGCCTCCTTCGCTACCGCCTCGACTACTTGTGCATGTGGTCCAACTGTCGCGCCCACTTTAATGACAGAGTCATCTTTTTCTCCACAAGCGCTTAAGCCGACTACTGCCGTGAGAATCAAAGCTAGTTTCTTTAAGTGACCAATACTTTTCATTGTAGCTCCATTTTTGCTTTAGACGTCCATACGTTTATATGTCCATACTATCAGAAGTTGTCTGAGGGTCAATGGTTTAAATCACGAGCAGACATTTTGTTTCTATTGCTCGTATAGAAAGCCAGATAATAGTTAAAGAAGAGGGGAAGAAGAAAAGCTATTACGAGGTTAGTGACGAGTTACCGCAACCGAAACTGTACCCAAAGATATAAGATACAAAAAAGGCGTAGTAGGTATTAACCTGCTACGCCTTTCGAAATATGGTGGCCCCTCGCAGACTTGAACTGCGGACCAATCGATTATGAGTCCTACCAGGTTCATTTTTATGAGTATGCAACGCTTGGTAATTTCTATTAAATTCAAATATTTATCTGTTTTTCTTTGTTGCGTTAGTTTGCATTGATTTTCATGTCACTTTTCTCTTGTCTGACCCATTACCTGACCTAGCTTTGCTTAGGTAGGAAGTTTGTCAATATCATTTTTGGCTGCTTTTAGGTTATACCTGTTGACCTAGAAAGTTAACTTCGCCAAAAAAGACAAGAGAAAATCAGAATGTTAACTGTTACTAAAATTCAATCCGCGACCAGTCGTAAAAATTCCTATTATCTCTGGGATCATTCAGGTCAACGAGGTATAGGGCGTTTGGGTGTAAAAATTTTCACTAGTGGGAAAAAGCAGTTCGTGTTTCGCTACTACCAGCAACAGAAAGAAAAATTTATCTCAATCGGTTTATTCAGTACACGTGCTGGCAGTATGACTCTTACAGAAGCTCGCGAGAAAGCCCAGGTCTTCTCACAATTGTTGCTCGGCGGAAAAGATCCTAAATTGCATCTTGAACAACAAGAGAGCGAGCAGAAAAAAATTGATGCAGAGAGTAAAAGCTTAGGAACCATTGATGAGCTATTTCATAGCTATACGGAGCGCATGAAAATAGATGGAAAGAGAACGTATGAAGACGTGCGAAATGCGCTGGTACGAGAATTCTATCCATATATAGACAGAAACACCAAAGCGTGTGATGTAACGACTGATGATATTAAATACGTTATTAGTAAGATGATCCAGCGCGGAGCTATCACCCAAAGTAACCGATTACGTAGCTATGTGATGGCGGCGTTTAACCATGGGATGCGCTTTGATAACGATCCTCGCTATTTCTCTTTAGAGTCGAAATTTGGCATAAAATACAATCCAGTAGCACCAATTCCTAAGCAAAAAGACGGAGAGCGCATTGGTGAAAGGTTCTTAGAATGGCGAGAGTTACGGCGTCTGCTAAAAGATCTTCGCGAAAACTATGATCTTGTACCCATCGGACAAGATTTGAGGCACTTACTTCAACTGTGCATCTATCTAGGGGGGCAACGACCATATGAGGTGATTACACTTGAATGGTGGAATGTTGATTGGGAAGAGAAGTTTATCTGTATTACTAAAGAACGTTCCAAAAACAAAAAAGATCATATCGTACCGTTGAACGGATTGGCTTTTGAAATACTTCAGAAACAATATGAGCTTTCTGGTGGTGGACGATATGTTTTTCCAAATCCTAAAGATGCAGAAGAACCCATGAGGACTAGCTCAATTTGTCGTGCAGTGACTCGTTATCGCGATGCCGTGGGGTTCGATAAGTTTGTGCCTAAGGATCTTCGCCGAACGTGTAAAACTTTGATGGGGGCATGCCGAATCAGCAAGGAAGTTCGAGATCGTATTCAAAATCACGCGTTACAAGATGTGAGTACACGTCACTATGATCGCTATGACTATTTTGACGATAAGTTAGTTGGGCTTGAAGCCTGGAGCAGTAAATTGAAAGAGTTGATTGGGTATGTTCCACCAGCGTTGTCAGTTGTACCCTCCGCTGAAACGTTACCTTTTCCAGACATTAAAAGTCCCCAGTCGCTAAGAGCTAGTCTTAAATAAAGATTGTTTTTGAAAGCCCCTCTGGGGCTTTCTGTCTATTAGTTGCTTCAATTAAAGCCGCTTGATGATGTAAGTTCGTTCTGCACTACTATGACGTCTAACTTTTAGTGTCTAACTTTTAGTTGCACATAATTATATGATATTTAGTGTGTTTTTTACTTTTGTGTGTCTTTTGAAGAGTACATTGATGTTTTGACGTATTACTATCGAAATTCTCCATCTTTATTTTTAAGATAATGATTTATATATGTTTTATTGTTAGGTTTGAATTTTCGATTGGTCAGCAGGGAATCTGTTGAGCAGTACTTCAAATTTGTGTGTAGCAGCTATCTTAATTGGGTCTACGAGTGAGCTGCACCATAAAAATGCTAGTGCAGGAGTGATCAGAACTAGATATGTGAGATGTTAGATACAATAGAAGAACAGCGATATCAAAGCGCTATGAATTGTATTTAAATGTCTGATAATAATGAAAATTTCAAGGTATTATTCTCATATTACCTTTGACCGATCATAAACATCGTTGGGTAAGAATCAAAAATCCATCTCAGAGGTCAAGAAAAACAACGATAGAGCTTCTTTCATTTTTTGCGGCCAGTGTTCATGGAAAACAATGATATAAAAACTAATTATTTTTACTATAACATTATGAAATTAAAAAGGTTATGTCAGTCTGACTTCGAGATGACCCTTGACCGATCATAAACATCGTTGGGTAAGATTCAACAATGCATATTAGAGGTCAGGGAAAACAACGATAGAGCTTCTTTCACTTTTTGCAGTCAGTGATCATGGAAAACAACGATATAAAAACCAATCTTTTTCACTCTAAGATTATGAAATTAAAAAGGTTATGTCAGTCTGACTTCGAGATGACCCTTGACCGATCATAAACATCGTTGGGTAAGAT
>NZ_JAWOTL010000035.1:7690-14868 GCF_033338835.1 Vibrio sp. Vb0888
ACAACGATAGAGCTTCTTTCACTTTTTGCAGTCAGTGATCATGGAAAACAACGATATAAAAACCAATCTTTTTCACTATAAGGTTATGAAATTAAAAAGATTAAATCAGTCTAGCTTCGAGATAACCTTTGACCGATCATAAACATCGTTAGGTAAGATTCATAAATCCATCTGAGAGGTCAGGGAAAACAACGACGTCCCACTTTCATTGAGCTGTCTGAAATTGTTTTTAATATTTCTGATTAAGATGTTTTTGATTAGACAACATCGTTGAGACTGGTGAAATTGTTATTGTGCTACGGGGCTACGGCAGACATTTTTATGAGTGAGACTTATATTAAGAACGAGGCTAAGGCTAAAAGCAGTGATAACGAGCAAGTCGGCTCAAATGATAGTGACATTGCGCTAAATGGGTTTCTTGACTTGCTTGAGCACGATATCTCTAACAATCCTGACAAGTAGGTTGAAGAAACTGAGAACCATAAAAAAGAGCTGGAAGAGGTAATTGGTGACTATCAAGTTGATCTCGAAGGTAAGTATTAAAAACAATCTTCATTTGAACCTGCACAGCATAAAGCTGTGCTATTTAAGCGGCATGCGCCGCAGTAACGAGTGTTGGGCATCATGCACTATAGCTTTCTTGCAGTGTATTCTCTAATTCTTTACCGAGAAGAATCTCAAAGTCAGTGAATAAAGCTATGGGGCGACGAGCATTGCCTTTCTCCTCGAACTGAATAAATCCTTTTGATGATAAGAAGTCGAGTTTTCGTGACAGTTCGCGGATATGATGACCGCTAATCTCCGCAAGCTCAGATAGGCTGTCAGGCTTTTCTTTACTCATTAGAATCATTAGCTCGATATTTTCATTACATAGCAATTTTGAGGCTTCATCTAGTGATGTGAACCAGAGTGATGGTATATGTTTGTTATGAGTGGTGTTGCCCGCAGCCACATTAATCATGTGTCTGCGAATAAGGTCTTCCGACATAATACCAATGCGAGCTTTCATTACTATCTTTCCAGAACGAAACAATAAACATAAGAAAATCCTAGTGTATACAATGCTATTCTGAAAGAAAAAGTGGATAGTTATATTCGCTATACTAATGGACGTCACTTTCATGAGCAAAAGGTCAAGAGAAACAATGATATCCTAGTTTCATTGAGTCCCTTTCGATTCAGCCCCCTAAGGTCTACGAGCGATCTCTAAAAGCAAATTACTATGGTCTAGGAGTGATCCTCTCCTAGATGGATGTGGCTGTAACCAATTGTATTTACTTTGTTATTTATTTAAGGGCTGCTGGTCTACGTGCGATCTCAAGAAGTAATTCTCTATGGTCTATGAGCGATCCTCTCCATAAAAGCCGAGGTGCAGGAGCGAGCTGAACTAGGTATGTGAGTGGTTAGATAAAATAGAGGAGCACGATATCAAAGTGCTATGAATATAGTTAAGTAACTGATAAGTGAATTGCCACCGACTTGATAGACATGCTTCAGTTCGACTCTTTTACTTGGTTTTACCCAATTCAACTTATCCGAAGTGCACGATTTTTATCACCGACTATAACTCGTTTCTGTCGAGTAGACGACACCTGTTACCAAGTGTCGCCCCTCTAAGAACCCAGCGTGCAACTTTCACCGCACTAGGCTCAAGCCTTCACGAAGGCACCGATTGGCACCCAGCAACTTATAAAGCGGTGAGAGCAGGCTCATGCCAAGAGTTACGGCATTGCTTCTTTGATTTTCTCTTAGCCAAGTATTCTTGGTATTGAGGATCAAAAGGCGTTGCAGCACTCCTGATTTTCACATGTCTCTCAATCGGCACCTTAGCTATTTGATACAGATTGAACTGACAATCCATATCCATGATCTTCTGCCAACCGTGAAATTGCCATTGACCTTGACGGTTGATGAAGTATTTAAGGGCGATCCAAGTTCTAGACTTAGTCGGATGACGCCTTTTAGCCCAGTGCCATAACGCATGGAATAGTTTGTGACCTACATATCCGAATATCTGTTTAGCAACGCAGTGTCGATAGTAATTCGACCAGCCCCTGAGTTTCGGATTTATCAACTTGATTAGATCGTTAACGGGGATGGTTGCGTGCTTCTTGATGAGTTCACGCAAGTTACTCAAGAGCATCAGAGTGTTGGATTTGCTCGGTTTAATGAGCAGTTTTCCTTTGTACTTCCTATGATTAAAGCCTAGAAAGTCAAAACCACGGCTGATGTGGGTAATGTGCGTTTTTTCTTCGGAGAGTGTTAAGCCTCTTTCCGCTAAGAACTCAGCAATCAACGGTTTGATATCGTTCTCCAGCACTTCCTTTGAGGCACAGGTGACGACGAAATCATCGGCGTATCCAATAAAGTTGGCTCTCGCACCCTTTTTGAGGGCGGTAGATTTTATGCGCTGTTCTAGACCTGCAAGTGTCATCAACATCAGAGTGGGAGATATAATCCCACCCTGCGGTGTCCCCTCGTCGGTATGGTAGAACAACCCTTTATCTATAAAGCCAGATTTCAGCCATTGTTCCAGCATCCGTTTGTCTGCTGGTATGCTTTCGATAAGCCATTGATGACCAATTTTATCGAAACAGGCTTTAATATCTCCCTCAAGCACCCATTGCGCGGATTTCTTTTGACTTAAACAGATAAAACACTGTGCAATTGCATCAGCAGTGCTTCGATTAGGTCGGAAGCCGTAGCTATTAGGATCGGCGATAGTTTCAGATATTGGTTCTAGTGCAAGAAGGTGGAGCGCTTGTTGCGCTCTGTCGATCATGCAGGGGATACCAAGTGGTCTGAGCTTGCCGTTTTTCTTGGGGATGTAGATACGCTTAAGCGGTTTGGCTTGATAAGCTCTTCTGCTCAATTGATTGACAGCTTTCATGCGGCGCGTATCTGTATTCCAGATAACGCCGTCAATTCCAGGCGTTTTACTGCCTTTATTTTGTGATACCCGCTTAACAGAAAGAAGCTTTGCTGAACGCGAGTGAGTAAGTATCCATTGCAATGCTTTCGCTTTGCCGTGTTTACCTTCTCGTGTTGCCTTTGCAATACGCATCTGAAGCTTTAATACATGGGATTCTACGACTTTCCAATTGATGGATTGCCATTGAGCACTGTCAGGAGAGGCACTAATCTCTTTTGAAATCATCATTTGCTTATCTCCTTGAATAAAGTTCTTCAAATTCTCTTGCAACGGAAGACCTGTCGGAAGTCAGCTCACTTTCGTGCCAGATAGGGATCTGTATCTGCATCGTTACAATGCAGCCTTCGCTTTTTCCGACATCCTCTACCTGCATCACTATCGGCCACAGAGGCTTTCCCAGAGGGAGCGATACAGGCTTACCGTGTTCCGTATGTCGCGCAATGTCAGTTTAGATGCCCGCTATGGTGCGGAGAGTTCAACGATCACGAAAGAGCATGGGGCAATCTCTTTCCGACTCTCACGCCTTTTGGCTACAGCGTGTTAACCACTTCCGCTGCTTCATCACATAACGCACCTTGAGCGGATTCACTTATGTTCATCATGCTGACTACCTAGCACTCACCCGACTTGTGGTTATCAGGAGGATCGTCCTCTCACGATTTAGATCCCGATTGGCAAATACCAACCTTCGTTACATTGTCAGAGCCGCTACTTTATTCAGGCTCCTAGGTTCATCTGGTGATACAGATGGTTCACACATCAAGCGGTGAACAGCGCTTCATACGACTTCACGTCGCACGCCCCATTGTAAGGTAGGCCTTTTACTCATTCACATCCTGTTAATGTACATTTGCCCTACAAAAGGTTATCCGAACTTAGATGGAGAGAGCATACGCCTCAAATCAAATTGATTTTAGTTATCTTGCATAGGTAAACCAACACAAACACGGTCACTATTTAGCTATCATTGACCGATATTTACCTGTACTGGTCGAGTTGATGAGATATCAAAGTAAACCCGTAGATTCAATGTCACTTATGGCACCTGAAGATACATATAAAAAGAAAACACAAACCAATACTAATCACAACCATACGTCAACGGATACACCTCAAGACGTTACCTTGGAATACAATGTGGCGTTAGCGTGTTCACTCGATGAGGTAAAAGCATTCAGTATTGATTCGTTTGTCGTAGCTGAAACTGACAAAGAAAAGACTCCCCTCAACTCTTGGGTTAAATCAAAAGATTCAGATAACATCAGTACTATTTTGAGTACTCCGATATTGGTTAATGAGCCTAAAACTCTGCTCTATCAGTTTGCTGGCTCTAAGAAAACAGCGTTGAGCTATGGAAATGTTCTTCCAGTCAAAAAAGGCAGTGCCATTTATCGTGATATTTTTATCCCAGTTAAGCCTTCTGTTCAGGTTGGGGAGCGCTTAGGTTGGCCTACAGAAGGTTACTTCTACCACTTTATTGATGATGAGTTTATCCACGAGTATAAAATCGCGGGCAATAACAAATGGGGCTTCAATGTCACTGAGTCCACTAAATGGCGGCTCAGCGAGGAGATCATCGTATCCAAACCACAATCTATGATTTTGCTGCCTTATAAAATCGACAATCAAGTGATTGCAAGGCAACACCTTTTGTATAGAAAAGAAAAACTCTCACAAGATTTACTTTTGGATGATATTACGGCTGAGTGGCTCGATGAACACGCTTGTCTTCTTGATATGGGTGCAGTGTTTTCCACTCGAACGGCATCGATTTTAGAAAAAGAGAAAGAGCAGGATGGCAAAATCGTTTACATCATTAAGAGTGGGGATAGTCTGTCTAAAATCGCGCATAGACAGGGAATAACACTCGAAGAATTACTGACTTTAAACCCTAAATACAAGGACTCTCCAGACATGGTGAATGTCGGTGATGAAATCACCATTGAAGTGACTGAAACTTATGATGTTGAATCTGAGTTTCACACCTGTCAACTTGACTCTAAGACGAACCAACCTGAAACGTGGAGTAGTATTGCTGCATTATATAACCTTTCGGCTAAGTCCCTATTAGGAATGAATCCGAATTATGATGCGGATCCTTCGGTGTTATCACTTGGTGATAAGCTTCAAGTGACATTACCTAAAAAGACGAGTGGTCAATCTTCCGTTCGTTCTCCTTTGCCTGCTGAAGACGTAACAACATCAAAAACAGCCTTTGCTCATTCCAATATTCAGTGTGAAGTCAGCAGTAAATCCCACTGTCATGTGCATCCTATTGTTGGTAATGTGGGGGCAGATAAGAACACACCTGTAATTAAAGTTAAGCAACTCGTTCTGCGTTCAGAGCCGTTGTCAACATCTGATAAATTGGAGTTATTGGCTTCTGGTGGTGGGGAAGCCCTTAGTAAGGGAAGTAAAGGAGTTGAGGTCAAAGCCATTCTAGAGGCATTGATCTACTTAGGTTTCGATTTAGGGGCTGACGGTGATTTTGGCCGTGTGATAGAAGGTGCAGTTAAACAGTTTCAAACCCACTATAAGCCAACACATACCATACATAAAAGCTACCAATTTGGTGATGTGGATGGGATTGTCGGTAAAAATACCATTCTTGCTTTAGATGAGGCTGTTAAAGAAGGTTGGAAGTTTGTTGATGATGAGATGGACGAAAAGTGGCTAACAGTACCCAAGGGACAATTTACCTTTGACAGCGAAGGCGATGACAACCCATCATCTCCCTATTTTTCGAGACAAGCCCATGTTCCTAATAATAGTGGCGTGGTGGTCGGTCGATCTGGTGTTACAATTGGCCGAGGTTTAGATATGGGTAATCCACCAACGGGTGCAACAGGACAATCACCTTCTGCATTGAACTTAAGAGAGTTATTCCAAAAATCTGGATTGATGCCAGAGCTTTCAAACTGGTTACTAAGCGTCGAGGGTATACAAAAAGAAGCAGCCCTTGAATCGTTGAATAATTCAGGGTTGGACAACAAAACACTCACCCTAACCCGCAAACAACAACACCTAATGTTTAAACAAGTCTACGCGTATATGGAAGATAAGACCCGAATTTTGTTAACAAAACCTGATGTGAGAGAAAAATTTGGGGTAGTTGATTGGGATAACTTATCTCTCAATGTAAGGAATGTTTTAGTCGATTTAACTTATCGAGGAGACAATAGCCCTAGTACTAGAGAAGTGTTTGTTCCTGCATTAGTTAATTACAATGCCCAAACGTTTAAAGCAGTTATGTCGAATGTTAAAGCGTGGAGGAGATTTGATATTCCAAGTGGTAGGTTTATTGCAAGAAAGGAGCATTTAGAATGAAACTTAAACGTATTTTAACGGTATGCTTGGTGTTGGTATCAGCTTACACAAGTGCGTCTGAATATAGATTATATGCTTCGGATTATTCAGTTAGAACGAAGAAAGAAAATTTTGCTGCCTATGTTTTGAAAGATAATCCATGTATCACTGTGTATGAATTTAAAACAGGGAAGTCAGTCCAATATTGTGAATTGGGAAATAAAGAGAAAAAGGCAGGCTCTGTACATGGTGATATATCATTAACCCACTTACAGCGAGACTATCCTACTGTTTATGTCATGGATTTAAGTATGTGGAGTGGTGACGTAACATTTACAGTAGCTACTCCTTGGTCTGATCTATCATGCACTATCGATGTTCAAACACAGGCAGTGAGTTGTGAGTAGCCAGAGTTAGCTATTTTACTCAAATTAGCTAACTCGCTTTTATCCTAGACCTTTTGGTAGATTTCACATCTAACCATAATCGCGTTTTTTATGGTCCTAAAATAAAAGTGGTTTTTCATCTAAGCAGCCAGAAAAGGGCTGCTTTAGTCAATTCATTTAGATCTAGAAGTGAGCAAGGATAAACCCCTTGCATGCTGTTATCGGTTGCAATAAAGGAAGTCCTGTGCGAGTTAGTGAAAATGTTCGGGGTCAGGTCTTTCATTTTGCCCTAGCTAAATTTATCCGAACGTCCGATATTCATCAGAAATCGTAACGTGGAAATGAATGATATCTGAATAGAAGTTGACGAAAATCGTCGCGTTTTGGACAGAGGGGGTACATCATCGGTATGAGAAGAGGCACTTACCTGTTTATTTGCTAATAGTTTTTTGTTTACGGTGAGTACTTATAGCTAAGAAATGCCCCAAAACTCGCTAGACCAAACACTCTACAAGATCTGTTTCGTTCATTTTATCCTACAAAAAGTTATTCGA
>NZ_JAWOTL010000036.1:0-12528 GCF_033338835.1 Vibrio sp. Vb0888
AAACTCAGTATGTTGTTTAAGAACTGAACAACATGGGGCTACCATGTCTTCTCATCGAATTAAGCAACAAAGCCTGTTGTTTTGTTCGAGTCATAAGTAAGAGTCCTGTTTATAGTTATGTACACAAACTTTGTGTGGGCAAATCTGACACAGAAGAGCACTCTCGAAAATCGAACAAGGAAATTTATGAGCGTTCGAGCACAAGTTTGTTAATGTCAAACTCGTTTTTTGTTAATTGGCGCATCATTTTGATCATTTCATCAGTAGGGTTAGTTTTTATCGCGCCATTTTCTAATCAAGAAAACCCTAATAAACTGAGCAATTGCTTATTAAACAAGGCATCATACGTTTTCATTTACCAACAACGTTCTTGACTCCGCTTGCACATCAGACCAGCTCGTTAGCGAATTTATTCCTGTTTTCATCGATTTACATGTAACAAATATGTGCCTAACCCTGTTAAATACCAGCAACATTGTTGGTTAATTTCTCCACACCCACACGAAACAATCACCAAAACTATCAATTTAACGCTCGTTCGCGCTTTTGTGAGCAATATATCGAACGTAAATGATAAAAAAAAACATACTAGTTGTAAGTTTATTAAAGTTGCATAAGGTAAAGGTCATGACGGCTTATCAACGAATGGAAACCGACGTTGTCATCATTGGCGGCGGCGCGACCGGCACAGGCATCATGCGAGACTGCGCATTGCGAGGCATCGCGTGCATTCTGTTAGAGAAAGATGACATCGCCTCCGGCACCACGGGTCGTAACCACGGCTTGCTGCACTCTGGTGCGCGCTATGCCGTCACTGATGCAGAATCGGCCAAAGAATGCATTCAAGAAAACCAAACGCTCAAACGCATCGCTCGCCATTGTGTGGAAGCGACTGACGGCCTATTCATTACCCTGCCTGAAGACGAACTCAGCTTTCAAGACACCTTTATTCAGGCTTGCGGCAATGCCGGTATCGAAGCGACCCGTTTAACGCCAAAAGAAGCACTCGCGCTCGAACCGAACGTGAACCCGGCGCTGATCGGTGCGGTGAAAGTGCCCGACGGCACGCTGGATCCGTTCCGTTTATGTGCCTCGAACGTCCTTGATGCCAAAGAGCACGGCGCGCGCATGTTCAACCGCACCATCGTCACCAGTTTGATTCGCCAAGGCGATACCATACTCGGTGTACGCTGTTTGCAATTGGGCACCAACCAACAGTTTGAAATCTTTGCCAAAGAAGTGATCAACGCCGCGGGCATTTGGGGACAAAATATCTGCGAATATGCCGACCTCAACATCAAGATGTTCCCTGCCAAAGGCTCGCTGTTGATCCTCGATTACCGCATCAATAACTTGGTGATCAACCGTTGCCGTAAACCTTCCGATGCCGACATTCTGGTGCCCGGCGACACCATTTCACTTATCGGCACCACGTCCGAACACATTGATTACGACCAGATCGACAACTTGCACGTCACCGAACGTGACGTGGATGTGCTGTTGGCAGAAGGCGCGAAACTTGCGCCGATCATGGCCAATACGCGCGTACTGCGTGCCTACGCGGGGGTACGTCCTTTGGTTTCGGTAGATGACGATGGCAGTGGCCGGAATATCAGCCGCGGCATCGTTTTGCTCGATCACCAAGAGCGCGACGGCCTCAAAGGCCTCACCACCATTACCGGCGGCAAACTGATGACCTACCGCTTAATGGCGGAATGGGCGACCGACTTAGTGGCGAAGAAACTGGGCAACACTCAGGCGTGCGAAACCCACACGCGCCCACTGCCGGGGTCAAACGAAACGCCAAAAGCCATCAAGAAAACCGCCAGCATCGCCAAACCGGTGTATGAATCCGCCATTTATCGCCATGGTGAACGCGCCACGCAATTCTTGTCTGACGATGCCAAGAGCCAAGCGATTATTTGTGAATGTGAAATGGTCACTGCGGGCGAAATTGAATACGCGATTAAACAGCTCGACGTCAACAACTTGGTCGATCTGCGCCGCCGCACTCGCTTAGGCATGGGCCCTTGTCAGGGCGAACTGTGCATCTACCGTGCGGCCAGCCTGTTTTCCGAATATGGTCAGGTCGATGGCTGTCAATCGAGTGAATTGTTGGTCGATTTTCTAGAAGAGCGCTGGAAAGGCATCAAACCCATTTTCTGGGGTGATGCGCTGCGCGAAGCGGAATTCAGCTATTGGATTTACGAAGGATTACTCGGTGCCAGCGACCTGCCCCAGCCCGCTCAATCAGAACACCCTCAAGCAGAACAACAAAAACAGGAGGCGGAATTATGATGCATTATGATGTGGCCGTGATCGGCGGGGGCATTGCGGGTTATACCGCTGCAATTCGCAGCCTGCAAGCTGGCAAAAAAACCGTGCTCATCAATCAGGGTCAAAGCGCGTTACATTTCTCTTCCGGCTCCATTGATGTGCTGGCGAAATTACCAGATGGCAGCGCGGTCACCCACCCGTTTGATGCCCTCGACGCATTACAGCAACAAGCGCCGTCCCATCCGTACAACACGGTGGGTCGTAGCACGCTGCAAAAAGGGCTGGAATGGTTTCGTCAAACGCTCGCCACCGCGAACGTGCCGCTATCGCATCAAGATGATTTGGCCAATCACGGGCGCATCACGCCGCTTGGCACACTCAAAGCGACTTGGCTATCGCAGCCATTTGTTTACCAACACCGCCAAGAAGTTTCGTTTGAGCGTATTGTGGTGGTTTCGATCGATGGCTATCGCGATTTTCAGCCACAAATGCTGAAAGATAACCTTCACCAGCATCCCGATTTTCAAGGTGTGCCGATTCACACGGTCACCCTGTCGATTCCGGGGTTTGACGGATACCGCCGCAACCCAAATGAGCTGCGCTCAATCGACATTGCACGTTTGCTAAAACACGATGCCGCGTGGACCGCGCTATGCGATGGTTTGATGCGTGCAGCCAATCGCAACGACTTGGTGATCATGCCCGCGATCATGGGCAACGGCGATGGCCTAACGCTGCTAACGAAGCTACGCGACACCACGCAACTGCAATTTCACGAAGTGCCGACCATGCCACCATCGCTGCTGGGTATTCGCATTGAAGAGGCGCTCAGTCGCACCTTCCTGCTGCTGGGTGGCATTCACCTCAAAGGCGACAAAGTGGTCAACGGCACGTTTGACGGCGAGCGTCTGGTTAGCCTGCAAACGCAAAACCTGCGCGACATGGCCATCAGCGCCGACAACTACATCATGGCAACCGGCAGCTATTTCAGCCAAGGGTTGCATGCCGAGCAACACGCCATCCAAGAACCGATCTTTGGCTTGCAAGTGACGCATAAACCAGCACGCGTTGATTGGCGCAATCCGGCCTTCTTTGCCGACCGTTCACACCCTTTTATGGCATTCGGTGTCGAAACCAACGCGCAATTGAACCCACAGCGCAGCGGCGTCACCATTAAAAACTTGTACTGCTGCGGCTCCATGTTGTCGGGATACGATCCCGTGTTTGAAGGGTGCGGTGGCGGCGTCGCGATTGGCACCGCCTACCACGCCATCATGCAATGCCTAGAACCTCAATTGTCAGCGTCTCACCCTAACCCATTCGATCAGGAGGTGCTCGCATGAACGCGCCATTTTCAAAAGCTGCTCCTCTGAATACCAGCTTTGACCAATGTATTAAATGCACCGTCTGCACGGTGTACTGCCCCGTGGCAAAAGCCAACCCAGATTACCCAGGCCCGAAACAGTGCGGGCCGGATGGCGAGCGCCTGCGCATTAAAAACCCGGAATATTACGACGAAGCGCTTAAATACTGCACCAACTGCAAACGCTGCGAAACCGCGTGTCCTTCTGGGGTGAAAATCGGCGACATCATCGCCGTCGCGCGGGGTAAACATGGCAAGAAACCGCTCAATCCGAAACTGATGCGTGACTACGTGCTGAGCCACACCGACCTGTTCGGCTCACTGGCCACGCCATTTGCACCAGTGGTGAACTTCGCCACATCGATGCCATTGGTGAAAAAAATCATGCACAAAACCATCGGCGTGCATGACCACAAAGCGTTGCCGAAATACTCGCACGGCACGTTCCGTCGCTGGTTTAAACAAAATTGCACCAGCCAGCCGCTGTATCAGCGCCAAGTCACCTACTTTCATGGCTGCTACGTCAACTACAACCACCCACAATTGGGCAAAGATCTGGTGAAGGTGTTGAATGCGATGAATATTGGCGTGCGCTTGCTGAACAACGAGAAATGCTGCGGCGTGCCTTTGATTGCCAACGGTTTTCATGACAAAGCGCGTAAAAACGCATTGCTGAACGTGAAGAACATGGAAACTGCGGTCAATGAATATCACACCAAAGTGATTTCAACCTCCTCAACTTGCTCGTTCACGCTGCAACAGGAATACCCGCATGTGCTCGGCGTCGACAACAGCCAAGTGTCCAACGACATTGAATACGTCACGCGCTTCCTGCTGAAAGAGTTTATGAATGGCAATGCGCCGAAAATGAAACCGGTCAACCTCAAAGTGGTTTATCACACGCCTTGTCACTTGGAACGCAGTGGCAACGTGATGTTTACCATTGAGTTACTGCGCATGATTCCGGGCCTAGAACTGATTGTCCTCGATAGCGAATGCTGCGGTTTGGCGGGCACCTATGGCTTTAAAGAAGAGAACTATGACGTGTCGATGAAAATCGGCTCGCACCTGTTTGACTCGATCAAAGCCTCCGATGCAGATTTTGCGATCACCGACTGCGAAACCTGTAAATGGCAAATCGAAGAGAACACCGCGCTGGAAACCATTCACCCGGTCAGCTTGCTGGCGCAAGCACTGGCTTAGTCTTCCAACCCCAAAAAGGCGTCTTCAAAGAAAGTCGTTTCAACGCTCAACGTACAAAAAAGCGGGCATTGCCCGCTTTTCTTCTGTCACTTTCGCTTTTCGTTTGCTGCTGTCTATCGCACCACAGCATGGCGAAGGCTGTCGACCTAACGAATGGTCACGTCAGATAAGCGATACCAGCCCGACGCCTGCAACCCTTCATTGGCCAGATTCACTTCTGCCTCAGCATGGCGATCGACCAAAGCCAACTCAAGGTAGTAATGGCCGGTGGGGATCGTTTCAGGCAAAGTGAAACTGCTGGAGGTCGCGTGTTCACCCGGCAGCCAACGCATGACATCTGCGGTTGAGACGTTGAAAAACGCGGTTTCTTCGTCCTCATTCACCAATCGATACGCCAGATAATGGTGCTGATACGGTGGCGCGTTCCCTTCGTTCACAAGCAAGGCCTGAACCGTCATGGTCGCGCCCGGCGTCAATTCAGCAGGGTGCACCAGTGTGTCTACACGCAGACGATAGCCAATTTGAGCCAACGCATCGTCCAACAAATCACGATACTGAGTCGGCACCACGTGCGATTTCAGGTTCAATGTCGAAGCGTGCTGCGCAATCGCCCAATCCAAGCTTTCTGGTATGGCTACCAATCTGCAAAATCAGCTTGGAAAGGTTCAAGTCACCTAGAGTTGGAAAATTCGGACATTGCCCAGAGTTGGTTAAAAGTCGTTTTAATGGCGATGGCTATCACTTTTTTAAATCCACATGTATATCTGGATACGGTGGTGATACTCGGGGGCGTGACTGCTCAAATGGAACCTGATGAAAAACTATTGTTTGTTATAGGGGCACTGATCGCATCAGGGGGCTGGTTTTATGGATTAGTGTATTTGGCTAACAAGTTGATCCCACTTTTTAGTAAGCCAAGAACATGGCGAATTTTAGATTCTGCGATTTCATGCATCATGTGTGGTATTGCATTGAAGCTGGCAGCACCTTTGTTAAGCCAATACATATAGAGCGTCGCGATGAAGCTGCATTTCTATTAACTAAATTGCTCCTGTTAGATTGGACACTGAGTTTCCATACCAGAAGTTATTCGTCCTTTGCTAATTTAAGTAAATACTCTAAACCATTTCTGTCCAAGATCGTTTCACTCGGCACTTTGTTTTTTGTAGTGTCTGAAACAAATTTGCACCCATCAAGTGTGTTTGAAATCTAATGCGAGCATGGCAATAAATTGAATAAGCCTTGACGATATTGCATTATATTTCGTTATGGCAGTTAATCCAGATAACCAGTTGTCTTTAAAGGTATTTATAAATTATGTTCGAGTTTATTGGTATTGTCGTTGTAATCTACTTTATATGGAAAATAGGCAAAAAAATCATAGTACAAAAAACAAATGCCTTAACCATTGAAAGAGCAACAAAAGCGGCAAAGTCTTGGGGAGTGAGTGAAGAAAAATTTGTGGAGATCACCACCCAACCCCAGTTTTATAATTGCATTAAATTTGCTGAATGGCTTCAAACTCAACCAATATTCAAACACATGCTTTGGGGTGATGTATTGGGATATGCCACTGCTGCCCGAGAAATTACAAAGAATTACCCACTAGCAGAGGATGAGCCTGGTGCTAGCAAAGTGGTAATATTAGCTTGGAACTTACTTCGCTACCATGTTCTAAAAGATACGCGCTATGCCTTTAATATATGGCGTTTGCGAAATGGTCACTTACCTTTTGCTCAGTATACGGACTATACGACTATTGATGATGAATGGTTGAACATAGCACTAGAGTTGAATGATGGAAGAGCCTACTGGGCTGAATCATTTGGAATACACTATCGATTGGCTCACGGTCGACCACTAGACGAAGATACAAAGGAAAAAGAGCAGCAACTACTAGAAATAGCGGCTTCTTTGGGTCACGAAGAGGCAATAGAACACCTACATTACTGTAAAGTGACAGGCTATTTTGACAATGATTAACATTCATGAAAGGAACCATATTGAGCCGATTAGACATAGTAGAAAACCGATATAGCTCAGAAAAGGCATTTTGTGATGACTTGGATATATGCGGTTGTATAGCGAATAACCAGAGTGGACTTCTAAGAGGTAATATTAAAGCGCACTTCGCTAAAATATGCTCCGATAAAGGTTGTAGCAACTGCCCACATGGATCGCTCCTCGATGCGATAAAATCATTGCATGACGATACTAATGATAATTGATACCAGCAAAGCTGTATTAGTTAATCAGGTTACATTCGACGTACCGATAAAATGTTAGATACTATAGGTTTTCCCATACCTGATTTAATCCGTATTTTCTAAATTAAGTAGAAACTCTAACGAACTTCTGTCCAGAGACGTGCCAGAACTATCACTGCTGGCACACTTATGCCCCATTATAAGACAGAGTAAATACTCATTCATATCCTGTTAATTGGGTTTTGCCTTACTAAAAGTAATCCATTCTTCTAATGCTATTCGTTGTTAATCCTCGTGTTGTATTACGGGGGCTCTTAAGTTGTCAACATCGTACACAGAACCACCATGTTGTATTTATTCAACATGGTGCATTTAGAAAGAACGTCTTCCCCCCAACGGTATCCTTAAACCTTGCTCGAGGAGCTTTGCCACCCATCGTCCGTTTAAGGTTCGCAGGTATAAATTGACTTGAATCGGGAGTTTGCCAACTTGCTTCACCGTTTTTTCTGGCGTCCAATTGATGGTTGGTACGTTATCTTCGGTTTCGCCGAAGGTGAAGAAATGAGCGAACATACTGCAGCAGTGTCAGCGATTGCACAAATACTCGAAGGAGAATGTACGTTCACGTTAGAAGAAGAGGCGAAGGAACTAAAAGCTGGCGCTTGGTTGTTGATGGACGCGCATTTGCCTCACAGCATTATCGCGAAAACGCCATTGAAGCTGATGCTGTACCTGTTGCGCGAGCCTAAGTAACACGCAGTATTGAAATACAAATCAATGTAAATTCAGCCCCAACCAAGTGTTGGGGCTTTTGCGTTTATTGCTGGCGGTACTTATCTGACGAAGTTCTGCAATCCTGCCACGCTGGCAAAGTTATAGAGAATAAAGCCCGATGCCACCATGGTGACTGCTAACACGAGGTTAAGCGTATTGCTCAAGTTGGCATTGGGTTTGGCGCTGTGATTTTTCATTTGGCGTTGAATCGTTAAAGCGTTGAACACCAATATCGAGTTGGTCATTGCCGTTCCTAAAGCCATCACGAATGTCGCGACCATGCCCCACATTAAGCTGCCTAGCATGTTAGAGAGAAACAGAACTAACACCGCCCCAGTACAAGGGCGGAAGCCGATGAGTAGCAGTGCTTTCCATGAAATATTGTCATTAGAACCTGCGGAATCATCATCTTCTTGAGATCGTGTTTGCTTGATGCGGCGCTTGGCCACCGACGCAAACTCTTTCAGCGCCAATAAAACAATAAACACCGCACAACCTTGCGTCAGCAGACGAACATTATCGGAAAGGCTGAAAGCAAACTGCTCTGCAATCTTGGCAGTAATCACGAAAAGAATGCACGCGATCGCGGCTTGTAGGGCGGCAATAATCGCCATTAACACAAGTGCTTGTCGGCGACGGTAGCCATGAATCAAGCTCATTGACGTCACTGCCGTTTTACCGTGTCCAGGGGCAACCGAATGCAGTAAACCATACAGAAAGCTGAAGCCCAACAAGTACAACAGTTGCCCTTGGCTGATGAGCATCAGGTATTCACTGATATACCGTAGTTAATCATTTTAGCTTTGTGAAGAAAAAAATGGATTCCTTTGGAATCCATTGAGTTGACTAATTGCGATTCTTTATTTTGTCTTTGGTAGGGAGTAATACTATTCTCTATACATGCCGTACACACAAGTCACGATGTACTTAATAAACGTTACAAAAAAAAGCAGATTTATCTGCCTTAATAGACAATACATCCTTAAGTTACTATATAACAATAACATCGGAGCACTTTGTGTTGTTAGAATTGGTAATCAGCCACAAGACCGAATGTACGAGGTCCGCCCATTTCGATAAGATCATTCTTATGGCGAAGAACGTAATCTTCATCTGTTGCATTCTTAATGTAGGCCCGAATGGTGAGATCATTCATGGCATAACCTGCATTGAGATTCAATATGGTGTAGTCGCCTGCTGACGTACTTCGGGTGTTGGCGAGATCTGTAAAGTAATCCGTTACGTGATTAACACGAGCACCAAAGAAAATGCCCGAATCTAGCTGTTGGGTGAAGCCAAGACCAGCCGACACTTCAGGTGCATAACTGAACTCATTCCCATTTAAGTTTTCAACAGTACCGCTTGGTCCTTCGGTGATTTCTGTTTTTAACAAGCCTACAAATGCGAATACGTCCAGACCTGAGTCAAACCAGTAATTGGTTTCAACTTCAGTACCGTATGTTTTTCCTTTAGGGATGTTTGCTATGTAATTGTCGAAACGATTTCCACTGTCACCATACACGACCGTTTGATAGTTTTCATAGTCGTTGTAGAAGACATTTGCAGTCAAACCAAGTCTATTTTCAAGGAAAGTTGAACGGGAACTTAGCTCATAAGTCCAGACTTCTTCCTGCTCAAACACAAAGACCTGTTGTTGGTACTCGTTGTATCCAAGTCCGCCAGCGTTGTATCCTTTACGAGCAGTAAGTCCAAGCATTGAATTGTCTGATACATTTAAAGTTACACCGACTTTTGGTAGCAAAATACCGTTACTTTCATCAGCATTGAAATCGAGTGGGAACCTTGCGTGGTCAAAATCACGCTTCAGCTCATCTTTTTCGTAACGAGCGCCAAGTAGCAAGCCCCAACGGTTATTGAGCTGGACTTTTGAATCGAAGTAAATTGAGTTGGTCAGAACTTTATCTTTACGCTTCATCGAGTCTGTTTGCGTATCCTGATCTTTGTAAAAACTGCTTACCCCGACAATGGCATTGTATTTGTCATCTAACGAGTTATAAGATAGCTTCGCTTCTGCGGTGTAGTTTTTTTCATCAACATCACCCCACCAGTCCGTACGAGGATAAGCTTTGAATTTCGTATTATAGTCTCGGCGCGCAAGCAATACATCAAGGGTTAATTCATCATTGATTAAGTAATTTATGTCAAAATTTGCATTCCAGCTTTCGGTTGTTTGACGTCGAGTACCGTTTTCATCAATGTATTCAAACTTACCTTTTTCAGAAACCAGATTTGTATATTGACCTTCTTCATTACGGCTAGCCAATGTTAGTTTTAGCGTAAGCTTATCGTTAGACATCGGTTTGAATAACAGCTTACCTCTCACATTATAGGATTCAACTTCAGAAGGGTCCCATGGATATTGGTCATTATCGGGCAGCGAGTAATCAATTGGTGTATTACCCTTTGTGCCCTCGGCGGCTAATCGAAATGCGAGCTTTTCAGACACGATTGGGGCAGAAACAACACCAGCTAAGTGATATTTGTCATCTTCGTTTTCGTAGCCACCACGAACTTTACTTTCAAAGTGGAACGTTGGATCTTTGGTTTTGATGACCACCGCGCCGCCAATACTATTTCGGCCTTGGTTGGTTGATTGAGGGCCTTTATAAATCTCTACTTGTTCTGTATCCCACAATCCGGCTTTACCAAAGGCTTCACCAGTCCATGACTCTGACACGCCATCAACGGTTGTATTCACCCTTGGTGTCGCTCCTGTCATGAAGGAAAGGAAGCCTTCACCAGGCCCACGACCATCGACACCTCGAATATGTGGAATACCAGAAGGGGCATTCAGTACATTCGGGACGCGATCGAGTAGATCGTAGTATGTTTGATCTTCGCCATTGTCTGCTTCATCAGTAAAAACGGTGACTGAGCTTGTGTTCTCAGCAAGTGTACCACCGAGTTTTTCACCAAGTACCACAATGGTTTCTAGGGTTGTTAGGGTTTCTTGGCCTTTCTTAGTATTGCTGTTGTTCACTTGCTCTGCTGAAAGAGTGGTGCTGGCTCCAAGGCAAATTACACCAATGAGCATGGCAAGTTTAGTCTTGCCAGTATTAGTGATGGTGATGCCACTGTTTAAATCCATGGGCTTCATGACCTGAGTATTCCTTAATAAAAAAAGAAGAAAACATTTGATGTTGTAACAACATTTATGTAAAAAAGTGTTGCAGCAATAATACTAATGATAATTATTATTATTTACAACAATGATGATATAAGTTTGTGCTATCTCATTACTAGAAGATATGCATGAAGTATCGACGTACAAGTTGGATTTGTGATGGATATAAAGGCTTTTCGAATAATAGAAAATAAAAATATCAATAGTGTTTTAAGTGGTTTGCTTGAAGATAATGAAGAAGTAGGAGCCCCATGTTGGTGGAACGAGGTGCAGACAAAAGGAACACCTTTTATCCTTTCCCAAGATAATACAAGCGTTGAGCTGCTATTTCTTTGGCGAAACACGGATGACAGTGTTAAGGAAATATACATTGATATCAATGGTATTACTGATCATCACAGCTTTGATATGGCAAGGCTTACTCATGTCAAAGGAACGGATGTTTGGTTTTATAAGGCAAGGGTAAACAGTACGTGGCGTGGGAGCTACACGTTTATTCCAGTGACACATGAACGCGTCCAACCAGCGTACCACGGAACATACCAAGAGAAACGCACCAAGCATCGGGAGTGGTTGAGAACCATTTTTCCTCTTAGTGTTCGCGATGATTTAAGTAAAAACAATTTGTCAGCCTGCGAATGGGGACGTTCGAAAACGCCGCTATCTATGCCAAAGGCAGTATCGCAAAGTGCTTGGTCAAGGTTCGATACAAAAAATGGCAATGTTCAGGCAGGAGCGGGCATGCAGCTGGCTTGGACTAGCCAGTGTTTAGGTAATGAGCGCTATGTTTGGTTGTATTCGACAGCCAGCGCTGACCAAATGGCTGAACTGCCATTGGTTTTAGTCTTAGATGGTCAATTTTGGTCTCAATCCATGCCTCTGTTCAGTGCGCTGACCGATGCGACGAGCAGCGGTCAGCTTCCACCTGCCTTGTATGTCTTCATTGATGAAATCAATGGAGCGCTGCGTAGTGAAGAATTCAGTTGCAACCCTTTGTTTTGGCAGGCTATCACTCAAGAACTGCTGCCGTTGGTTGGTCATTATTTCCCAATTACTAATGAGGCTAATCGTACGGCTGTTGTTGGGCAAAGCCTTGGTGGTTTGAGTGCGATGTATGCCGGATTGAACCATCCGGACCGTTTTGGTGCGGTTGTTTGTCAGTCGGGTTCATTCTGGTGGCCTGATTTTTCGTTAGTGAAGCCACCTAGTGAATATTCTCCTCTTCAAACAAGCGAACCTTTAACTCAAATGAGTCAATTGGTTCATTCTGGCCTTGGTTCTAACGTAAAGCTAAGTGTTTTTATGGAAGTTGGGTTAGGGGAAGACATCATGGTGGACCTGAGCCAAGACCTGTACCAGCAACTTAAGCAACAAAACCATCGGTTATCGTTTCGCACCTTTGATGGTGGACATGAACGCCTGTGTTGGCGCGGAGGCATCATTGATGGGTTGTCATATGTTTTTAATTTTGAATCCTGATTTGGCTTTGTTGCTTAAATCGATGGAACTAAATCAAGAAGCTACGATCTGATCGGCTACACCCATTAATCGTCGTAGCC
>NZ_JAWOTL010000037.1:0-11200 GCF_033338835.1 Vibrio sp. Vb0888
AAGTGAACATGGAGGCCACGATGGCACAAGATTGGGACGGCTTAGCAAAAAACTGGGAATCAAATCCAGCAACAGAGCAATTTGCGCAGTCGGTGTTTGAGCAGTTACAACAGCTAACTCAGCTTGATGGCATTAAAGTACTAGATTTTGGATGCGGAACAGGGCAGTTAAGTCAACGATTGTCACCGATGGTTAAAGACATCGTAGCATTAGACGCATCGGAAGCCATGATTGAGGAACTCGATAAAAAAGAGCTCGTCAACGTAGAACCTGTGGTAGATGCATTATCTCGCGGCTTGGTCGCTCAGCACCCTGCGTTTCGTGGACAGTTCGACTTGGTGGTTGCATCATCAGTTTTAGCGTTCGTGGAAGACTTAGACGCGTCATTAACGATCTCGCATTCTCTACTTAACCACGGCGGCTATTTTGTTCATTTTGATTGGATTGCAGAATGTGAACAAGACGGTTTTACCCTTGCGAAGTCTGAGCGTGCACTGAAAGAAGCAGGCTTTACTGAAGTTGAATCGCAACACGTTTTTGACATTGTATCTGACGGTAAAACAATGTCGGTATTAATGGGGCTTGGTCGCCGCTAATACTGCTGAATAAAGGACAAAAAACGACAAAAGCGAGCTAACAAGCTCGCTTTTTTCTTATCTGCTGAGGGTATATGTAACTTCACTTGCTCTAAACAAGTCGTCGTGGTGCAGGCAAGGACATACTCGAACAACTAAGTCTTCGGAGGTTATTTTGAGACGACTATCCTGCGTATCTCCTCCAGCACTTCAGGGTTGGCTATTGCGCCTAAATTTTCGACGCTTCGGTTGTTAACGATTTGCTTAACGGCTAACTCGACCAGCTTTCCTGAGCGTGTCTTAGGTATATCGCTTATTGCGTAAATTGCACTAGGTACATGCCTTGGAGAACATGCAGACTTTAGCTGTGCTTTGATGGAAGCGATCATCTCGTCATTGAGCTCTTCCCCTTTGACTAATTGGACAAACAGCCATATTTGTTCGTTGCGATCGACTTCTTTTCCTACTGCGATCGAATCTAGAATACCGTCTATACAGTTCACTTGCTGATAGATTTCGGCCGTGCCGATTCTTACGCCACCGGGATTCAACGTGGTATCACTTCGACCATAAAACACGTATCCCCCAACGCTGGTCTGTTCAACATCATCGCCGTGGTGCCAAATATTGTCGAATTTATCCCAATAAGCGCGATGATATCTCTCACCGGTGTCGTTCCAAAAGCCAGCAGGGAAGTTGGGTAATGAATTGGCGCAAACCAACTCACCGCGCTCTCCCATTACGCTATTACCTTGTGGGTTAAAGACTCGGACATCGACCCCTAACCCTGCTGATTGGCACTCTCCCCGATAAACGGGAGAAATAGGGTTGCCTAATACAAAGCAGCCACAAATGTCTGTTCCGCCAGAAATCGAGGCGAGGTGTACATCTTCTTTAATGTGCTGATAGACATAATCAAACTGTTCTGGATACAGAACAGAGCCCGTTGAGCAAATGGTTTTCAGACTTGGAAATGCATCACTTTTCTGCGGAGAAAAAGATGCTTTTTCCAGCGCCTCTAGGTATTTTGCTGAGGTTCCAAACAGCGTCACTTCGGCTCGTTCTGCGAGGTCCCAGAGCACATCATGAGTGGGGTAAACAGGGCTACCATCAAAAATCACCAAACATGCACCGCTCGCGAGTGAAGAAACGTGCCAGTTCCACATCATCCAACCGCAGGTCGTGTAATAAAACACGCGTTCGTTCGGTTGAATATCGCAATGCAGTTGATGCTCTTTCAAGTGATTAAGCACCGTTCCGCCGACGGAATGAACGATGCATTTCGGTTTGCCTGTTGTGCCTGAAGAATAAAGCACAAATAGCGGATCGTTAAAATTCACACGAGTAAAAGTCAGCGCTTCGGGTGTGTATTGATTCAGGACGTTTTGCCAATCTTGGGTGCAGACATCGCATTCAAAAATGTGTGGTTTAAGGTAGCTAATTTGGCAAACTTGTTTAAGACCATCAAGATGATCCGCAATATGCTGGTTTTTCTCAGACATATCGAAAGTTTTGCCATTGAATGTATAGCCATCACAAGTAAACAGGATTTTGGGTTTCACTTGACCAAAGCGTTCCAAAACGCTTTCGACGCCAAAATCAGGTGAGGTGGAAGTCCAGGTCGCCCCCAAACTACTGGTTGCTAGCATGGCTACCACCGTTTGAGGTAGGTGAGGTAAATAACCAGCGACGACATCACCTTGCTTAATTCCACATTCTTTCAACCATTGCTGCACACTCGAAACTTCTTCGCACAATTGTTTCCAGGTGTAGGTCTGTTTTTCTTCACGTTCATTTTCAAACCAAATCGCGAGATCATCGGGTTGGTGACACGCGTAGGTTAGCAAATTTTCGGCGTAGTTAATTTGCGCGTTTGGGAACCATTTTATATCCCTATTTTCAACAGGTTGCTGCCAGCGACTTTCTGCTCGCTCTTTTATGGTCTCTCCCTGAGTGCCAATGACGTCGCAGAATAGCCAAACTTCCTGCCAAAATTTTTCTACATGATCGAGTGACCATTGATGCAGATCAGCGAAGCTTTCAAGGGTATTTCCTTGTCGATTAATGTGTTCAATAAACTGTGTAATGTTGGCTTCTTCGATACGACTTTCGCTCGGGTGCCATACTTTGCTGCTCTCGCGCATAGGTCCCTCTATAACAAAGTGATAACAGGTTTTAGTTTGAGAGGAATACACGATAAAGTCAAACAAGCCAGAGATTATATCGTGTTATAAAAATCATGCAGTTACGATGCGTTGTAAACAATATGTTACATCGGGATGGTGCTGAGAAAATCGCGCAGGGATTGGAAGCTCTTAAGACTACAGATAGGCTTAATGTAAAGGATTTGTTAATGGAGATGAGCCATGACGCAGTATCGTTCTAAACCCGTAAACCAGGAAGGCAGGGTTGAATGGAGCCGTGAAGAAGACGCCATTTGGCGAGATTTGGTAACACGACAAATGGGTGTGATCCAAAACAGAGCTTGTGAGGCTTATTTACACGGTTTGACGCTGCTTGATTTACCTCAAGACCGCGTTCCTCAGTTACCAGAAATTAATCGTGTCTTGATGGAGACAACAGGTTGGCAAGTGGAGCCCGTTCCCGCGCTTATTGATTTCGACCGATTTTTTAATCTACTCGGTAATAAGCGCTTTCCAGTCGCCACATTCTTGCGTACAAGAGATGAGTTCGATTACTTACAGGAGCCAGATTTCTTCCACGAAATATTTGGTCATTGCGCGATGTTAACCAACCCAGACTTTGCTGCATTTACCGAGCATTATGGTCAACTAGGGCAAGCCGCTACCCCAAAACAAAGAGCCTATCTCGCTCGCCTCTACTGGTTTACCGTAGAGTTTGGCTTGGTGAAAGAAGGGGACAAAACCAAAATTTACGGTGGTGGTATTCTTTCATCTCCTGGCGAAACCCTCTACGCATTAGAGAGTGATGCAGCAATTCGCGACCCATTTGAATTACAAACAGTGCTGAGAACGCCTTATCGTATCGACATCATGCAACCGAAGTACTACGTGATTGATGACTTTTCTCAGCTTTTTAAAATCAGTCAGTTAAATTTATTGAAACAAGCCGATCTAGCGATTGAAGCTGGACTGCTTCCTCCACTTTTTGAACCAAAGGAACCTGCTCATGTTGAATGAACAAAAATGCGAAGCTTGTAGTATCGATGCCATTGCACTAAGCAAAGAAGAGCAACAGTCTCTGCTTCTGCAATTGTCTGATTGGCAGATCATTGAAAGAGAAGATATACCTCAACTAGAAAAGGTGTATAAATTTAAGAACTTCAAACAAGCATGGGCTTTCAGTAACAAAATCGCGGAACTGGCAGAAGATGAGTTCCACCATCCTTCTATTTTGTTGGAATGGGGTAAGGTTACCGTAACGTGGTGGAGTCACTCTATCAAAGGTCTGCATAAAAACGATTTTATCTGCGCATCAAAGTGTGACGCGCTAGCATCGGCAGAGTAGGACATTACCTCATACAAAAAAACGCCCGGCTTACGTCGGGCGTTTTGGTTCTAAATGACTTTTACATTACTTTATAGATTGATTCGGAAGACGGATGTCGTGCCCGATACCTCATTGCCAACGGCGATAAAATGACCACCATTACGGGTAAAGTAATTAATGGATTCTGGACCTAAATCGCCTGCTTTTGGATTGTATGTGTCGTTCATGCATTCGCCATCTTCGACTTCTGCACATACTGGCTGATTGTAATCACGGCGGTTGACGTAATGCATAAACTGCGCTTGTTTCGGGTCTGTGATGTCATAAATCATGATACCGCCTTGACGCTCCAAGCCGATAAACGCGTAATGACGACCGTTAATTTGTGCTACTTCAATCGCCTCTGGCTCAATACCTTTATCATCACTTCGGTCATCGCCACTATTATTGTTATCGTTGGTGCTGTTGAAGTTCTTGCCTTCATTCAGCAGCGCGATAGTCGCGAAATCGTCACCACTATCGAAGACCAACTTGCCGTTTTCATCCCAAATCGAGAATGAACGCGCGCCAAATGATTGAACATTCTCTTGTGCAGAAAGCGTTTGTTCCGGCTTAATCACTTTTAAACGCGCGAGTTGTTTGTTGTCTTTTAGTGCCTCTGCCAATGGGTGTTCTGCTGCCACTTTCAGCTTCTTACCGCGCACTTCATCAATATGGCTTAAACAGGTTCCTTGCTCAGATGTATATTCATCTGTACCGAGGTAATCGTCTTCATCCCACATAAAGCCAGCTTTGTCGCACAGTTCTTGAGTGGTTGTGAATCCGTACTCACGCCCGTCGCCTTCATTTGCAGATACGATGTAAGTACTCCCATTCACTGAGTAGCTGTCGATAGTGTCAGGCATAAATAAGCCAACCAGTTGTGGGTAGCTTTTCAAGTTCCCAATGATTTTGTCTTTGTTGGATGCATCGAGTTTAGCGCCCGACCAAGACTTCTCACCCAAGCCAACAATTCGCTCTACTGATTTGCTCTCTGGATTGACGATTGCCATGGCGTTATTTTCTTGTAGCGCGACATAGATTTTGCCGTTATCTGCAAAAGTGAGGTATTCAGGCTCTAGATCTTGTGCGACGGTGGCGTTTGGCCCCGAAATACGCACATTCATTGGGAGCTCTGCTTTTCGTGAACCATCAAATTCGTTAAAGCCAATTTGTGTCACTTCTGCTTGAGTAACACCAAGGTTCAGATCGATCAAAGTGATACTACCTTCAGGGTCAATGCTGTAATCGCTGTTTGGTTCTCCTTCATTAGCGGTTGCGATGTATCGGCCATCTTTTGAGAAGCCAACCATGTCTGGCAATGCGCCTGTTGGAAACGTCATGACTAATGACAAATCGTCGGAGCGGTACAAGCCAACAATACCATTCGCTTGTTTATTACTGTTTTCAATCGCAACTGCTACCAAACCATTGAATACAGCGACACTGTTTGCTGCGCCAATTTCAATGCCCGCTGCTTCGCCAGCGCTGTTGAGATCAATGAATGCGCTTTGCGTTGGTACGCCGTTGTCATCCATAGACATTACATCGACACGTTTTGCTTGAGCATTAACCACATAGAGCTTATCTGTACAGGCGTCATAACTCACGATTTCAGCTGCCGATGTGTCGAATGGTGCATCAGCAACGGATGTTCCGATAAAAGTTAAACCTTGAATTGACGTTTCCCCAGTAACGGGTGCAGTGGTAGGTTTGCATTGTGTAGCGAATGAAGCCACGGTATCTTCGGGTTGTGATGAACACGCGATGGCAAGTGATGACAATGCGAGTGCACCGATTGCCTTTAAAGGGGTGATCATGATATCTCCTTATCAATCCGATAGGTTGTCAATCAGCATGGGTTTTATGCTGCTGTCCATTTCCGCAACTGGAATGATAGAGCGCTGAATGACGTGTGATTTGGTAAGGCTCTGAATATATGTATGATTGATGACTCTTATATTGGCTTTTTATGAAACTAATGTGTCATCAATATGATGAAGTAGGGATAGAGGAATAATGGAATTAAAATCGTTTTTAGATTTATTGGCAGCGTCACCAGAGCAGGTCGAATTTGAAGCAACGATGGCGGTGATCGAAGATAACTATACGTTTGAGCCAACCGCTTTTGTAAATGGTGAGACACAAAACAATGCAGGCGAGAACAACGGTTCGTGTAAGATCTTCGCTTTCGGTTTGCTAAACAACCTAGATAAAGAAGCGACGCTAGCCTGCTTTGGCCGTTTTTATCGTGAAGATGTATTGCAGCATCCAGAGAACAGCGATCACCAGAATATTCGTAATTTTATGGTGACAGGGTGGGAAGGCATTAAGTTTGAAGCGTCCGCTTTAACCGCTAAATAAACACCAGTCAGAAAACGATGATCAGTAAGCCAGTCGTATTACACGACTGGCTTTTTTTCTAGACATTTTCGGCACAAACACAGCTGGTTGGCGCTTGGCTTGGGTAAATCACGGGTTTCAATAGTAAAGCACCAGCATGTCTCTTTGCCTGCGGCGATATCACAATGGGCTTGAGTCCCGCACTCAGGACAACTGTGCGTTGAATCTTCTCCTGCGATTTGTTCGATAATCGCATCTCGTTGGAGATCGGTTTTGTCTTTCCATTGGATGATTTCATCCATCGTCCGGTGACAACCAGAGCATATTCCGGCGTTATTTTTACATGCTGCTCGACAAGGTGACTTCATTGCTTTCTCGTTCTCATTTTTTATGCCGCGTACTCTAGCACAAAGCGAGTCACGGCCGCCAAAATAAACGTGACTGCGATTTGCTGGTGAGGAGGGAGAACCAGTGTTACCCTTGGACGAGTTACCTTAACTCTCTGTCACTTATGTTAGAAAAAGAAAACCTCATTAAACTCGCTAGAATGCAAATGCCATTTGGGAAATATGCAGGGCGAGTGTTGATCGACCTGCCTGAAGAATACTTACTGTGGTTTGATAAAAAGGGCTGGCCAAGCGGCGAGCTAGGGGATTTGCTCAAGCTATGTTTAGCGCTCAAAATTGAAGGCTTAGATAGTGTCGTGAAGCCTTTGAAGCGTATGTAACTAGCCACAGAAACTCCCACTCTTAATGAAAAGACTTATTATGAATTTTGATATCGATGCACTGAAACATCACCAATTGGTCGAAGATGGTAAACTAGAGGGATGTTACATTCATCAGCCAGCTCAAGGTAGCCAACACAATGACAAAGCTGTTTTGGCAGAGCGCCAAGCGTTGGAAAAGTTGGGATATAAGGTAATACAGGTTAAAGCTAAAGGCGGGACAACAACGTTTGCCGAGGCGATGCAAAAGCTAGCGAAGGAAACTGGTCACCTGCCTAAGGAGTAAGTGAGTGTAACCTGCCACAGCCTTACAAGTTCTCCCACCAGACTATTTTTTCATTCAAAAGAGCCAGACCGTTAGGCTAACTCTTTATTGCCCCAAAAAAGAACTGGAATAAATACTCTACAAAATTTGGTTCGTACGTTTTACCCTACGAAAAGTTATCCGATTGAATGTAACTCAACACTATTGAGCCTTCATTGTGCTTGTTTGATTAGTCAAACTGCCTATTTAATTGGTTAAATCATCATGCAATCTTGTTGGGGATGATAAATCACTGAAAATATTGTTATTATCCTTTTTATTTATCAGTAAAACCGACTCCCATGAGATATGAATCCTCTCCTGTAGCCCCAGAAGAAAGACAAGAAACCACTAGAGAACGAGCAGCACGTCAACGCTGAGAACGTCAGGAAGAGCTGAGATCTACCGCGAGCGATGAGAAACGATGGGCTGAAAATAGAGAGCGCGTTCTTGCTGAACGCAAAGCGGTCCAACAAGCTTACGACCTAACAGAAAAAGAATGGAACGATGATTTACAAAAGCAAGCTAAAGAATATCAGTGGGACACCTCTCAACAAGAGAACGTGAGTATTGCGGTACTGACTGTTGAAGAAGGTAACGAGTATTTAGACTTGCTCATCAAAGACTCGCATGGACAACTTTCGAACGGCAAGGACTACACTGGCGTAGGCATGGGGCTTAAAGGCGCTTATGAGGTCGCTAAAGAGCTTGGCGGTTGGGGGCAACCGCTAAAGCTGTCAATATCAATGGTGTAATGAATATTGTGGTTGAGAACTACAAGCCTAAATATTTAGACCTAGGTATCCGTTGGCAAGAAGCAACACCACAAATGCTTAAAATTGGTCATGCTCTAAATACTGTTCAAGGCAATGTCAGTTTCTTGAAAGGCAACATCTATGTTGAACTTGTGTTTAGTGGTGCGGTTAATGCGGTTGACTACATTCTACATGATGAAAAAACGCTAGGTGAAGTGGTCGGCCAATTTACAGCGGATATATCTAAGGGCATTGCCGCAGGAGTTATCGCTCAAGGAATAACTATTCTGGGAGTCGCAACATTAAGTACGGTACTTGTTGTGCCAACCGCTCTAACACTTGGTATTTTCGCTGTTACTGCGTTTATTGTAGGAAAGGAAATATCTAAACTAGATGACCAATTTAAATTCACGGAACCGATGAAGAATCAAGTAGAGAAAACTATTAATGATTTCTAATGAAAAATTTAACCGAAGACTAAAGATAAAGCGTTGGCTTAAAGTGATGGCTAGTTGGCCTCTTATGGTTTTTATGGTGTGGTTGAGCTACAGCTCAATTAATGAGTTAATTAGCATTAACAACTCAATCGGTATCATTCCTAAAGTAAAACTAGCAGGTTTAGTGAACAATGTTGCTTCTTTTGTAGGCCTTCTAATATTTGGTTTTATAGCGATCATTCCCATAGCTATGCTACACAGGTCAACAGAACTATTACTAAAAGTACCATTTTCGACAAAAACAGGGCTATATTCTATAGCGATAATAGTATTAAGTTCTATTGCCTCTGCCATATGGTTAGATAACAACACGAGAGAAAAAATAAAGCAATATGACTATATTGAATGTACTTCTGAAAAAGAACTTACATTAAAATCCTCAAGTCGGACGTATGTTTTAGACCCTAGTTCGTGCGATTAAATCATCTTTCAAGCTCTTGGCACAAGCACCCTGCTAGCGTATGTACATGTCATGCGCTAGCTCTCAATACTTGAAGTTATCCATTAGTTGCTAATATTCTATTTGTCGTAACGCATTTTTGTCCAATTATAAGCTATAGGGTTTTCTCAAGCTGTATTTTGCTTTACAGGAGTCAGAGTGCCTGGCTCCTTTTCTCTTTGCTTGTCGCGAACGCTACCATCTTGGTCGTAGAGTATTGGTTATCGAAACCATTAACTCATGTTAGTGAAAGGAAATTCCTGAACTCTATAGTGCTTCTTTCACCAATCTTCTGTTTGGGCCATTATCTCTAACATCCAGACGCGAAATAGCATAAGATACACGGCCTTTACTAGCACTGAGCCACTCATCGTAATGACAGATAAAACACAGCAAGCGACATTTGCCGATCTTGGCCTGATTCCAACATTAGTCGAGCGACTAGAAGCGTTGGAATACAGCCAACCGACGCCCATTCAATCCCGTTCTATTCCTGATATCCTTGAAGGGAAAGATATTATTGGTGGTGCCAATACGGGGTCTGGTAAAACCGCTGCTTTTTCGCTGCCAATCTTGCAAAAAATTGTTCAGCAAGACGGATCAAACAATCGCCGTGGCAACTTCGTTTCCCACCTGATTTTAGTACCAACTCGTGAGTTGGCATCACAGGTGGCATACAACGTCAAATCTTACTCATACCATCTTCGAGATAAGATCAAAACGGTTGCCGTATTTGGTGGTGTATCGGTGAACCCACAAATGCTAGCGCTTCGCGGTGGCTGTGACATTATCGTAGCTACGCCGGGTCGATTACTTGATCTGGTATCCAGTAACGCGATTAAGTTGAACCAAGTAGAAACGCTCGTCCTTGACGAAGCCGACCGAATGTTGAGCCTCGGATTTACCGAAGAACTGAATAAGATTCTTGCGTTACTACCAGAGAAGAAACAGACGCTGTTATTTTCTGCTACTTTCCCTGATAAAGTCACGACGCTGGCTCAGCAGTTGCTCCGCGACCCTGTTGAAGTTCAGTTGCAGAGCGCAGAAGCCAGCACTTTGGTGCAGCGCGTGTTTAGTGTAAATAAAGGTGAGAAGACGGCGGTACTCGCGCACTTAATCAAACAGCATCAGTGGCGACAGACTTTGATTTTTGTGAATGCTAAGAATGCCTGTAATCATTTAGCTCAAAAGTTGTCAAAACGCGGTATTACCGCTGAAGTTTTCCATGGTGATAAAGGGCAGGGCGCTCGTACTCGTGTCCTTGACGGTTTTAAGTCTGGCGAGATTCAAGTTCTTATTGCCACCGATATCGCAGCACGCGGCCTTGATATTGAAAAACTTCCAGTGGTGATTAACTTCGATCTTCCGCGTAGCCCTGCTGATTATATGCATCGAATCGGTCGTAGTGGTCGTGCTGGTGAAGTAGGTTTAGGATTATCTCTTATCGATTACGACGACTACCACCATTTCAAAGTGATAGAAAAGAAAAATAAGTTCCAACTTGAACGCGAGCAGGTAGTCGGTTTTGAAGTGGAAGACGATCAGAGTGAAGCCTACTTTTTACCAATGAAGCCGCGAGCGAAGCCGGCAGGTACGGGTAAAAAGAAGAAAAAGCGTAATCAATAGAAAACGTAAACTACATGTGAGTTTACTTACGGGAGTTGTTAGAGAAAAGGAATGCTCACTAGCTTGAGTCTTCGCTTCTAGCCATTCCTTTAAAGAACAATAGAGCCCTGCTGTAGCTACCAGTAGGGCTCTATTGCTTTTCAAGATAGTGTTATTGGCGACGAGCAGGGCGTCCGCGAGGTGAACGCTTTTTAAATGCAGACGCTGCTTTGGCTTGTGACTTAAGAATAGAGTCAACGGTTAGCGGCATTGGCTCTTTAGGTTCAAGGCCATGAGGGAAGGTACGAGCTCTTGGTGGTAAGTTGTATTCTTCTTCGCTCGCGCGTGGCATGCGCTTAAAGCGATAAAGGTAAAAGTTTTCTAATTTTTCTCTCGCCCATTCGGTTTTCTTTAAATACTTCACGCTACTTGCAATCGAAGGCTT
>NZ_JAWOTL010000038.1:0-9612 GCF_033338835.1 Vibrio sp. Vb0888
CCAAATAGGCACGGATTTATCAGAGTTTATTTTAGGTTAGGGTGCATGTGCGTCTCTCACACCTTAACTGCGCGTTAGAGCGCAGGAGAAAAAAGTATGAACATGACCGATATAGTTGATTACATTTCATATCTTATCGCCGGCATTATTATCGCTCCTTTCGGCTTTATGCTGTTTAAAGAATTCATTGGTAAAGATCGCAAGACGGTTACAGATGAAGTCAAATCGACAGTAGGTGACGAATCGAGAAAGTTTCTGGGTGGTAGGTATGGTGATGCCGTTGTAGGTCAATTTGTCGAGTTTAAACTGATAATAGCGATAGGCTTGCCAGTAGTGCTATTTCTAGGAATTTCTTCCTTGGTAAATTCTCTTTTGGAAGCTCTGTTCACCCTGTGAGTTGCGCTCTAACAAACTGTTCAAGAGGGATTCGCAACGCGTGGCATTTTTACTATGCGTTGATTTTAGTGATTAAGGTGGTGTGCGGTGGCTTCGGTATTGCGTTGCTCACCCCTTAACAGGGCGTTATGTTAATTGAAGCGTGTTGCAATTAATTGAATATTGTCTTGAGAAAGAAATTACATTACGTATCATGCATTTACGTTGGTTATATAAACTAGGTAAATAATATGAAAGATAATGTTCCCGCGAAAATGAGTGATTTGTACGAATATTCAGGTTTTTGGCCTCGAGTTGGTGCTAGTCTAATTGATACTGTGATAATTTGTGTCCTTACATACCCGATTCTAGTAGCGGTTTATGGCTGGGCATATTTTGACAACGATGCGTTAGTACAAGGCTTCGCTGACCTGATTTTAAGCTGGATTTTTCCATTGGTAGCGATCATTGGTTTCTGGCTTTATCGTCAAGCGACACCAGGTAAAATGGCTATATCAGCGAAAATTGTAGACGCTAAAACTGGCGATAAACCTACCCTTCAACAGTATATTGTAAGATATCTTGGGTATATCCTAGCGACAATCCCTCTTGGACTAGGTATATTTTGGGTGGCTTGGGACAAGCGTAAACAGGGGTGGCACGACAAACTCGCCAATACCGTCGTTATCTGCGAAAAAGATCGAAACACACCTCAAGAAGTTGAATTCTCATCAAAAAATTAACATAACAAAGCATTTAAGAGTGATTCCCAACGCTTGGCATTTTTCATTCCATCGTTGGGTTTCGTGTTTACGGTGGTAAGGTTTAGGTCTGTGGTCGCGTTGCTCACACCTTAATGCGGCGTTAGGTGAAAGGAGGTAATTTTGAGTTTATATGAAGAATTAAAAAGAGAGTTTGAATCGAAAGGTATACCCGTTGAACAAACTGATTTCTACGATCATCCCAATTTTCTTAAAGCAGAACAGGCTGATCCAAGCTACCTTATAAAGTTTGCAAAGTTTGTAGCAGAGCAAAACTACTCACAAGAGTATTTGGACAAAGCGGAAAAAGTAATTACAGACGTCGTCGAAATAATGAGTTCAGAGCTGATCAAAAATGGTCGAGAGGGGGCATGTGTAGATATTTCTGGTATTTTGGCTCGTATACTTGAACGAAAGGGAGTTTGGTGTGCTTGCATAAAAGGTTCCACGACTATTGAGTTTCCGCAAAGCTCTGGAATTGATAATACTTACTACTGGTCAGTTGATCATGGTAATTTTACAGCGGGTCATGCATGGGTTTATGCTCCACCGTTTTCCATTATTGACATTACTTTAAATCAGCAGCCTCACCCAGAGAATGAAAAGGCTTTCATCCCTAAGGTTATTCTGGTTAAAGATGCAGTCAAAACAGTTTCTAGCGTAGAAGATATAATCAGCCCAGAGGTGCGGTTTCAAATGCAGCGGCAGGGTATCCCTACAAATTTAATGCTTGATTTAGGCTGTCGAGAACTGAAAGTTGTTCAAAGCTCAATACCTGCATTGTCTGTAGTTATCCAAGATACCAAGTTTAAATACTCTCCTGTTGCGGTGCATGCTTCTATAGAGGGATTGCCTGACATGAAAAACATGAAGTTTGACGGTGACTATCCATATCAGATGTATAAAAAGAAGCTTGAAAACCAAGTTGAAAATATCACCTAACAAACAATTTAAGAGTGATTCAGCACGCGTGGCATTTTTGCCATGCGTTAGCTTTCGGTGTTTAAGTGCTATGCAGCGGCTTGGTCAATGCGTGCTTCACACCTTAATTGGGCGTTAGGTTTCTCCACGGGAAACATCGAATACAAGGATTTTGGGTCATGGATTATGAAACGAAGCTACAACTTGCGCACAAAGAATTAAGTGACAAAGGTGTTTGGAAGTCGAACTACAATCCCCCACTTGTAAAGTCGTTACGTAAACTAGGACTGTGTTTTCCACCGCCTTATTATCAAAGCTTCTTTGCAAACGTTATGCTTTGTGCGACTTTCTTTGCTCCTGTTTGGGGAGTATTTCAATGGTTTCTTGTGTGGAACGAGTTAGGTAAACCAGTTTTAGAAGCAGTTTTCATTTCGTTACTTACTGGCGCTTTGTTTGGCTTGGTTATGGCAACCTTCTATTACATTAGGCGTAAGCAATTAAATCTAACAGATTGGGGTTCACTGGGGGAATAAGCCCAAAACCTAACAAATTGTTCAAGAGTGATTCGGCACGCGTGGCATTTTTACTATGCGTTAAGTTCAGTGGTTAAGGCGGTATGCGGAAACCTCGGTATTGCGTGCCTCACACCTTAACAAGGCGTTATGTTTAAAAGAGGTTAACGGTGAAATTCTACAAATATATGGCATTAAACAAGAACACACTTGATGCTTTTATTAATGAGTATTGTTGGTTTAGTTCACCATCTGCCTTTAATGACCCATTCGATTGTGGACTCATAAAGGGTGACAAAATGAAAGAGTTTTTCCTCGAAAGTAAGAAAATCCTTTGTCTTGCTAGAGATCATGATAATTTACTAATGTGGTCCCATTATGCGGATTCTCACAGAGGTATTTGTGTTGAATACACTCCATTTAGTACTGAAGAAATCTGTAGCTTGAAAGAGCAGGGAGTGTTTGGCGATTTTCCTAATGATCGACTTTGTATTGTGCAAAATGCCCGAAAGGTTGAATACAGAACAACAGAACAGATAAACAACTATCTAGATGCATTGCCTGACACTGATCAAGAGTTTTTGTCTTTGCACCAACAAAAAATCGAAGAAGGTTCGACTGAAGATTTTTATGCAACAATCAGTAGTGCTTTAACTATAAAGCATGAGTCATGGGCATACGAAAATGAGTACCGTATTATTCATGATGGTGAAAACCGAAACACTCATCCAGGAAAAATTACCAAAATATACATTGGAGCGAAGGCATCGCCACAGGACAAGCGAACACTTTCGATGCTAATTGATGAAAGCATAGAGTTGGTTTGTATGGACTTCTCCAAAACTAAGTACTCATTGACAGAGCGTTCTTTGGAACCAAAGGTTGATTTTGCAGGACTTGGTCTTTACTTCAAAGAATAAACATAACAAACAATTTAAGAGTGATTCAGCACGCTTGGCATTTTTGGTTTGGGTCTAGTTTAGTGATTAAGGCGTTCAAATTGGGTTATGTGGTCGCGTGCTTCACACCTTAATTGGGCGTTAGGCTACTTAAAGAGGATAAAGTGAACATTAAATTATTTTCTGCTTTGTTCGCGCTATTATTTCCATTATATGCTCAAGCTATTAATGAAGTCCGAGATGATATGTTTGGCTTTAACTATATGCTACCAGAGTCAAGTGTGTGTATTTCCGCTAAAGAGTCTGATAGTAAGCTAGTTTACTGCGAGTGGGTTAAGGGTAATGGCTATACTGGGGACGTAAATTCCTACTCTTGTATGATTTCTGAATTTGAGAAGTATATCTTTTTTAAAAGTCGTTCGGTGTGTATTGAGCAACTTGAAATAATGCGAAGTAATGCTCCGTAGTCGTAGCCTAACAAACTGTTTAAGAGGGATTCGCAACGCGTGGCATTTTTACTATGCGTTGCATTAAGTGGTTAAGGTGGTATGCGGCGGCTTATGTATTGCGTTGCTCACCCCTTAACAGGGCGTTAGCTCACTCATCGAAGATAATTTGTCTGATGGAAGATTTACAGGTCGTAGTGCCTTATAAGGTTGGCTACATAAGTGTATAATTCCTAGAATAATTTTCTATTGAGGCGTCATCGTATCATGCTTGGTTGGCTTTTTTTCTTTCTTTCCTGTGTTGTTTCGTTTGTCAGCGGTTTCAAGTTTTTGCTACCAGTGATGGAGTCTTCACCGTATAAGGCGTTCATGTCGCTCTATAATGAAGATGCTTTTGAGGTCTTCCTTCCCGACATTCAGTGGTACTTCATGAGCAAGATGCTTAGCTCTATGCAATTGGTGATAATGGTATGGGGAATACAGTTTTTTATTATTAGCTACCTGAATGTCGAAAAAGATCTAGTCAATAGACATTCAAAAAAACTCAGCTACTTTAAAAGTGCTATTGTGATCCAGTCTTCTGTCATGGGCTCTTTTATATTAGGAGGTGTTTGTGATGCAATTAGTCGTTCAGGAGGGGTATTAATGTGGTGGGATAGCATTGCTATTTCGGTACTACTCATCGCATTACCAATTTTGTTTAAATATAGAGATATATTTAAACTAGGTTACCGTAAGGGTAGCTTTCAGGACAAACACAAAACAACAATAACATGGTGTCTATTGAGCCTTGCCGCTTCGCTCTGGTTATACGTACAGTTTGTTCATGACTTCATTGAGCTTTATGCAATGTACCAAAGCGTGAGCTAACAAAGCATTTAAGAGTGATTCCCAACGCTTGGCATTTTTCATTTCATCGTTGGGTTCAGTGTTTACGGTGGCTTGGTTGAGTTTCGTGGTAGCGTTGCTCACACCTTAATGCGGCGTTAGTATTCAGGAGGAAAATTAGTGCTTCATCAGATAGACAAATATCAGTGTTCTGCTTGCAACATTAAATCCAAACATATTACCGTATTGATTAGGAACCCAAGTCCTTTTGCTGGTGTAAAACATCAAAAGCGTAAAGAGTTTATTGCTGGGTTAATCAAAGGCTGGGCAGTTGGTCCATTTTTAGCTTCTATGGATGAGTTTTCTCGACATACGATCTGTGAAAACTGTGGTATCAAGACGATAGAGAACTGACAAATAAGACTTCTTTTTAAGTTCGGTGTAACAGGTTGGGTCTGAATACTAACAAACTGTTCAAGAGGGATTCGCAACGCGTGGCATTTTTACTATGCGTTGGTTTAAGTGTTTAAGGTGGTATGCAGCGGCTTTGGTATTGCGTTGCTCACCCCTTAACAGGGCGTTAGGGCTACAAAATTGGAGTGCAGATATTGAACATCTTTAATAATTCCGAAGTTAACATGTGTATTGGGGAGCTATCAATTTCAGACAAGCCTGTTGATGTCCTAGAGGCTTGGGGGAAGCTTAATGGTCAGTACCCTAATTTGAGTAGTGTGATTCAGCTCGATAACTACGATAGAAATGTATTACCTCAATGTGTCCAAAAACACACAAAGAAGCCAGATAATTACTTAATCCCTTATTTTAAGTCAGATAAGCTATATTTCATCGACGATGAAATGATTAAGAATATATTCATTAAAGGAACTAATGTATTTCCAATAGATCACTCAGTAATGATGGACTCAAATATCTGTTCCTATATCGACAGTCTTGTTAGAGGGAAGCCTCTAGGTACTGTCGGACCCAAGCTATTACCTATCATTGATGATCTTCTGCGTGATGGTCTTAACTTTGATTTTCTTTTCTATATGATTGAAAATATTAAGCACGTTCTTCCATCTGCTAATTTCTCAGCAAAAAGTAAACTGGAATTTTGGAAAAGTCTGAATATTAACTTTAGGAAAAATCTTGTTAGTCTTCATTACTTTTCAAGTATTGACAGTAAAGAATATAGTCGGACATTAAGACCTAATTTCCTTCTATCTTATAGACAGTCTGCTCGACGTGCTATTGATGCTACATTTGGGTTTTACATGTCAAGTGAGGGTAAAAACTACCTATCGCAGTTTGCTGATTTTCAAAGAGTAGTCCTGCTGAGTATTATCGGAATGTTACGGATAAATTTATCATCTAACAAGAATGGCAGAAATAAAATGCTCGAATTTTTCGACTTCATGCACAGTGAAGTGGGAATTTATATGGAGCGAGAAGCGATATTAGCACATGAGTATTTCTGTGATTCAAAGTCGCTGCCGATACTAAAGAAAATCCAAAAAGGTGGTAACAAAAAGAAACTTTTAAAGAATTTGGATAACATTGCTTGGGATATGATAACCCCTAGACTAATGGAGCGCCTGATGTCTTCTGGTTTAGGGGCAAAAACTGACTATTTCATCCCCATTTTTATGACATTTGATGAGGATCTTAAGCATATGTTGGAGTCTTTTCAGGTCAAGCTAGTTATATACGATAAAGATAGTGGAGGCTTGCTGTCTATTCCTGAATGTAACTCCGCGGACTATTTTGAGAACGCTGGGCTTAAAAACTGTACGGACTACTTTTTTAGTGAAGTCAAAAAGAAAGAACGGCATAGTAGAAGTGTACACACTAGAGAAAGTATTTTGCCTGTATTGTTTAGTGAATATCGGAAACTCAGGCAAGCAATATAGCCCTAACAAAGCATTTAAGAGTGATTCCCAACGCACGGCATTTTTCATTCCATCGTTGGGTTTCGTGTTTACGGTGGTATGGATTAGGTTAGGTGGTAGCGTTGCTCACACCTTAATGCGGCGTTATGCGCCCCAAGAGGATGGATGGTAATTTATGAGGAATAAGATTTGGCGATAGAATCACCTTTATTTCAGAGCGCTATGGAGTTACTTGGTCACTCTATAACCCACTACAATGGTAAGAAAGAATTAGATCGAAAATTGCTAATTTTGCATTTAGCAAATGCTGTAGAGCTAGTCTTAAAAGACTTAGTGCTTGACGCTGGTGAATCAATATACAAAGGACCCAAAGAAACAATTACTATCCAAGGTTGCCTTAAGGTCTTGCAAGATAAATCGATAAGCTTACCTCTGCTGAACAAAATAGAGCTCTTGATAGATGAAAGAAATGCTCTTCAGCATCGCTTCGGTTCACCAAACGAATTGACTAGCATTTTCTATATGAATATCGCAGAGAACTTTTTTCGAGAGGTGCTTAAAACTCATTACGATCAGGAATACGATGAAGTTATCAATCAATTCGCTGACGAATCAGACTTGCTAGAATATAAGCTAAATGACCCAACTAATGATCAAGAGCTAGATAAACTTAAAGATTTAGCAAAAATACACCCATTGGGTGCATTGCTCTCTGCTTGGACTTACATTGAAAAAGAAATCGAAGAATTTGCAGAGAAAACAAGCTTAAATTTCCTCCGTCGTCGTCCTTCAACAATAGACTTAGTCAATGGGCGTTGGGAAAAATTTGGTGTCGTCGTACCAAACGCACTTAGTGAACGTTTTAACGAAGCACGTCGATTAAGAAATATGGCTGCACATGGCCGCATCGAACCGACGACGGAAGATGTTATATCCTCTGTGGAGACAATCGAGGTATTTGAAAAGTATTTACTAAATTTAGATAAAGCTAGCATCAAGGAATACGCTGAGATTGAGAAAGAAAGGCTTGAAAAAGAAAGGCAAGAATATCTTGAAAAACGAGCAAAAGAAAAGCAACAGCTAGAAATCATTGATATGTTCGGCGGTAAAGGCGCATAACAAAGCGTTTAAGACAGATTCGCAACGCGTGGCATTTTGGGTTTGATTCAGCTTATGTGTTTAAGGTGCAATGGTTTAGGTTTGGCGGTAGCGTTGCTCACTACTTAACGCGGCGTTATAAAGCTCGAAGAAAAAGGACATTTCGTGGAAATTCGAACAGGTAAACTTGAAGATGTTACTGGTATTACAGACATCTTTAATTTTTATATTGAACACACCAATGCACGCTTTGAGGAAGTTCCATTTACTCTGGAAAATCGTCAGAAATGGTTTTCTCAGTTCTCTAGCAACACCAAATATCAACTATATGTCGCTATAGAAAACGGCGAATTGCTAGGTTTTGCATGTTCCCAACAGTACAGAGCAATTTCAGCTTTTGACGATACTGTAGAAGTGACCGTGTATCTGGCACAAGAAGCTAAAGGGAAAGGTTTAGGTTCTAAACTATATACTCAGTTGTTCTCATCTATTCGTGCTTACGGCGTCCACCGTGTATTGTCGGGTGTTGCATTACCAAACGACGCATCAGTTGCATTACATAAACGGTTTGGTTTCAGAGAAGTCGGAGTTTTCAATGAGTATGCGAAGAAACACGGGCAGTACATAAGCTCGGTGTGGTTAGAAAAGGCGTTTAATGTAGAGTCCGCTTTATAACAAACAATTTAAGAGTGATTCGGCACGCGTGGCATTTTTGGTATGCGTTGGTTTTAGTGGTTAAGGTGGTATGCGGAAGCATCGGTATTGCGTGCCTCACACCTTAATTGGGCGTTATGCTTAATCAAATAAAATCAGTGGATTATGGTTTTTCTTTGTTCCCTTGGCTGATAGGTTATGTGCTTGTCGGCAAGTTGACTTCATTGGTCGCTGTTTTCCGGACACTTATTCTTTGGCGCTGAAAATTCAGAGAATTGCCTCAATCAATTTTCGGGTAAGCACGAGATTAGGGCAGTTGGCTCAATCAGCAATTTGATCTTAGTTTTTTGAGTTTTAGCAGCCAAATTTCAAAGTCTGATTTTCAAAAATTATGAGTCATTTCAGTTTTTTAGGTTTTGCCTTTTGTTAGCTAATCCTAGTCGAGTTAATCTTGGTTTTGGTAAAAATGCGGGTGTTGAAGCTTAAGCATAACAAAGCGTTTAAGTGGGATTTGGCACGCGTGGCATTTTCAGTTTGCGTTGGGTTCAGTGGTTACGGCACTGTGCGGTAGCTTTTGTATTGCGTGCCTGCACCCCTTAACGCGGCGTTAGTACGGGATTGGTATCAAAGGTTAAAAATTTCGGTGTTTATCTGTTTCGTTTCCTAGCTTTTCACTGGATCAAATGTGCCTTTCACGTTCTTTCCGGTGGCACTATATGCGTAGCGCCCGCGTCGATTTCACCGTTTACGGTTTCTAACTTTTGGGCTATTTCGTTGGTGCGGATTCTTTTGTGTTGTTGGCTTTTTAGCCTTCAATTCTGTACTTTGGTGTGGTTGTCAAAGTTCGGTGACCGAATCCCTTGCTAATTTGAAACCAGTCAAAATAGGGAAGTTTGGCGTGTTTTTCTTCTAGCCCACTTGCGTCTTGAGATTGAGTTCCAGTTTGGCGGTTGTCCGTTTGGCTTCAGCGTTTTAAACCAACAGTTTCGTGCTATATTTCAATATCTTGGTGCAAACCAAAAAGTTTTAGAACAGCGTACTAACAAACAATTTAAGAGTGATTCGGCACGCGTGGCACTTTTGCTATGCGTTGGTTTTAGTGATTAAGGCGGTATGCGGCGGCATCGGCATAGCGTGCCTCACACCTTAATTGGGCGTTATTTCCGCAACGGATCTCTCAGGCTGAATGTACGTGATTGTAGCCTAAGAGTGAAAGTGGCGGGGTAATA
>NZ_JAWOTL010000039.1:0-9208 GCF_033338835.1 Vibrio sp. Vb0888
TAGAAACTACTGTCAACTTTTCCTGACAGTTGTGAATTGGGATATTTTAAGTGCGTCTTGAAGTCTTATGTGAAGATCGACTCGGCTTGACCCGAGAACTGCTCGATATTTTAGCGTCTAAAAGCATCGACTTGCGTGGTATCGAAATCGATATTAGCGGTATTATCTATTTGAATTGCCCGGATATTGATTTTGATACGTTTAGTGAGCTGATGGCTGAAATCCGCCGCATTCCGGGGGTGAAAGACGTACGTAAAATCCAGTTTATGCCGATGGAGCGCCACAATACGGAGCTGCTCTCGTTAGTTGATAACTTGCCCGATCCGGTTTTTGCCATTGATCTTAAAGGTGCCGTAGACATGGCAAACATGTCTGCACTTTCATTGCTTGGCCTTCACAAGCAAGAAGTGATTGGTACTCAAATCGGTGCTTTGTTACCAAGTGTTCGTTTCTCTCGTTGGTCTGAAGGTGTTAATGGTCGAACGCGGGAAAACCTTGTGATTGATGGCTTGGACTATGTTCTAGAGTTGATGCCCGTTTATATCCGAGACGAAGCGCAAAACTCGACTCTAGCGAGTACTCTAATGACGATTCGCTCTAGTCAGCAAGTTGCCAGAATTGAAGAGGCACTACCGCTGCATAATCCTCTGGGTTTTGAGCACTTTGTTGGTATATCGAACCGTCATAAAGCACTAATGAACCAAGCTAAGAAGCTGTCTGTGCTTGACCAACCATTGTTGATTGAGGGCGAAACGGGGACTGGTAAAGAAATGCTTGCTAAAGCTTGCCACAGCCGTTCTAGCCGCGCGAGCAAGCCATTCCTAGTTTTGAGTTGTGCTTCGATGCCTGACGATGTAGCAGAAACCGAACTTTTTGGTCATGCGCCGGGTTCATTTAATCATGAACAAGGCCACAAAGGCATCTTTGAGCAAGCAAATGGCGGGACGGTATTTCTTGATGAAATCGGTGAAATGAGTTCGCACCTTCAAATCAAGCTGTTACGTTTTCTACAGGATGGTAATTTCCGTCGTGTCGGTGCAGAAGATGAGATGCATGTCGATGTTCGTATCATCGCTTCAACAAAACATAACCTTGCCGAGCTTTCTGAAGCAGGAATGTTCCGTGAAGATTTGTATTATCGTCTCAACGTACTTACGCTCAGCATTCCTCCGTTACGTAAGCGCTCAAACGACGTTGCACCATTGCTTGAGTTGTTTGTGGCGAAACATGCTCAACAGCTTGGGATTGATAAGCCAGAGTTTGATGATGGTCTAGTTGATGCCCTTGCAAATTATCAGTGGCCAGGAAACATGCGCCAGCTGGATAACATGGTTCTTCGAGCGCTCACGGAAATGGATGGTGGTATACTAAACGCGGATCACTTTAATTTACCTCAGCCTCAGTCAGTCGGCGCTGGTAGTGCAACGCTTAACATCGACGGTTCATTGGATGAGATCATGCGTGATTATGAATCTCAAGTTCTGGAACGTTTGTATCAGTCATTCCCATCAAGCCGCAAGCTTGCTAAGCGCTTAAATGTATCGCATACCTCAATCGCTAATAAACTGCGTGATTACGGTATCCGTAAGAATTAATCGAATTGAACGAAAAGACGGAATTAATCATTTGTAATGGAAGATAACAGCTCATCTATCGCCGTTCATAAGTTGGACGGTGACTTGCTTCTTCGTACCGCTGAAATCGGTGACGCAGATATGATTGCCGAATATTTTCAAGCCAACCGAGAATACCTGAAACCGTTTGAACCGAAACGTGAAGAGGCTTTTTTCTCAGTGAACGGTTGGTTGCAAAAGCTTATCAAGCTCAATGAGCTGCATCGAATGGGATTGGGGTATTATTGCCTTTTAGTCAGAGCCTCTTCGGGTGAAATGCTAGGTACGATATCCTTTAGTAGTTTGAGTCGTTTTCCTTTTTATTCTTGTAACGTCGGATATTCTCTCGCTGAAAAAGCGCAAGGGCATGGTTATATGCGTCGTGGATTAACCATGGCTTGCGACTACATGTTTAACGTTCAGAAACTGCATCGTATTCAAGCTGGCTACATGCCTCACAATAAACGCAGTGAAGCTGTTCTAGAGCATGTAGGTTTCAACCGAGAAGGGTATGCAAAAGATTACCTTTTGATTAATGGTGAGTGGCAAGACCACGTTCTAACGTCGCTTATTAATCCGAATTGGCAGCCAGAAGGGCGATAGTATGGAACGATTGGAAAAGCAGTTAGCACTTGTAATCGAGCTCGATAAACTCAAAAGCATTTTGCGCCGAACTCGAGTTAAAAGTGCTGAAGGGCGCCTCGAAAATAGTGGTGAGCATAGTTGGCATGTCGCACTGATGGCAATATTGATGGAAGAGCATGCGAATGCACCTGTTGATATTTGCCGAGTGATGAAAATGTTATTGATACATGACGTAGTAGAGATCGACGCGGGCGATACCTTTGTTTATGATACTGCTGCGTCTCAAGAGCAAGCAGAAAAAGAAATTAGAGCCGCAGAGCGCTTGTTTGGTATGTTACCCAGCGATCAGGAGCAAGAGCTATTGGCGCTTTGGCATGAATTTGAAGCCGCGCAGACCGATGATGCTAAGTATGCAAAAGCACTCGATCGGTTAATTCCAATGCTCTTGAACTACCATAATAATGGTCAGAGTTGGAAGGAACATGGTGTCTCACGCGAACAAGCACTTACCATTAATAAACGAATTGAATTTGGCTCTGTTACCTTATGGGACAAAGCGAAAGAGTTGATTGAAGAAGCCACAGAGAAAGGTTGGTTGAAATCGTAATAAAGGAGACTGAATGTCTTATTTGCCTTTGGACGAATACCAAAGAAAATGGATTTTTACGCATCAGTCGATGCCTGTGCCAGAAGAAGATTTGGCTTTTATTAAGCCGATGAGCCAAGCCCGCTCAGCACAATTTTGGAAAGAAAATATCAGTGCTCAAAGCCCTGATATGGATAGACTTAGTTCCCAAGACTGGCCAATGAATGAGGCGAATTGGTCTGAAATTGTGGATTGGATGGCTGCGTGGGAGTCGGATGATCCTGACATGCCAGCGGAAGCTGAGGCACATATCGATTGGCAAGACGATGTAACCGTTTACTTTTGCTACGAGAAGTACAATGTCATCGAAACGAAATGGTCTATTTTTAAAAAGCACTGGAAGAACTTTCTCTTTTATGACGATGGTCCGATACTAATAGGACGTCGCCGTTCGCAAGCACTTTGGTTTGATTCAAAAGGCAATGTGAAACTCGGTGTTCGTCAATAAAGAGTTATAAAACAAAGCCACCTTTCGAGGTGGCTTTGTTTTTCTAAAGGCTGGATAATGGACTCAACACACCACCAGCCCCGCGCTCGATAACGTGAGTATAGATTTGCGTGGTTTTTACATCAGTATGCCCTAATTGTTCCTGAACAGTTCTAATGTCTGCGCCAGATTCCAATAAATGCGTGGCAAAACTGTGTCTTAGTGTGTGGCAAGTTACAGTTTTCTCAATGCTTACGTCGCTTGCCGCGCGCTTTACCGCTCTTTGTATTGCGCTTTCATTGATATGATGCCTCCGGAGTTCACCAGTGTCTCGATCTGCGCTTAACTTTGTTGATGGAAACAAAAAGTGCCAGTTAAAATCTAGCTCCGCTTTTGGGTATTTACGTCGTAAACCTTCAGAGATATATACGCCCGCATAACCAGGCATGTGCCTATCTTTAAAGTAGTAGTTTCTTGCTAAATTAACTTGAGCTTTGAGTGGTTCATGTAGTTCTTTGGCTAATGTGACTGTACGATTTTTACCTCCTTTTCCTTGCCAAACGCGAACTGCACCATAATCATAATCGATGTCTTGAACTCTTAAGCGTAAACATTCCATAACTCGAAGCCCGGAGCCGTAAAGTAGCTGAATATGGAGTCTATACCTCGGGTCGATATGCTGAACGAATCTTCGGATCTCCTCCCTGGTTAACACAACGGGAAGTTTCTTTTCGGTCAAGGATTTCTGAAATCTCATATCAAGTGATAGTGGGGTTTTAAAATAATCACGATATAAAAATGATATTGAGTTCAGCGCCAAAGCTTGCGTTTTTACCGCAACTTTTTCTTCTACCGCTAAGTAACTCAGAAATTGAATGACATCATCTTCTGCTAGTGTTGATGGGTGGGCGAGCTGGTGAAAAGTGATAAAACGTTTTATCCAAAATAGATAACTTTCGATAGTTTTATTCGCATAATGACGAGTAAGCATGTGCTCTTTTACACTAAGTAAAAACTGACTTTTTATGATAAATTAACCTGTTTATTTATACAGCTCCGTTAATGTATCACCATTTTTGAAATTAGCGTGCTGTGCGCCGCCTAATTGCGCGCGCCACCACACATATTCATACTGTTTTTCTATTTGTTTCATGCATATAAGTGCTACGATTGATAGCGCTTTTGATAAGAAAGAAGGCGGTAGCCTGCCAGAAAAACGGCAAATCGCCGTATAGAAAGCGTTATATGTATTTTCGAAGGAGGTCATTGGTATAACGATGATGTTGATATCTGAATTTGAATGGTTGAATAAATTAACCAAAATCCGTAGAGATAAGGCAGGTTTGTTTGAGGCAATTATGAACTCAGGCACTGCTTGCAAGAGCAGAATGAGTGTTGAAGGTGACAGTTATTGCCCAGAAATAAAAATTATCTTCGATAAGTCAAACCGTATCGTGAAGATCTCGGATAATGGTGAAGGTATATCCTTAGGTAAAATAAAGACTTTGCTTAGTAGAATAGGAGTTACTACTAATACTGAAAATATTTGTCAGCTTTTAATAGATAATAACATCGAAGAGAAGCCAAGTGATCCGTTTCGAGGTTGGGGTATAGTTGCGATACTCTCTGGCTTTACATATGTCAGAATTATGAGTCACAACATTAACGAGAGTTCAGGTGTCAGAATAGACCTCGACTCTGAAAATGAGAGTATTAAATTATTTTCAATTAATATGGGTGACTTTAAAGAGACATCATTCATATTTGATTATGATGAATTTTTGAAAGTATGGGGTAATAGCTACGAGGTAAAAGAACTTCTCGATATGGTTAATATGTATCACGGAGATATTGACATATCATTGGTAGAGGTTGATTCGACAAGTATTGGTGCTAAATATCCTCCTTCAAAAGTTAAAGAGTTAAAGCAATCAATTTCATTAATGGAGCGCGAAGGAAATATCGATAAGTTTGTGGGTTTTTTAAAACAAGATAATCGAACTCTCTCCAATCGAGATCTTTTGCGTCTTGATGAAAAGCATTATAAATTTAAGTTACTATCACTTTTCGGCTTGCACAGTGATTACAGTGTAATTAGTGAAACAGAAGTTGATGATGGTTACATTGATATTCTTTTGAAGAAAAAAATTTCATCTATTGAAACATGCTTTGAATGGTTAATAGAGTTGAAATACGTAAAAAACAGCGATGCAAATAATATAAATAAGATTAGAGAAGATGGTATCGAACAAGCACGTTCTTATGCTGAGAGTCGAATTATTGTGGAGACAATGAAAGCAAATACACTTAAAACGGTAGTTCTTACTTTCCTGGGTAAGACAGAGGTGTTTGTCGACTACGTTTAGCAAGATACATATAACAAACTGTTTAAGAGTGATTCGCAACGCGTGGCATTTTTACTATGCGTTGAATTTAGTGTTTAAGGTGGTATGCGGGAGCTTCGGTATTGCGTTGCTCACACCTTAACAGGGCGTTAACTGTTTGAGGAAAAAATGAGAAAATTCGATAAGCCGCTATTCTGGCTGTATATAAAAACAAGAGACTCATTGTTGTCATCTTTTAAGGGCTTTCTGGGAATGCTTTTAGTGTTGATCGGGGCAGCAGTAGTTTTAGGTAATGAATCCCCTGAGAATGTCTGGATTTCGGTGGGAATCATTTTATTAGTATCTAGTCTTCCAGTCTCAATGGGCTTGATGATGGTAAAGTTCAAATTTAAGAGCTTTGCTGGATCAATACCTACAGCAGAACTAGCGTACTTCTTACAGCACGATGAAGGTGCAAACTTAGATAAAGCTGTGAGAGGTTTATTCTCGTTATACATATCTTTTATGATTTACCTTTGGTTTACGATGGTAGCTATCGCAGCTCTTGGTATGTTGGGAGCAAAGCTCGTGTTGTAAAACACAGCTAACAAACTGCTCAAGAGGGATTCGCAACGCGTGGCATTTTTACTGTGCGTTGAATTTAGTGATTAAGGTGGTTTGCGGCGGCTTAGGTATTGCGTTGCTCACCCCTTAGCAGGGCGTTATGTTCTTGGAGGACGTGGTGGAGTATCAAAGAGATAGGGTAACTTTTAGCGTTTTCCATAAACTTGTTGTAAAGCTATATAAGGCTCTCATATTCAAACTTTCAAACAAAAAAGAGAAGCTAGAGTGGCAGTTAATATTGATAGCCGATTGTTTACGAATCATCGGGCTATGTAGGTTGGCTTATTGGATGGCTTCTAAAGTGCAAACTTCAACGTCTAGCGTTAAGAACAAGTTCTGGTCAACCCATGCTTCAGGTATAGCTCTGCAATATGCAGGTGACATGATTGGCGCTGAAAAAGAATTCCTAAAAAGCCAGGATTTTGCTTGTGAGCTCTCTTTGAGTTTTAGTTTACAGCATTTGGGTAAATTGAACGTTGAGCTTGGCAACTATGAACTGGCTGAGCAACAGTTCATAGAAGCGTTGGCAATTCGAGATAAATTGAAGCGGACTGACTTGGTAGAGTCGACTAACCGGGCAGTTCGAGGACTACAAAAGCTACGAACATAACAAACTGTTTAAGAGTGATTCAGCACGCGTAGCATTTTTGATATGCGTTGACTTTAGTGTTGAAGTGCCATGCAGCAGCTTGGTCATTGCGTGCTTCACACCTTAACAGAGCGTTAGGCATTAGGAGAAATTATGATCATGGAAATACTGACGGCGATTCTCGTCGTTGTCACTGGGATTTACGCGTATTTGACATATAAAATGTCGAATATGAGTGAGCGTTCTGTACAGATGATGAAAGAACAAACAGAAGCGATGTCTCGTCCCTATTTGGTAGTTCAACCTATTGTAAGACCCCATACACCTTTCTTGTATTTAAAAATCTACAACAGTGGCAAGACACCTGCATTAAACGTAAAACTAGAACTTGATAAAGACTTTTATGAGTTTGATGAGTCTGATAAAAATTTGAGGGAAGCAAGCGCGTTTTCATCTACTTTTGATAGTTTTGCGCCAAACCAAGAGTTGTTTTTTGCTCTTGGTCAAGGCTGGCTTATCTTTGGTGACTCAAAGCATTCATTACCTGAACAGTTTGTAGTCACAGCATCCTATAGCTATATGGACAAAGAAGTAGTTGAAAAAAGTCATATTGATCTACGCCCATTTGCACAAAGCGAAGGTGAAAGAAATCCTATCGTAGAAGAACTTGGAAAAATTAGAAAAGCTCAGGAAAAATTGGCAAAAAATGCCTAACAAACAATTTAAGAGTGATTCACCACGCTTGGCATTTTTGGTTTGGGGCTAGTTTAGTGATTAAGGCGCTCCAGTTGAGTTTTGTGGTCGCGTGGTTCACACCTTAATTGGGCGTTAGTACGGGGTTGACATCAAAGGTCATAAGTTTTGGTGTTTATTTGTTTCTGTGCTCGTCTTTACACCTTTCAGTTTGTACCTTTCACGTTCTTTCCGGTGGCACTATATGCGGAGTGTTGGCTTTGATTTCACCGTTTACGGTGTCTAACTCTTACCCTATTTCTTTGGCGCTTCTTCTCTTTCATGGTTTTTACGAAGTCAGAGTTGTCTTTCTTTGGTATTGCCGTCGAAGTGCGAGGATCGAATCCTTTTCTAATTTGAAGCCAGTGAAAGTAGGGCAGTTCAGTGCGTTTTTCTTCTAGCCAACTTTCGTCTTTCAATCGGGGTAAAGTTTTGTAGCTGCCCGTCTCACTTCAGTGTTCAAAGCCTTTCATATTATGCCAGTTTTCAATATCTTGGAGCGCATAAATAGAAGTAGCGCATGTACTAACAAATTGCTTAAGAGTGATTCGTAACGCGTGGCATTTTTACTTTGCGGTGGCTTATGTGATTAGGGCGCTGTGCGGTAGCTTTTGTATTGCGTTACTCACACCTTAGCAAGGCGTTAGTACGGGTTTGACATCAAAGGTCATAAGTTTTGGTGTTTATCCGTTTTGACGCTCGTATTTACACCTTTCAGTTAGTGCCTTTCACGTTCTTTCCGGTGGCACTATATGCGGAGTGTCCGTTTTGATTTCACCGTTTACGGTTTCTAACTTTTAGCCTATTTCTTTGGCGCTTCTTCATTTTCGTGATGGCTTTTGAGAGAACCTTGATTACTTTTGGTGTGGCTGTTGAAGTACGAGGAAAGAATCCTTTTCCAATTTGAAGCTAGTGAAAGTTGGGCAGTTCAGTGCGTTTTTCTTCTAGCCAACTTTCCTCTCTTAATCGGTGTAAAGTTTTGTAGCTGCCCGTCTCACTTCAGTGTTCAAAGCCTTTCATATCATGCCAGTTTTCAATATCTTGGAGCGCATAAATAGAAGTAGCGCATGTACTAACAAACTGTTCAAGAGGGATTCGCAACGCGTGGCATTTTCACTATGCGTTGGTTTTAGTGTTTAAGGTGGTATGCTGCGGCTTGGGTATTGCGTTGCTCACCCCTTAACAGGGCGTTAGGCGACATGAGATCAACGATAGAGTAGTGATAGTATCTTGGCGTGAATCTAGCTTCAGTTAATAGAAAAGGAGTGGATTAATGAATGGTAAAGCATTTGATAATTGGCAAAAATCTCGAAAGAAAGGATGTTTAAATTGGCTTTTCAGAACCACTTTCGTCACAGCCATTTTGTACATGATTTTTAATGTTATTTTCCTTTATCCATCTTCTGATGCGGCAAGCATTACGATTTTCTTATCGGATAATGCTCTTAATTACTCAATTTACACGATCGGGATGTTTTTCGCATTTTGGGCTATTTGGCTATACAACGAATCTTCGTATGAGAAAGAAGTTAAACGTAGAAATATCGCCTAACAAACTGTTCAAGAGGGATTCGCAACGCGTGGCATTTTCACTATGCGTTGATTTTAGTGATTAAGGTGGTGTGCGGTGGCTTCGGTATTGCGTTGCTCACCCCTTAACAGGGCGTT
>NZ_JAWOTL010000040.1:0-6368 GCF_033338835.1 Vibrio sp. Vb0888
TGTTTTACCGTGGTCAACGTGGCCGATAGTACCAACGTTAACGTGCGGTTTCGTACGTTCAAATTTTTCTTTAGACATGAGTGGTCCCTCTAGGTACGGATTTAGGTGGCCCAAATTGACCACGCAACCAAAAAAAGATAATTGGTAAATCTAATATCAAAAGGAAATAAACTTGAGAGCTGGTGCTGATAGGCAGACTCGAACTGCCGACCTCATCCTTACCAAGGATGCGCTCTACCACCTGAGCTATATCAGCACTCAAATTAGAGTGGAGCGGGCAGCGGGAATCGAACCCGCATCATCAGCTTGGAAGGCTGAGGTAATAGCCATTATACGATGCCCGCAACACGTAACTCTGAGAGCTATTTCCTAAAGAATATGGTGGAGGGGGACGGATTCGAACCATCGAAGGCAGTGCCGGCAGATTTACAGTCTGCTCCCTTTGGCCACTCGGGAACCCCTCCAAATTTTCAAGCCATTCAGACTACTAAAGGAAAGAATGGTGCCGACTACCGGAATCGAACTGGTGACCTACTGATTACAAGTCAGTTGCTCTACCTACTGAGCTAAGTCGGCATAAGTGGTGCGCATTCTATTGAATGATTTTCTAGGTTGCAATAGTAATTTGAAAAAAAATCATAAATTTCGATTTTTTAGATTCGTTTGCTGCAAATTCGTACAAACTTAGCTTTTTTAAAGTAAACTTCGACCTTTGTCGTTTGCTTTGAAGTTCGCTTGATGTATGTTCTTGCTTCTATTAAACCAAGGATAAAAGAGACCCATGAGTCCATTTTTGTCATTTGACCGTGCAAATTGGGCCGAGTTAAGAAACTCTGTACCGATGACACTTTCTGAAGACGACTTGACTGCGCTTCAGGGCATTAATGAAAACCTAACCATGGAGGAAGCGGTAGAGATCTACCTTCCTTTGTCTCGTCTTTTGAATCTGTATGTCCAGGCTCGTCAAAGCCGCAATTCCGTATTACAACAATTCTTAAATACAGAGGAACATGCTCCCCCTTTCGTAATTGGTATCGCTGGCAGTGTTGCTGTAGGCAAAAGTACGACTGCTCGTATTCTAACGGCATTGCTTTCTCGTTGGGAGAATCATCCCAAAGTGTCCTTGGTTACAACAGATGGCTTCCTATATCCGAAAAAAGTACTAGAAGAACGCGGTATCATGCATCGTAAAGGCTTCCCAGAATCCTATGATATCAAGCGCTTAGTCGAGTTCATGTCTGACGTAAAGGCAGGAAAGCCCGATCTTGAAGTACCCATCTACTCTCACATCACGTATGACATTACTGATGAACTAAGGAAAGTGGATAGACCAGATGTTCTTATTATTGAAGGTTTAAACGTTCTGCAAAGTGGAATGGACTATCCACATGACCCGCATCGTGTCTTCGTCTCTGACTTTTTAGATTTTTCAATTTATGTCGACGCAGAAACAGAAACCATTGAACATTGGTATGTAGAACGCTTTTTAAAGTTTCGCCAAGGGGCCTTTACGAAACCAGGCTCTTATTTTAGCCACTACACACAACTCTCTGTCGATGACGCAAAGAAAAAAGCGAAGCAAATTTGGCATGATATTAATGGGCTCAATTTAGAATTGAATATTCTTCCAACTCGTGAGAGAGCCCACTTGATTCTACACAAAGGCGTTAACCACTTAGTTGATAAAGTTTCGTTGCGAAAGTAATCGAAGATTAGTCACTTTTACGCAACGAGATTTCACCACCAATATAAGTCTCTAGTCCTTGGGAGGTTTCGATTAATATTCCACCTTGATGATCGATGCCTCGAACGACGCCATATACCTCTCTAGGACCAATAAGCAGTTTGACCTGACGATTAAGGAAATTGTCTAACCGATTCCAACGTTCGATAAAGCCAGTAAGTCCTTTCATTTCATATTCGACAAGTGCGGAATTCCAATGCTTGATAAGTGTCATTGCTAGAACATTTCTATCGATCTTGAGACTCTGATTTACTTGGTTCAACGTGGTCCATGGCTGGTCAATCTCAGGCTGGTCGTCAGGCATTCCAATATTCAGGCCCATCCCAATCACTAGATGAGCAGCCCCACCGGCCTGACCCGACATTTCAACCAAGATTCCGGCCAGTTTTTTATCTTGATAATACAAGTCATTCGGCCACTTGAGTTTAACACCTTGCATGCCTACTTCTTCCAAAGCTTCCACTGCGGCAATCCCAATCACCAAGCTCAAGCCCATTGCCGCAGCCATTCCTGCATCCAGTCGCCAATACATAGAGAGATATAAGTTAGAGCCAAACGGTGAGACCCATTGTCTACCGCGGCGACCACGCCCTTGTGCTTGATATTCAGCAATACAAACACGGCCCTTTTCCGAATCCGCGACTCTGTCGAGCAAATATTGATTCGTTGAGTCAATCACAGGGACGAGTTCAACAAGTGACTCCGAGCTAGTGGTAAGGAGAGTCTCGTCTAACAACTGCAATGGTGAGGCTAATTGGTAACCGCGCCCTTGCACTCGATAAATATCAATACCCCATTCACTAAGACCTTTAATGTGCTTAGCGATTGCCGCTCTAGAAACATTAAGATCGTCGCCCAACGCTTCTCCTGAATGAAACTCTCCATCACTTAATAACTTTAGAATATGAAGTTTCGTAGAGTGATCTTTTCTCATCTAGATGCCTCGATCTGAGCCAAATTGGTCTCCCCGGTACGATTGAGAAAGCGTACTTCATGCTCAAGTATGATTTGGTATTTGTCCCATACTGTATGCTTCACTAAAGAAGCAAGCGCGACAATGTCATCAGCACTACAATTATCTATGTTGGTCAAAACCAAAGCTTGCATAGGGTTGACCTGCGCACCGTGTACAGACTTCCCTTTTAATCCACACTGATCAATAAGCCAACCAGCAGCAATTTTCATTCCTCCTGAAGCTGGGTAGGCCACTACGTTAGGGTATTTTTTTGTTAGTCGATCATAGTGATCTTCTGTGATCACTGGGTTTTTAAAGAAACTACCTGCGTTACCTATCTTGGTTGGATCTGGCAGTTTTGCCTTTCGCACTTGGCATACTCGTTCGAAGATAGAAGCAGGGCTGAGTTGTTCTTCTGGGATACTTTGTAAAGGACCGTACTGGTTAATCGGCTGCCATTGCTTCGCCAACTTAAGCCCTAATGCGGTGATAAAGCACTTTCCGTGCAACGCATGTTTAAATATGGAATCCCTATAGGCAAACTCACAGTCTTGGGCGTGCATTCTTTTGTTTTCAAACGTAGTTAGATCAAGAACATCTACATAATCACAGATGTCTTTTAGCTCTAGGCCATACGCACCAATGTTCTGAATAGGAGCCGAGCCAGCACAACCTGGAATCAAAGCTAAGTTCTCGATCCCACCGATCCCCTGATTCACACACCAGGAAACCAATTCAGGCCAATCTTCACCACCGGCAATATGTAATAGGTAGTGCTCATCCGTTTCCGTGACTTCTTTACCCATGATTCGATTAACAATCACTAATCCCTCAAAATGTTCTGTAAAAAGAACATTACTTCCTTTACCTAAAAAAAGTTTCGGTAAATGGGTGAATCTTGGGTTTTGAAATAGCTCAATAACATCTTCAAGCGACTCAACGATAGCTAAATAGGAACACGATTGTTCAATTCCAAAAGTATGGTAAGCCTTTAGGCTCGCATTTGTTTTAATTTGCATAGTAGGTTTGCAACACCAGATAAGATTCTCTTAAACTGTCGACATTCTACATTAGTTATCTTTTAACCGCAGTGACAATACCAGACTCATTAATCATAGAAGTGTTAAATCCCATCAAGCTCCCCCTCATTAAGAAACTATACAAGGCGTATTACCCTGCGGGTCGAGCCAAAAAAGATGAATTGATCATTACAGCAAGCCATAAAGGTGAAATCATTGCGTTACTACGTTTAAAAAGTGTAGATAAAGTTCGTCTATTGACAGGAATGTTGGTCATTCCGAAAGTTAGGGGAACAGGGATTGGAAAAGAACTACTAACTCATTGTAAAAACAATGTTTTCACTGATGGCGATTATTGCTTCGCGTTTACACATCTCGAATCCTATTATTCCAAGCATGGATTCACAACAATTGATTGCTCTGAGCTACCACACCCGCTAAAAATGGCATTTCAACGTTATGTAGATAGCGGTAAAGATCTCATTCCAATGCAATTCATCTCTTCAACGACATCAAAACGCGTGCTTTTGTAGCCAGGTAAATCATATCTTTGATAAAATGGCAGGTTCGCAATATTGCACTAAACTAAGGTACTCATACCGATATGATAGTAAGTAGGAATCCATTCGAACAGTTGCCAAGTCTCGCTGTCAATCCGGAAGACTTTGATGTTCTGTATTCAGCAGAATCATTCAGAACCCGTCTTTTAGATGCTATCAGCAAAGCAACGTCGCGAATTTACCTAGTCGCTCTATATCTGGAAGATGATGAAGCTGGACGTGAAATTCTCACTGCGCTTTATGAAGCGAAACAGCGCAATCCTGGGTTGGACATCAATATCTGTGTCGACTGGCATCGAGCGCAGCGTGGCCTGATTGGTGCGGAGACATCTGAGGGTAATTCAGCGCTTTACAAAGCATATGCCAGCAAATACCAACACCCAATCCCTGTCTATGGCATACCAGTGCGTGGCAGAGAAGTTTTTGGGGTACTGCATTTAAAAGGCTTCATTGTCGATGATACTGTTATCTACAGTGGGGCGAGCTTAAATAACGTTTATCTCCATTATCATGAACGTTATCGATTTGATCGTTACCATGTGATTCGACATGAATCTTTAGCGAATTCAATGGTGCAATTCATTCAGGAAGAAATGATTGCTCACCCTGCCGTTAATGATCTTGCAGGAAAAGATAAGCCAGAAACCAAAGAAATAAAGTCGGCGATTCGCCAACTGAGGGCTTCTCTTGCTCAAGCCAACTATAAGTTTGAAGACCAAGCTGCAACAGAAGAAAGTGTAAAAGTCACTCCGTTAGTTGGGCTAGGCAAACGCCGTAATCTGCTCAATCAACAGATTGTAAAGTTATTGGCAGCAGCCCAAGACGAAATTTTCATTTGTACGCCTTACTTTAACTTCCCTAAAGCACTTCATCGTGAAGTGAAACGAGCCATGAAGCGTGGTGTGAAAGTAACTATTGTTGTGGGTGATAAAACCGCCAACGACTTTTACATTGCACCCGAGGAAGACTTTAAAACCATTGGCGGACTTCCATATCTTTACGAAGTGAATTTGCGTCGCTTTGCGAAAGCCAATGAAGCGAATATCGCCGCACGTAAATTGTCAATTCACCTATGGAAGCATGACAATAACAGCTTCCACCTTAAGGGTATTTGGGTTGATAAACGCTATATGCTACTTACTGGGAATAACCTAAACCCACGTGCTTGGTCACTCGACCTAGAAAATGGGCTACTCATACAAGACAATTATGCGAAGCTCACTGAGAAGTTTGAAGACGAAGTTTCGCGTATTCTTGAGCATACTCACCTTATCTGTACTTATAAGCAATTAGAGAAAGTAGAAGACTATCCTATAGGGGTACAGCGACTGGTCAGAAAAATTACCCGCCTAAAGGCAGATGGTGTTTTAAAACGTATTCTTTAGACATCATTTCTCGCTCTAAAGTACGTCGAGATTTTTATACTAAGCCAACCGCTTTAGCAGTTGGCTTTTTCATATAATCCATTTGGAATACTTAACTATTTTCTAGTACCGCTAGTGAGCACATAACCACTTAGATCTAGAGCGACTCTCTTAATGGGTTTGAGCTTTGACGTTTGTGAGTATTCCGCATAGCTTACAGCCTCGAGCTAAGCTACCCCTCTCTGTTTTGGCGCTTCTTACCCCTTGGCGATATATTTTTTCTGAGACTCATCAAATGTTCAGCGTCGAAAATCATCACCTCGCTAATGAAGAGCTCCTTCAATCTTTCACCTTCCAATTCTTTTCAAGTCGTTTGATTTTTGAGCCAGGAGAGATTGGGGGTATATATGACGCTTTTCTGGATTATGTGCACAGTTCGTTTTTTCTTTCTCATCAAGATTCAAGCCGTTGAACGCCTTTGAATACCATAGATTACTTAGGTTTGTTTGTAGGTCATATTGTCTTTCCACAGCATCAACGGCCTATATTAATTAAAGCCTAGTGTGTAATCACGCAAAGTTCACTTAGTAGGGATTATGGGGAGTAGTCTAATTAGGTGTAAACACACTTCAGGGAAACGCCGCAGTAGAAACGAAAAAAGCCTCAGTCTTTCGACTGAGGCTTAATATAAGTGGCGGAGTGGACGGGACTCGAACCCGCGACCCC
>NZ_JAWOTL010000041.1:0-5199 GCF_033338835.1 Vibrio sp. Vb0888
ACTGGCGGCAACTTAAACGTGGATGACCCTGATGCAGGCGAAGCGGTCTTCCAACCGCAAACAGATGTGCAAGATGGCAACTGGGGTACGTTCTCTATCGATGAGCAGGGCAAATGGACCTATGAGCTGAACAACAGTCACCCAGATGTGCAAGCGTTAGACGCCGATAGCGGTCCGGTGATTCGTACCATGACAGTAACATCTGCAGATGGCACGACTCATGACGTGGTTGTGACTATTACAGGTAACAACGATGCTCCTGAATTTATTAGTGGAACGAATGATAGCCACGGCCTAGATGAAGATGGCAAAGCCGATACCGATAGTTACCAATTTAGCATTAATGAGAATGCTGTTGCTGGCGTAATTGGGCAGGTTGAGGCATTTGATGTCGATAAAGGTAGCAATGTAACTTATCAGTTAACCAACCATACTGACCTTTTTGAAATAAACAGTCACACAGGTGAGATCAGCGTTAAAAGTGGCGTAGTCTTTGACCATGAAACGTCAGATAGCTACCAACTATTGGTAGAAGCTGAAGACCAGTCTGGGGCAAAGGATACGGCTAACGTCAATGTCGTGATAAATGACATTAACGAAGCTCCAATCGCTGAAGATGACAAAGGTATTGAGAAAGAGACTAAGGTTTTAGATCACACGAACTGGGACGACAGTGCAGATATTAGTGTGGACTACTACATCGTTGATACCAACACAGGTAACAAAATCGGTGACGCTAACAAGGCGGATTACACTGGTGACGGTGGTACGCATAAGTTTGGGGTTAGCTCTTCCTTAGATGGTGGTACGGATCAGGTAAAAGACGGTCAAATTGGATTCGATGATGCTACTTCACACAGTGAGGCTATGCGTTTCACTTTCGCTGATGGACAAGTCGCAGATCATGCTAAAGTTCAAGTTGAAAATCTTTGGAGCTCTTGGGAGCCTGGAGTTGAGCGCGGTGTTTGGAAGGCTTACTACAAAGGTGAGGTTGTCGCTTCGGGAGTATTTGAAGGAACTGGCAATCGTAAGCAAGTTGTAAGTATTGATGCGGATGGTCGATATTTTGATAGCATTGAAATGTCAGCCGTGGGTTACAAAGATGGCTTGGTTGATCCTAAGGGGTCGGAGTACTTTGTAACACAAGTTTCTGCCGATTTGACGAGCTTTGATGAGGACTATCAAACAACAGGAGCCGGTATTCTAGAGCTGGATGTGTTAGCGAATGATAGCGATCCAGACGGTGACGAACTGACTATTATTAACTACCCACAAACAGAATATCTAAACTTAATAGATGGCAAATTGGTGTTTGATGCAGCCAAATATCTTGAATCATTGCCAGAAGATCAGCGCACGATTAAGACTGGGGAAATAAAGGAATACTCATTTGAATACGTCATTGAAGATGCGGATGGTCTGACTGATAAAGCTGAAGTAACAGTGCATGTAGTAGGTGAGCCTATTTCATTGGATGATTCGCATATCATGCTCGATGAGTCTGCAGTTGGTGCGAGTTCTGGCGTACATGCTGAAGGTGATTTAGTTGCCAACCTTGGTTCTGCATCAGATGCTGAGTTCCGATTTGATTCTGAACAGAATCTGGAGACCGTTACCAGTGAAGGCAAGCCAGTGGTGTTTGAAGTGAGTGATGATCGCGGTACTTTAACCGGATATGTTGGCTCAGGTGATGATAAGGTCAAAGTCATTGAAGCGAGCATTGATGGTAAAACTGGGCATTATACCGTCGAGCAATATGAGCCAGTAGATCACTCGGAACTCGGTGCTGACACATTAGATATCCCTGTTAGCGTTCAAGTGGATGCGGGTGGCCGAGTTGAAAATGCAACTTTGCACCTTGGTGTTGTTGACTCTCTACCTTCAGTTAATTCAGAGCACCATGAAATCATGGATGTTGATCCACAAAACAACAGTGTTGTTATCGCGTTAGATGCATCGGGTTCGATGTGGGATGACATGGTTAAAAACGAGCAAGGCGTTGAAGTTACTCGCTGGGACCTAGCACGCAGTGCAATTAAGACCATGTTTGAAAAGTATGATGATCTTGGTGACGTTCGATTTAAGATTGCGACGCACTCAGGTTATCCAGATGGTCAAACGTCTGAATGGCTAGAATCTGTGGATGAGATTGATGCTTACTTGGATTCAATTGGTCGTGGTGGCTGGACGCCATATAGCCAAGCGATTGACCAGGTAAATGCTGCCTTAACTGACCTTAGCCAAGAAACAGATGACACTAGCAATCATCAGCTTTACTTTATTTCGGATGGTGCGCCAAGCGACTTCAATTCATGGACAAATACGTCAGATCCGGCATATACAGAGTTGCGCGAGAGCTTAATGAAGTGGTCTACAGCAGACGATTTTGAAAGTGAGCAGCGCTACGAGTACTTAGCTAATGGTTGGGATCAACCGACAGACGCTGAGCAAAGCATCATTCTTGAAAATGCGATGGATCGCAGTATCGATTCGAGTGGTGCATCTTTAGAGAACATCTGGTCAATTGGTATTGGCGCTGGTGCGGATATGAAATATCTAGAACCAGTTGCAACCGATAAAGGCTCTGCACTGGTAGTAACTGATGACTCACAAATAGAGGGGCTTCTGAACAAAACAGTATCAGGGCAGCTTCAGAGCAATCTTCTAGATGATATTAATGGCGATAGCCAATGGGTGGATCAAATTGAAGTTGATGGTGAAACCTATCATTACAATAAAGCTGATGGCACAGTAAGTGCCAGTAATGGGGCAATTATCTCTCTACACTCGTTAGCAGAGATCGACACAGAGCATGGTACGCTAACTCTTAACTTTGAAAATGGTCGCTATGACTACAAAGCGACGAATGTTAAGGGTCATCAACAAGAAAAATTCAATATCACCGTTCTCGATGCAGACGGCGATACCGCGACTGGTGAAGTGACAATCGATATTCGAGATCGCGCTCCTGAGTTTATTAGCAATACTGATGCAGATCAGACTCATGGAACCGATGTCAGCGGTATGCCAACTGCGGATAATGCAACTTTTAACGTTGCAGAGCAGGAAGCTGGATTGTTGGTGGGTAAGGTTAAAGCTTTCGACCCTGATGGTGCAGATACCATTAAATACGAGCTAAGTGGCGGTGATGCCAATTTATTCCGCGTAGATTCAAATAGCGGTGAGATTTGGCTTAAAGACGGAGTTAAGCTAGACCACTCTGTTCAGGATAGTTATCAGTTGGAAGTCACGGCGACGGATGGTACGGACAAAGACACAACTCAGGTCACTCTAAATGTAACTGAAAACCATGCCCCAACTTCATCGCCAGTACATGGCTTTGCTGAAATGGAAGACTTGCCGATTAACAAAGTGACGGTTGTGTTTGATGAATCAAACAGTATGACTCGCACATTTGATGGGCAAAATACCGTCGGTAGTGAGGCTACTGCACCCAAGACAGAATCAAGAGCTTACAAAGCTGCGGAAGCCCTTCACTCAATGGTTGAGAACATGATTGAAGAGGGTGGGCAATCCAATACTTACATTCGTTTGGTTCGCTTTGATGGAGATACGTCTACACAGAGCTGGTTAACTTTAGATCAAGTAGAGGAAATGAGCCGTCCGCCTTTGCTGAATGGACGTGATTCCAATGATCCTGAATATCTCAGCGAAGTTGCCTCTTACGTGAGTCAATGGTGTGATATTAATCACGGTACGAACACAGACTACAGCAAGGCACTAGAAGCCGTCATGGCCTTCAATGAAATAGGAACTCAATTCCCTTGGCAAGATGGCTTAGATGAAAACGGCAATTTTGATTGGGATCTGTACTTGAAAGAACAGCCAATCGAAAGTAAAGAGACCATATTCTTTATCTCTGACGGTGCACCAAACCCTAAAGAAGGTGAAACAGCAGCTCCAGATTTGAATGAACGATGGGAAGACTATAAGCAAACGCATGATGCCAAAGTTTATGGTATTGGTATTGCAACGTCAGACAATGAAAGTGCAGCCCAAGCACTGGAAGAATTGAGCGACCAAGTTGTATTTATCGATTCTGGCGAGCAGTTAGGCCAATTCCTCAATCATTTTTCACCTGAACCAATTGCTGGTGAGTTGCTGTCAGGAAGCCAAGATGCAGATGGCGACATCATGACAGTCTCTTTGGCTGATGGGGATTTCACTCTTTTAAGTGCTGATTTGCATGATGTCACCGTCGACCAAGACCTTGTTTTTTCGACGAGTCAAGTCGATGGGAGCTTACATGTTGAAACGGCATTTGGCTTGTTAGAGGTCGAGTCAAACGGCAGTTACAGCTTTACACAAAGTGATAGCTTTACCTTAGAAGGTAACCAACAAGTTGATCTTAACTTTCTCTTTAAAGTGTCAGACGGAAGAGGCGGGGTGAGTGACAACGCCTTTACTCTAACACTTAGTGAATCAGGTGCAGACGTCGCTTCTACTGAGCGTCATGCTGTCATGGGTAATGACCTGGTCAACTTGCTTGATGGTAGTGAGACTATTGATATCATGCTGGGACAAGACGGTGCAGATACCTTAAATGGCGCTGCAGGCGATGACATCCTAGTGGGTGGTCTTGGCAATGACATTCTCATCGGAGGTTTAGGGAATGATATCCTAACGGGAGGTGAAGGGAGCGATACGTTTACTTTCACCAATGAGTCTTTAAGTTCTGAAGCATCTATGGATGTCATCAAAGACTTTAATCTCGGTGAAGATAAATTAGACTTGAGTGATATTGTTTCACCAGCAGATGATGATGTGGCGGCCATGGAAGCCTTGTTGGATCACGTCAGCGCTAGTTTTGATGGTGAACAGGATACCCTCAACCTAACGATTACTAATGAGACAGGCCAATCTACATCGGTCGCACTGGAGCACTTCGACATGTCTGGCCTAGAACTGGGCGCATCAGCGACCTCGCATGAAATTGTTGACCAGTTGTTCCAACATCACGTGTTTACAACGGACTAATAATTTATCTTTGGCAAGATAACCATTAATGTTAAGCGGCATCTGAACTATTCAGATGCCGTTTTATTTTGGTTAATCCAGGGACTACATATTCTGATAACTCGGTCCACCGCCACCTTCTGGTGGCTTTGTTGCTTAATTCGATGAGAAGACATGGTAGCCCCATGTTGTTCAGTTCTTAAACAACATACTGAGTTTCAG
>NZ_JAWOTL010000042.1:0-4631 GCF_033338835.1 Vibrio sp. Vb0888
CACGCGTTACGAATCACTCTTAAGCAATTTGTTAGTACATGCGCTACTTCTATTTATGCGCTCCAAGATATTGAAAAGTGGCATGATATGAAAGGCTTTGAACACTGAAGTGAGACGGGCAGCTACAAAACTTTACCCCAGATGAAAGACGAAAGTTGGCTAGAAGAAAAACGCACTGAACAGCCCTACTTTCACTGGCTTCAAATTAGAAAAGGATTCTTTCCTCGTACTTCAACAGCCACACCAAAAATAATCGGGGTTCTCTCAAAAGCCACCACGAAAATGAAGAAGCTCCAAAGAAATAGGCTAAGAGTTAGAAACCGTAAACGGTGAAATCAAAGCGAACACTCCGTATATAGTGCCACCGGAAAGAACGTGAAAGGCACTAACTGAAAGGTGTAAAGGCGAGCGCCAAAACAGATACACACCAAAACTTATGACATTTAATGCCAAACCCGTACTAACGCCCTGTTAAGGGGTGAGTAACGCTATACTGAAGCCCCTGCATTTCACCTTAAACACTAAAACCAACGCATAGTGAAAATGCCACGCGTTGCGAATCCCTCTTGAACAGTTTGTTAGGTTTTGGGCTTATTCTCCCAATGAACCCCAATCTGTTAGATTTAATTGCTTGCGCCTAATGTAGTAGAAGGTTGCCATAACTAAACCAAACAATGCGCCAGTAAGTAACGAGATATAAACCGCTTCTAAAACTGGTTTGCCTAGCTCGTCCCACACAAGAAACCATTGCAAGATTCCCCAAACAGGAGCAAAGAAAGCCACACAAAGCATAACGTTTGCAAAAAAGCTTTGGTAGTAAGGCGGCGGAATACACAGTCCGAGTTTACGTAACAACTTTACAAATGGAGGATTGTAGTTCGACTTCCAAACACCTTTGTCACTTAATTCTCTGTGCGCAAGTTGTAGCTTCGTTTCATAATCCATGACCCAAAATCCTCGAATTCGATGTTTCCCGCGGAGAAACCTAACGCCTTGTTAAGGTGTGAGGCACGCAATACCGAAGGTTCCGCATAACACCTTAACTACTAAAGCCAACGCATAGTAAAAATGCCACGCGTGCCGAATCACTCTTGAACAATTTGTTATACGAATTTCTTCAGTGCCAACACTTGCTGTTCAAATAACTCACAATCTGACTTTGAGTATGACTTAGCGACATTAACCCATTGAACGCCCGTTTCATCTATGTGACGAAACTCGACTTGAAGTGCATATTTAGAACAACGAAAAAGAGCAAAAACCAAACCTACAACCGTCAGACTAAGAACTAAAACTAGTAGCCATTGTGGCACCTCTTCCAACCTTGGAATAACTAACCAAACTGCCCCTGAAAAAACACATACCCAGAATAAAACTTGACCTAAATTATCAAGAAAACTTAACTTTTGAACCCTAACATTGTTTATCTTAGACAAAGGATATGAGTCTTTCTTAAACCTGAACTCTTTTGAATCCAAGTTAAAATCATTACTTTTGTACATAATTTCCCTCTATTCGTATAACGCCCTGTTAAGGGGTGAGCAACGCAATACCAATGCCGCCGCATACCACCTTAAACACTAAAATCAACGCAAAGTAAAAACGCCACGCGTTGCGAATCCCTCTTGAACAGTTTGTTAGCTTGCTGCTTTCCCCAGAAGTTTATTATTTATTTCAACGACTCCGAAGAATAAGATTATCCCTATACCTCCATTTAACACAGCCAAAGCCGATGGAATAAAGAAGGTTGAAAGCTCTTTAGCATTCACCGCAGGCACCAATATGAACTTAACGTTGCATAAGTACCAAAGTAAAACAGGTAACACCGAATAAGTACACCCTAGAACACGGCTAGACAGGCTTAAACTTGATTCCTTCAAAAACGCAAACACAAATCGAAATACCGTAAAAAGCCCAGCACTACCTAGCAAGAAGGTACCCAGCACACCGACAGCAAAACCAATAATTAATAGGTTTTCGCTTATATATAATTCCTGTAGTGCGGTAATGCCTAACAGCAAAGAAATAATTGATGTTACTCGGTAAGCCTTAATTTGTCTGATTCTCATTATCTCTCCCCAGAAAGCTAACGCCGCATTAAGGTGTGAGCAGCGCTTGGCTATACTTGAGCGAAGCGAAACTGCCAAGCGTTGCGAATCACTCTTAAATGCTTTGTTAGGTTTTTACTCAAATAGTTCACTAAACTTCTCTGAATTCCAGACTGAAACAACTGGCGAATCTGATACAACCGCTTTGCTAAAACCATACTTTTCGCTTTTAGTAACGAAAGCTATGGGAACGCTTCTATATAATAAGGCTACTGAATTACCATCAGCCGACCATTGAAAGCTAAAATCTTGCTCTACTGTCTTCTCAATAATTGCTGTTTTGGAAACTAGCCCTTGGTGTAATTGTGGCGGTTCCCCTGCTCTCATTTTCTGCTTCCAAGATTCCTCGGAAACAGGCACGTACTGTATGTACGCAACAGCATCTCTTTCTGGCTTTTGAGTTTGAGGCTTAGTTAGGTAAAGCACCCCAGACTCTTCAAACTCATCGAGAATTGCATAACGTTCGGACACTTCGTTATATGAACTTAAAAACAAACCCTCAGACATTACTACTCCTGACATCAACGTACACAAAATAAACAGAATTTTCTTCATGTGACTCCGAAAACCTAACGCCGCGTTAAGGGGTGAACAACGCCACCACCTTACCTAAACCATTGTGCCATAATCACAAAAGCTAAACTTTGAACCAAAACTGCCAAGCGTTGAGAATCCCTCTTGAACGCTTTGTTATGTGCGTGCTAAACGGTAGCGCCTTACAGTGCCCTCGTTTTCACTTGTGTAGTTACCAAGATACTCACCGCCGCAGTTTTCGATAACCTTTTGGGATGCAGGATTGTCAATTGAACAAGTAACAATAACTGAGTCAGTGACAACATGGTCTCGCACCCAAGCGAGGAGAAATGAGGCTACACCTTTACCACGAGCTGACGGTCTAGTTTCGTAGCCAACATGCCCAATGACATTTTCTACGTTGGCATTCGTACCTTTACGAATTCGAATAGCACCTAAGATTTCAGAGCCAGATACGCAATAATAAGTTGTGCTGGGTAAATAACCGTTTGGTAATTCAGAAGTTGCCTTAGAACGTTCAGCCAAACCTGATAAATAAGCTTCAGGATCTTGATCAACGCCGAAATACTTAGGGATACCCGACTCCAAACATTCTTTCGCGTAACTCGCTAATATTGGAGCTAAATCTGGACTCGCTTCTACTACTTCCATGTCAATTTTCCTCAAAAGCACATAACGCCGCATTAAGGTGTGAGCAGCGCTTGGCTATACTTGAGCGAAGCGAAAACGCCAAGCGTTGTGAATCACTCTTAAATGCTTTGTTATGTTCGTAGCCATTTGTACATGACGTAGCTATCAACTAACCCTAAATTAGCATGCTTATATGCCTTGGGAATTGTACCTATGATTTGAAACCCTAGCTTCTCCCAAAGCTTCACAGCAACTTCATTGGTAGAGACCACGCTGTTAAATTGCATGGCATCAAAGCCAAGTCTTAGAGCTATTTCCTGAGAATGCTCACACATTAGGCGTGCAATGCCCTTACCTCTAGCTTCGCTAGAAACCATGTATCCACAATTACATATATGGCTACTTGGCCCCATTGCATTTGGCTTGATGTAGTAAGAGCCCAGTACAACGTCATTTTCTACGAAAGCAAAAGCTTTCAGGGGAGATCCACACCATAAAGCGAAGGCTTGTTCTAGCGTCATATTTGGGTCAAAGGCATAAGTTTCTTGTGCCTGAATTACCGCTGAAAATGTTGGCCAAAACGACTCAAAATCGGCTTTTGTGATTTCCCTAATCATCAATTTCCTCCTAGAACATAACGCCTTGTTAAGGTGTGAGGCACGCAATACCGAAGCCTCCGCAGAGCACCTTAACCATCAAAACAAACGCATAGTAAAAATGCCACGCGTGCCGAATCACTCTTGAACAATTTGTTATGCATATTTCACACAGGTGCGCCAAAACTCCAAATCTTGAGGTGTGACTTTGTCACCCCAACCTTCGTTTTGTGATAACAATGAGAACTTGAACGGTGTCAAAACCGGCAGTTGTTCTATGCCACTAGCTGAAATGACACTTTCAAGTGCAGCCATTGATTGTTCGTTTTCAGCCGCTCCCCAAAAACTACCCCATAAAATATCGGTTACGCCACCGACAATAGTCCTAAACTGACTCTCGCCGATACCGTTTTGAGCGAGGGAAAGCTGTAAATCCTCGGGAAATTCGTCACCTAGCCCACAATTTACTAAAGTGGGTCGTTTAGATTCCCAAGGCTCGAATTCGTCTGGACCATCAATGAGAAACCAATCCCATAAGTGCTCTAAAAACTCCTGGTTATCATGAAGTTCTAAACCATGAAGAACACAGAAACGCTCAAAGACAAGCAGACCAATCGCAGCTCGTGCATTGATAGACAACCTTTTACATTCGCTCGTGTATGAGTTCATTATTCTCTCTAATATGCATAACGCGCAGTTAAGGTGTGAGAGACGCACATGCACCCTAACCTAAAATAAACTCTGATAAATCCGTGCCTATTTG
>NZ_JAWOTL010000043.1:0-4079 GCF_033338835.1 Vibrio sp. Vb0888
TCTTGTTTTTTGGTTATTCAGCCAGACGCAGTTTATTTATCATCACCAGCTAAAAGTGGCCGTCCGTCTCAGTTTGAAATTTCTGAATCAAATTGGGAACGCGCTGTTGAGCAAGCGTTAAGCGTTGCCGCGAGCGCTTATGATTCTCTGACCGTAGTGCTGTCACACAACTACTATCAGATGTATCAAATCGACAAGCCAGCCATGCCACGCCAAGAGTGGTCGGCGGCGCTGCCGTTTTTACTCAAAGAGCTTATTTCTGAGCGTGCCATCGACATCATCGCTGATGCGGTAGAGCTACCAAACTCAAGTAAAGTGCAAGCTTATGTTTTATCACGAAAGATGCTTGATAAAATTGTGCTACTGGCTAGTCGTGCTCAATTGCCGTTAGAAGCGATCATTCCGGAAGATGATGTTTGGGGTGATACCGCTGGTGAACTTGGTAACTTTTTGTTGCTGCAACGTAGCGCGCGTGGGCATTTCCGCATCAGTGCTTTTGTTGAGCACACCATTGCATTCCATCGTTCGATTCGTAGCGTGACACCTCCTCTTACTGGCGTACCGTCAAGCGAGCTACAGATGGACAGTTTGTCTCTGGAGCTGCAACGTTCGATAGATTACCTCTCTGCTCAGCTTCGTCAGGTTCAGTTACACCAATTGAAAGTGTGCTGTGATGAAGAAGATGAGAACGAATTGGTTCAGTCGCTTAACTACCGCTTAAGCACCAAAGTATCGTCACTACTGCCTGAAGAACATGAACTCTCTGGTCATGTGCTTGCGGATGCGGCGGCGGCGTCTACAAATCGACGCGTCAATCTATATCCTGATCATTTAAAGCCGAAAAAAGATCTCCTTACGCTAAAAAATGTGGCGATTTCTTGGGGTGCGGCTGCGGCTGTGATTCTGTTGTCTTACGGCTACGTGTCTTGGCAAAGTGAAGGTTTGGTGCATATTTCGGAGCATTCCGATCAGTCATTTCGGGATTATCCGATCACCCATTTCGGTTTAAACCGATCACTGATTCCGCGATTATCCGATCACTTTTAGCCTAACTCCGAAATCAGTGATCGGAATAGCGAAAACCGCGATCGGAATGTCCGAAACCCTTCCTTTTTCTCTTTTAAATCAATAGCTCGCTATTCTTTACTTCTTAAACAAGAACGTAAGGAAGCGAACATGGCCAAAAAGAGAACTCCAATGAACAAAATCAAAGAGGTATTACGCCTTAAGTACGACTGCGGTCTCTCCAATCGCAGCATCGCTTCTTGCCTGAAACTCGGCCCCTCCACCATCTCGGAACTCCTGACTCGCTTTAAACAAAGCCAACTTGGTTGGCCTCTACCCGAAAGTTGCAGCGATGCTGATCTCACGCAAGCGCTGTATCACGGCAAGAAAGCCAGTCGCGATAAAGTCATGCCAGACTTCACGCAATACGCAGTCGAACTCAGACGTAAAGGCATGACGAAGATGTTGCTCTGGCAGGAATATCATGAGCAATATCAAGAGAAAGCTTACGCTTACACTCAGTTCTGCGAGCACTTCACTCGCTGGTTCAAAACCCAAAAGCGCAGCATGCGCCAGCTTCATGTGGCAGGTGATAAGCTGTTTATCGATTACTGTGGCCCTCGGCTTCAAGTGGTGAACCCTGATACAGGCGAAGTGCGCGAAGCCGAAGTGTTCGTGGCGACCTTAGGTGCATCCAATTACACCTATGTTGAAGCCTTCCCGAGTCAAGGTAAGTCTTACTGGTTAGAGGCGCATGCCAATGCGTTCGAGCACTTCGGTGGCGTCCCCCATCTCTTGGTTCCCGACAATCTGCGTAGCGCGGTCAGTAAAGCGAATCGTTATGAGCCAAGACTGAACGACAGCTATCAGAAACTGGCCAATCACTATCAAACCGCCGTGATGCCTGCTCGCCCTTACAAACCGAAAGACAAAGCCAAGGCGGAGAATGCGGTGCTCCTCGTCGAACGCTGGATCATGATGCGGCTTCGCCACCAAACCTTCTATACCTTCAAAGAGCTGAATCTCGCTATCCGAGCGCTGATGGATGAATTAAACCAACGTGAGATGAAACAGTATGGCGCGAGTCGCAAAGCCTTGTTCGAGAAACTCGATAAACCTGCATTAAAGCCGCTGCCCAAGCAGCGATACCTCTATACCGAAACGAGACAAGCCAAGGTTGGGCCTGATTATCACATCGAATATCGCCGTCACTACTACTCGGTTCCCCATCAACTGGTGGGTCACCACGTCGAGCTGGAAGCCTCCAACCGTCTGGTGCAGATCTACCATCAAGGTAACTTGATCGCCCAGCATCCACGCAGCCAAAGAGAGCGCGGAAACAGCACACAACCAGAGCATATGCCGAGTCATCATCAACATCAAAAGTGGTCGCCTGGACGCTTGCTCAACTGGGGCGCCAATATCGGCCCTGCCACCCGAGAAGTCGTCAATAAGATGCTGAACGCTAAACCTCATCCAGAGCAGGCCTATCGTTCCTGTCTGGGGTTACTCAACCTGAGTAAAACCCATGGCGAATCGCGCTTAGAGCAGGCCTGTAAAGATGCGCTGATGCTGACAAAACCGAACTACACCTTCATCAATAATCTGCTGAAAAACAATCGCGAGGGGCAACTGAGTAAAGATAAAGCGAATACACCGAACCTTGTTCACAGCAATGTTCGTGGCCCGAACTGTTATCACTAGGAGAAAGGATATGAACGCACTCAATGACCAACTCAAAACCCTGCGCTTAAGTCATGCGGCGAAAGCGTTAGAGCAGCAACAAGAGCAACTGACCACCTACGCAGAGCTGGACTTCGAGGAAAGGTTAAGCCTGCTTCTGGAAAGTGAAATCTTGAATCGTAATCAGAGCAAAATCCAACGCTTAAAACAACAAGCCAAGCTGAGAGTGGATGCTCAGCCGAGCCAACTCATCTACAAGGAGGGGCGAAACCTCAACCGCAAACAGATGAGCGAACTTCTGACGGGGAGTTATCTGCACAAGCACCAGAACATCTTGATCACAGGCCCAACAGGTGCAGGCAAAACCTATCTTGGCTGCGCTCTGGCAACCAGCGCCTGCGACCAACAGCAAACCGTCAGATACTACCGATTAACTCGCTTGCTCGATGACCTGACCGCAGGTCGTCTGGATGGTAGCTATCAAAAGCAACTTCAATCCCTCGCTAAAAAAGCGCTGCTTATCCTCGACGACTGGGGAATGGAAAAACTGACTCAAGAGCATGCGGGTCACTTGTTAGAAGTGCTTGAAGACCGTTACCAAAACAGCAGCACAATCGTCATCAGTCAGTTACCTGTAAAGGAGTGGTACAACATGATCGACAACGCCACCGTCGCAGACGCTCTCATGGATAGGCTGGTACACAATAGTCATCGAATAGAACTGGGCGGTGAGTCAATGAGAAAACTGGCGCAATCCGATCACTTAGAGTAAAAATAGGAAGAGAGAAAAACGGCAGGATCAGGTGATCGGAATAAACCGAAACGAGCGATCGCAATCACCGAAATACGCAAGATTCTTGTTGCTTTGGTTGACTTCTTTGAAAACGACAATAAATCATGATGCAACGTATTCTTATTTCTACTTTTGACTAAAACATCAGCAAACAAAGGGGGAGAGACGATTTTAGGGTTTTCGGCCTCAAAGTGACGGAGCACGTTTTGCTGCAATTTTCAATGTGATTTGTATGGACGGTGCAGATGGAATACCTATTGTGGTGGTCACTGTAGGAAAGAAAACATCCCCATTTTGTTTCTTAATTAGCTCAATGAGTTAATTAAGAAAAGGTAAACGACTCGATTGCGAATTTGTGAAGCCGCAAAGAAGAGTTGCCTGAAAAAACTACTAGACTAAATGCTCCAACTCAAAAGGAATTTGTATGTTGAAACATTGTTTGTATCGCAGTTACACCAAAGGGCTAAAAATCGCAGCGCATGTGCTGCCACTTCCACGGCCGACGCTGTTTTCTGGTTCGGGCGCCGTATCTGAGTTGTTGGAGGCGATATCTGATCTCGGTTTTCGACGTTTGTTGCTAGTGACCGATGAGGGATTC
>NZ_JAWOTL010000044.1:0-3785 GCF_033338835.1 Vibrio sp. Vb0888
GGCTACGACGATTAATGGGTGTAGCCGATCAGATCGTAGCTTCTTGATTTAGTTCCATCGATTTAAGCAACAAAGCCTTTCTAACTCATCTAAGCTTACTTGATGCAATTGCGAATGATTATAATGATTTAATAACTGACTCAATCTGCGAAGGCATGTTTCGGTCATTTTGCAGCGCCATAGTTTGTAAATAGATAGGAATGCGACACTCGACTTTAGTATGTAAAATAACCAACCACTAGTTTTGGATTAGCTAAGACTTCTCACTGTAACTCGTTCGAAAAAGTGCAATCACTTGTTTAAGTGAAATATGTTACTTCTATTTTTATCTGACAGCTTTTATTTTTTATAATTAAATAAGTTAATAATATTTTCTAAAGTAAGTTACAACTATATTAATTAGATGGTTCTTAATTTCGTACGGAGCTCAATTCTCTAAATGAATGGTGGTGATTAGCTTTAGTTTAAGTCAGTAAAATGTACTGATATCTGTTTCATCAAGCCCCTATAGAAGATGCCTCTAGCCATTGATGAAAACTGGCCAGAGGCAGGGGTGTTAGTTTACCTTGGGAAAGGTAGTAAATATCGTCCACTCATCTTTAACCATGCCTTTATGGCCAATGACGGTAGCGGTTACACGACGGTTTAAAGCGTGGCTGACATCATCTGTCCCCAATTTAGCTAAATGGGTATCACCAAAGCCAACAATAGTTAACCTGTCCTCTGAAATACCTTGCTTAATTAATAGGTTGCGTACGTTACTTGCTCGGCGGCGTGATAGCTCAAGGTTGTAAGCTGCGGTACCAACTTTACTTGCGTAACCCTGTATTTCGATAGAAGTCGTAGGGTACTTCTTAAGGAATGCTGCTAATTCAGTAATCTTACGTTGGAATACTGGATTAATGCTGTCTGAATCATTAGCAAACAAAATCTTAAGTTGATACTGTTCTTCTTTGTTTAGGTAGGTTTCGCAGCCATCATTATCTACTTCGGCACCAACTGGGGTATTCGCACATAGATCACGAGCATTGATTACGCCATCGTTATCTACGTCATGAAGGTCAGCGACTTGAATGTGCTCCGGAGTAGGGATGTAATCGAACTTATCAGTCGCAAATGCACTATTTAGGCTCATTGTTGATAGAGCTAGAAATATTAAGGTATTGTTTTTCATTGTGTTTAGTACTCTACTGGCTGAGTCCATTCTTGCGGAATATCGACGCGCAATGCATCAAGAAGTTTTCCTGTAGAAGTTAGAGTTCGGTATTTAGCGTATTGTTGATCGAACTGCGTTTCGAGGTAGTTTTTGCGGGATTCAAATAGCTCATTTTCAGTATTGAGCAAATCAAGCAATGTACGTTTACCAATGCGGTACTGCTTTTGATAAGCAACAACGGTGTCTGACATTGAACCAACATGTTGGCTTAGAAAGGTTTTTTGTTTGCCAGTCAATTCTAAAGCACTCCAAGAGAGACTAAGCTCTTGCTCAACACTTCGGTAGGCACGTTCACGTAGGTCTTTCGCTTTGTTGAGCTGGTAGGCCATACTATCAGTGTTTGCTGAATCTCTGCCGCCATTATATAGGTTATAGCGGACGCGAAGCATAGCAGTGGTTTCAGAACTGTTACCTTCAATACCTCCTGCATCATCACGCCAGTTTTGTGCTGCTTCAACGGAAACTACTGGATAGTGGTTCGCATCTGCTTGCTGGTACTGGTATCTTGCAGAGTCGACATCTGCTAAAGCTATCTTTATCACTGGGTGGTTTTCAAAAGCTTGATTTTTGGCCTCATCCAAGGAGTCGGGAATAAAGTTTTGGTCTGCGCGTGGAAAGATTAGATCCTGAGGGTTTTCACCCACTAATCGAATAAATGTGGTTTGCGCATCTTTGTAGTTATTTTGTGCAGCTAGTAAATTGCTGTGAGCTTTTGCTAGGCGACCTTCAACTTGAGTCAAGTCGGCGACTGAGCCTATTCCTGATTCTGTGCGTTTTTTGATGTCAGTATAAATACGCTCGTGCGTATTTAAGTTGCTTTCTGAAAGAGTAATGAACTGCTGTGCCTTAATTACATCCAGATACGCTTTAGCAACTTGTAGGGCAATATTTTGAGCATCAGCAAGCAATTGATAACGTACCGATTCAGCGTCTGCTGATGTGCGATCGATATCGTAAAGAGTTTTAGAACCATCCCAAATCAACTGGCTAAATGTAATTGCAGCTTCTTTACGGGTCATGTCGGTTCTATCTGCGGAGTTCGCTGGATCTATGCCCTCATAACCGATACCTGCGTCTAAATCGATGGTCGGTTTGTATGCACCAGTGGATTGATCAATGATGTAGCGTTTACTCATATATTCATTGAACGCACTTTTGATCTCTGGGTTGGTTGCAAATGTAACCGCTACGGCTTGCTCTAATGTTTGTGCACTGGAATGAAGAGGTATTAACAAACCAAAACAAACAACACTAATACTACTAAGCTTCAAAAGAAGTCTCCCCAAATAATTGGCAACGCTAATTATCTTTAATTTATTGTCTCAATAATGAAACTTTAAGAACCGGATATATTAAAGAAAACGTTTGTATCAAATCTGGCTTGGTTAATTTAAGCCATCATTTTAAAAAATGTAATCGCTGGAACAAAGTCCCTAAAAATAAGCCGCGTAGCATATGACTTTCTGGGGCAAAATAAAACCACTTTAAAACATGAAACTTATTGTGGGAACAAGTGCATGTTGTACATTGAGCAAATAATGATAAACTATTAACTAAATGTATCACTGCCTGAAATAATTCTCATTGCCTGATTTAGTCAAGGGGAGGGGTTATTTCATCTGTTAAATGGGGTAATAACTTTGGTTGGAAAGTCAAATTCAACGACGGATAAGTATGTTGTAATCGGTAAAGATGGTCATATTAGAGTAGTTGAATCTAAGGAGAACCTACTTCCGGGTGAGATTGTCGTGGATACGTTGAATGGTGATTCTCTACCTGCGCATGCCTCATTAGAGCGCAGTGATACAAATTCAGATATATCTCCTGAGGTTGAGGAAATCATTAAAGCCGTTGCGCAAGGTGATGACCCTACAGAATTAGGAGAAGAATACGCTACTGCTGCAGGTGAGCAATTAAGTTCTAGCTTAACCAATTCCGGAACAATTGAACGTTCAGGGGCTGAACTTCTGGCAAGTACGTTTTTTGAAACTTCAGGTTTAGACAGTGAGCAGAGCGATACCAATGTTTTACCTGACGTGCATCGTTCTACTGAAATAGATAGTAGTAACTCCTCAGCGTTAATTGATGGTGACGATGTGGGGGCAGTAAGAGAAGACGTAACGCTTACCACAGGTGGCAACCTAAACGTGGATGACCCTGATGCAGGTGAAGCGGTCTTCCAACCCCAAACGGACGTTCAAGACGGTAACTGGGGTATTTTCTCTATCGATGAGCAAGGTAACTGGACCTATGAGCTGAACAATAATCATCCAGACGTGCAAGCGTTAGACGCCGATAGCGATCCGGTGACTCGCACCATGACAGTGACGTCTGCAGATGGCACGACTCATGACGTGGTCGTGACGATCACGGGCTCAGACGACAAAGCGGTCATCACACCTGATCAACCGGGCGATGACAAAGGCGCGGTTCAAGAAGACGTAACGCTGACCACTGGCGGCAACTTAAACGTGGATGACCCTGATGCAGGTGAAGCGGTCTTCCAACCGCAAACCGACGTTCAAGATGGCAACTGGGGTACGTTCTCTATCGATGAGCAAGGTAACTG
>NZ_JAWOTL010000045.1:0-1563 GCF_033338835.1 Vibrio sp. Vb0888
TTGAGTCCGGCAAAATCGAATGTCTCTCGCTCATTCAAATAATGAGAGACAACTTTGGTGATTTGAACATCAACTCGAAACTCCTTCGGGTTGTATGGTTAAGTGACTAAGCGTACACGGTGGATGCCTTGGCAGTCAGAGGCGATGAAGGACGTATTAACTTGCGATAAGCCCAGATTAGGTAGTAAAAACCATTTGAGTCTGGGATTTCCGAATGGGGAAACCCAATACCATAAGGTATTACTGTTGAGTGAATACATAGCTCAACAGGGCGAACCGGGGGAACTGAAACATCTAAGTACCCCGAGGAAAAGAAATCAACCGAGATTCCGAAAGTAGCGGCGAGCGAAATTGGACTAGCCCTTAAGCTTTACACGCGTTAGACGAACAGCCTGGAAAGGCCGACGATACAGGGTGATAGTCCCGTAGTTGACGACGTGTGTTCAGTGAAATCGAGTAGGGCGGGACACGTGATATCCTGTCTGAATATGGGGGGACCATCCTCCAAGGCTAAATACTACTGACTGACCGATAGTGAACCAGTACCGTGAGGGAAAGGCGAAAAGAACCCCTGTGAGGGGAGTGAAATAGAACCTGAAACCGTGTACGTACAAGCAGTAGGAGCAGGCTTGTCCTGTGACTGCGTACCTTTTGTATAATGGGTCAGCGACTTATATTCAGTGGCAAGGTTAACCATCTAGGGGAGCCGTAGGGAAACCGAGTCTTAACTGGGCGTTCAGTCTCTGGATATAGACCCGAAACCAGGTGATCTAGCCATGGGCAGGTTGAAGGTTGAGTAACATCAACTGGAGGACCGAACCGACTAATGTTGAAAAATTAGCGGATGACTTGTGGCTAGGGGTGAAAGGCCAATCAAACCTGGAGATAGCTGGTTCTCCCCGAAAGCTATTTAGGTAGCGCCTCGGACGAATACTACTGGGGGTAGAGCACTGTTAAGGCTAGGGGGTCATCCCGACTTACCAACCCTTTGCAAACTCCGAATACCAGTAAGTACTATCCGGGAGACACACGGCGGGTGCTAACGTCCGTCGTGGAGAGGGAAACAACCCAGACCGCCAGCTAAGGTCCCAAATTACTACTAAGTGGGAAACGATGTGGGAAGGCTCAGACAGCCAGGATGTTGGCTTAGAAGCAGCCATCATTTAAAGAAAGCGTAATAGCTCACTGGTCGAGTCGGCCTGCGCGGAAGATGTAACGGGGCTAAGTAGTAAACCGAAGCTGCGGCAATGCACTTTAGTGCATTGGGTAGGGGAGCGTTCTGTAAGCGGTTGAAGGTGTGTGGTAACGCATGCTGGACGTATCAGAAGTGCGAATGCTGACATGAGTAACGATAAAGGGGGTGAAAAACCTCCTCGCCGGAAGACCAAGGGTTCCTGTCCAACGTTAATCGGGGCAGGGTAAGTCGACCCCTAAGGCGAGGCCGAAAGGCGTAGTCGATGGGAAACGGGTTAATATTCCCGTACTTCTTACAATTGCGATGGGGGGACGGAGAAGGCTAGGTGGGCCTGGCGACGGTTGTCCAGGTTCAAGTGCGTAGGCTGA
>NZ_JAWOTL010000045.1:1663-3190 GCF_033338835.1 Vibrio sp. Vb0888
TGTGAAGTCATTGATGCCATGCTTCCAGGAAAAGCCTCTAAGCTTCAGATTGTAAGGAATCGTACCCCAAACCGACACAGGTGGTCGGGTAGAGAATACCAAGGCGCTTGAGAGAACTCGGGTGAAGGAACTAGGCAAAATGGTACCGTAACTTCGGGAGAAGGTACGCTCTCGACGGTGAAGTCCCTCGCGGATGGAGCTATTGAGAGTCGCAGATACCAGGTGGCTGCAACTGTTTATTAAAAACACAGCACTGTGCAAAATCGCAAGATGACGTATACGGTGTGACGCCTGCCCGGTGCCGGAAGGTTAATTGATGGGGTTAGACTTCGGTCGAAGCTCTTGATCGAAGCCCCGGTAAACGGCGGCCGTAACTATAACGGTCCTAAGGTAGCGAAATTCCTTGTCGGGTAAGTTCCGACCTGCACGAATGGCGTAATGATGGCCACGCTGTCTCCACCCGAGACTCAGTGAAATTGAAATCGCTGTGAAGATGCAGTGTACCCGCGGCTAGACGGAAAGACCCCGTGAACCTTTACTACAGCTTGGCACTGAACATTGACCCTACATGTGTAGGATAGGTGGGAGGCTTTGAAGCGCAGTCGCTAGATTGCGTGGAGCCGTCCTTGAAATACCACCCTTGTAGTGTTGATGTTCTAACGTCGACCCCTTATCGGGGTTGCGGACAGTGCCTGGTGGGTAGTTTGACTGGGGCGGTCTCCTCCCAAAGCGTAACGGAGGAGCACGAAGGTGGGCTAATCACGGTTGGACATCGTGAGGTTAGTGCAATGGCATAAGCCCGCTTGACTGCGAGAATGACAATTCGAGCAGGTGCGAAAGCAGGTCATAGTGATCCGGTGGTTCTGAATGGAAGGGCCATCGCTCAACGGATAAAAGGTACTCCGGGGATAACAGGCTGATACCGCCCAAGAGTTCATATCGACGGCGGTGTTTGGCACCTCGATGTCGGCTCATCACATCCTGGGGCTGAAGTCGGTCCCAAGGGTATGGCTGTTCGCCATTTAAAGTGGTACGCGAGCTGGGTTTAGAACGTCGTGAGACAGTTCGGTCCCTATCTGCCGTGGGCGTTGGAGAATTGAAAGGGGCTGCTCCTAGTACGAGAGGACCGGAGTGGACGAACCTCTGGTGTTCGGGTTGTGTCGCCAGACGCATTGCCCGGTAGCTAAGTTCGGGATCGATAACCGCTGAAAGCATCTAAGCGGGAAGCGAGCCTTGAGATGAGTTCTCCCTGATACTTTAAGTATCCTAAAGGGTTGTCGTAGACTACGACGTTGATAGGCAGGGTGTGTAAGCGTTGTGAGGCGTTGAGCTAACCTGTACTAATTGCCCGTGAGGCTTAACCATACAACACCCAAGGGGTTTTGATGGACTCAATGAAAGAACATTGAATGTGTAAGAACGAGAATTAAAAAAACAGCTTTCCAGATTAAAGAATTTGCTTGGCGACCATAGCGTTTTGGACCCACCTGATTTCCATGCCGAACTCAGAAGTGAAACGAAATAGCG
>NZ_JAWOTL010000046.1:0-2815 GCF_033338835.1 Vibrio sp. Vb0888
TCAGTGAGCGAGTTTCTGACCGTTCGGCTGAGTAGCGAACAACAAAGTACCATTCCTTGGGTGGTGTGGTCGACAGATCAACAGGAAGTGATTGCTAGCGGTGAAATCGCCGGGTGGGAACACTTAGATGAGTTGGTCTCATATGCTGGTCAGCGCCAAGTTGTGGCGCTGTTGGCGAGTAATGATGTGGTCCTGACGCAAGTGGATATACCACCTGGTGCAACACGCCAATTCGAGGCGATGTTACCGTACTTAGTGGAAGACGAAGTTGCTCAGGACGTTGATGGCCTGCACTTTAGCGTGTTGGGTAAACAAGCGGATAAAGCGCAGATTTGCGCAGTTGAACGTGCTTGGATTCAGACTGTACTGCAACGTTTCTCAAGCCAAGGTATCGCTATTAAACGCATTTTACCCGATGTGCTTGCGTTACCGGTTCGTGGAGAGCACAGCTGTGCTGCAATGATTGGCGAGCAATGGCTAATTCGTCACTCTGCGACAGAGGGCGCGGTTGTCGACGCTTCTTGGTTAGACCTTTACCTCTCTTCTTATCTACAAAATCATGAAGGTTGGAAGCTCGATTGCTATAGCTCGGTCCCGGAATCTGCGTTACCTGAAATATGGGAGCCGCAACCAGAAGAAATGACGATGGCTTTACTGGCGAAGGGGGTGACAGAAAGCAAAGTCAATTTGCTGACTGGGATCTTCAAGCCGAAATCTTCTTGGGGTAAATACTGGAAGCTCTGGCAAAAAGCCACCATTGCTGCGGGGGTGCTTATCGTCGTCATGGTTGCGCAGCAGTTGCTCGTGGTCCACAAGTACGAAGCACAAGCTCAAGCGTATCGTGAGGAGAGTGAGCGTATTTTCCGCCAGGTGTTCCCAAATAAACGACGCATTCCTACCGTTAGTTACCTCAAACGACAAATGGATGATGAAGAGCGCCGCTTATCTGGTGGAAGTGGTCAGCAGGCAATGTTGTCATGGTTGGCGGCATTACCCGCGACGCTTGGTCAGGTCAGCGACTTGGAGATCACTAGCTTTAAATACGACGGACAACGTGGCGAAGTACGTATTCAGGCTCGTAGTTCAGACTTCCAACCTTTTGAGCAGGCTCGTGTGAAATTGGCAGAGAAGTTTAATGTTGAGCAAGGTCAGTTGAACCGTAGCGATAACGTTGTGGTTGGCAGCTTTGTTTTGAAGCGTTTGTGAGGTGATGATGAAAAACTTAATTTCTCAAGCTCAGGTTTGGTGGAGCAGCATCTCGCAGCGTGAGCAGCGTTTGGTCATGGGATGTGGCGCTATTGCCGTTATCGGTATTATTTATTGGGGTTTATTACAGCCAATGAGCCAACGTGCGGAGCTAGCTCAGTCACGTATTCAAAGCGAAAAACAGTTGCTAGCTTGGGTACAAGATAAAGCGGATGGCATCATTGCACTGCGAAAAAGCAGCGGTGTGAGCTACTCTAGTCAACCGTTGAATCAGTTGGTTTCTTCTTCAGCTCGTCGTTATAAAGTTGAGTTGATTCGCGTACAACCTCGTAATGAGAGCGTTCAAGTGTGGATCAAACCACTCGCGTTTAATCAACTAGTGGATTGGTTACGTTACTTGAAAGAGCAGCAGGGTATTGAAGTCGAATTTTTAGATATCGACCGAACAGAGCAAGCGGGCATGATCGATGTAAACCGCCTTCAGTTTAAGCGAGGTTAAGGTGAAGCGAGCAGTACTTTACGTTGTTATCTTTATCGTCTTTTTTTCAGTCAGTCTTTTAATGGGATTACCAGTCTCTTGGGTGTTACAACAAGCACCAACAGTGAGAGGCCTGGACATTCAAGGAACCAACGGTTCGGTATGGCAAGGTCAAGCTGCTAGTATTCGTTGGCAGCGCCAGAACCTTGGAGAAGTTAATTGGGATTTCCAATGGTCGAGTCTACTGACAGGTAAAGCTGAGTTTGCTGTGCGCTTTGGTCGTGGTAGTGAAATGGACGTTCGTGGGCGCGGTTTTGTCGGCTATAGCTTAAGTGATGGCCCTTATGCCAAAAACTTAGTTGCCTCGATTCCGGCGGTAAAAGTTGTTGAGCAAGCGCGCCTCCCTGTGCCTGTTGGTGTTGATGGGCAACTTGAGCTGAATATTCGTCATGCGACTTATGCTGCGCCTTGGTGTAAGAACGGTGAAGGCACTTTAGTATGGAATGCCAGTGGTATTCAAAGCCCCGTTGGCAGCTTAGATCTCGGTCCTGTGATTGCCGATATAAACTGTCAGGATAGTGTATTGACGGCAACTGGTGAGCAGAGCAGCGAACAAGTCTCTGCGGCGTTCTCAGCAGAGCTGATGCCTAATCAACGATACTCAACCAAAGCGTGGTTCAAACCTGGAGCAGAGTTCCCATCCAGCATGGGGGAGCAATTGAAATGGTTGGGTAAGCCGAATGCTCAAGGTCAATATGAGTTTAATTACCAAGGGCGCTTCTAACCAATCGTGACAAAATCCAATATCTTAAAAGAGCTGCTATTGTGCAGCTCTTTTTGCTTTTGGATCATCGTAAGCTAAAACCTCTATTCGCTGTACATTCGATCTTGATTGGGAATGAGTGAAAGTTTAAAACCATGATTTTTAATTGATTTGTTTTCTTTCGTTCAGCTTTGCAAGCAATTGGAACATAGTAGGCCAAATACTCCAAGTGCTGTACAGAAGGTCAAAAAGAAAAGGCCACGAAGATATTCGTGGCCTTTCTATTGCTAGTGTGCCGTCCTAAATAAGGTTGACACTTTCCACCCCCCAAAATTGGAGAGTGTTATGAAATCAACAACTAAAAGAAC
>NZ_JAWOTL010000047.1:0-2610 GCF_033338835.1 Vibrio sp. Vb0888
TTCGGATCAATATCTGTTCGAGCAAGCATTTCGCTTACTACCATTTTCCCTAAATCGACCGCTGGCACTTGGCTAAATTCCGTGCTTTGACGAGCAAAGGGAGTTCGAAGCCCCGCGACAATAGCGACACGCTCACCATTGCGTGTTTTTACTTCCTGCTTGCCCATTGTTTCTCCTTAAATACAAGAGGTCTGACCTGATGCATTGTAATGAATTTGTTAAATTTATCAAACGTGCGTTTAAATAAACGTGAAGCAAGTAGTTCAATTACTCTACTTCTTTGATTCTTATGCGATTACTAATGGTTAACTATAGAGAGTTAAAACGGTAAGAGGTATACGGAAAGTAAAATCGAAGCAAAAAAAAAACCACACATAACTGTGTGGTCGGAATATCTATAAAACAATTAACTTACGCCAATTGAAAAGTAATCAGTTTCCTGATTAGGAGAAAGTAAAGTCAGCCTTCAAAAGGAAGTGTCATCTTGCTCAACATGTTAGTCGCAATGACTAACGAGATGACAAGGTGTACTATAACCCCTTCACTGCTTGATATTTTGAAATAGATCAATTTTATAGTGATTTTACGAGTTTTAAGCTCATCTAGAACGATTATTGATTCAAAACAATTCAAGAATCCACCATCAGAAGTCCCTTTTAATGCTCCATCGAGTGAACTTATCCAAGCCATTGATTACTAATGATGATATTGTTAACAATATATATCAATTCGTGTTCGATGATATCTGACATTTGCGTATACACTTTTAGGTAACCACATGGCTTATTGTGTCAAAGGGGTTGCATGACAAATCCTGCAACCAAAACCGCTAAGCGATGAAACAAGTAAAGTCATGCTCAGAACAAGTAAGAAACTCACAGAGCGAGGATGGAGGCTCCTGTGGCCATATTAAAAATGTTTGGAAAGAAAAATTCCAACAGTCCGGTCAACTCTGATATGGACAAGCAAAGAAAATACGAAGCGCTCGTCCGAGGGTATCATCGTGACTTGTACCGCTACGCATATTGGTTGTGCAAAGATAAAGCGGTCGCGGAAGATCTAGTTCAGGAAACCTGTCTTAGAGCTTGGAAGTCACTCGATAGCCTCCAAGACGAAAAAGCTGCCAAGTCTTGGCTCATCACAATATTGAGACGAGAAAACGCGCGCCGCTTCGAACGTAAACAATTTGATTTAGTTGATATCGATGATTACGGCAATGATGCTAAAGTCAGCGATGACTCACATCATCAGCAAGAATGGCTGCAGGCACAGATCATGAAGCTCGATGTTGAATACCGTGAGCCTTTATTTCTCCAGGTTGTTGGTGGTTTCAGTGGAGAAGAAATTGGCGACATTCTTGATTTAAATAAAAACACAGTGATGACTCGACTATTTCGCGCTCGTAATCAACTTAAAGAGATGTTGGATTCTCAAGATACCAAGAGAGGACAAAAGAATGGATGATTTAGAATTTCGTCGTCGTATTTTGTCGGATCCAAAACAAAAGGATGAAGAGATTCTGCAAGCTTTAGCTGGTAGCGACGCCAACAATAAGTTTGTTGATGACGTTTTGGATCTCGATGTAAAAATTAAACAAGCCATGAATGTGGATGTACCCGAAGATCTCGCAGATAAGATTTTATTTAGCCAGACGTCGAGTGCACTTGATGAAGAGAAGGTCGTAAGACCAAACTTTGTCCGCAAAGCAATGGCACTTGCCGCTTCTATTGCGTTCACCGCAGGGTTATTAGTTGGTCAAGTAAACTGGGGAAATGTTTTGGTGTCTCCAGCACAAGCCAGTTTAGCGGATACCGCGATGAAACACGTAATTCATGAAGAACCGTTTGTTCGTCATCTTGATGAGGATGTACCGAGCTCGCAAATTAATGCGAAAATGTCGCCATTTCATTACCAGTTTAGTGAAAACTTTCCATATCACGTTTACTACCTAAACCACTGCGGTTTTGGTGAATCCAATGCGGTGCATATGGTGTTCCAAGGTCCAAAAGGTAAAGTAACGTTATTTATTACTGGTATTCCAAGCGAACAAAGTACCGACTTTAATAAGGATGGCATGACCGGAATCGTTCAGCCCGTCGGGAGTTCAAGCCTGATTTTAGTCGGGGAAGAAGGTGAAAATATTGATGCGATCGCTACGACTCTTGCATCAATGATTAAGCCGATGTAACAACTTCGACGATTTCCAGCTTTCAAAAGGTTAAATGCCGCTAAATGATCTTATTTAGCGGCATTTTTGTATAAATAGAACACAAAACATTCACCACCGCTATAGCATTTAGAGCTTAAACTCTAAATTATGCATTTTAAGTGCAATTTCCCGTCTTTTAGACATCATTTCTGCAATTTTTATTCAATTTTATCCAATGGTCGGATTTGTCCAAGCAATTATTGATACTACTATCTGCGCCACTGAGCAAAAGCTCAATTTATCGTCCAAAGAGACGAATCTAATAAGGAAAAACAAATGACTCAGAACACGCGTCTGTTTAAAAAGACTCTCCTAGCAGTAACGGTAGCTTTTGCCTCAGGTCAATCGATGGCAGCGGGTTTCCAAATCAACGCTCAATCAGCAACTGGCATCGGCCGTGC
>NZ_JAWOTL010000048.1:0-2371 GCF_033338835.1 Vibrio sp. Vb0888
CTTGGTATCGCGATAAAAACCACGATGAAGCATACCCAGCGGTGTTTATCTCTGTCGCTAAACAAAAAGGCTCGAACGCGGTTAACGTCGCTCAGTCTGTTCGGGATAAACTGGCGGAGCTTCAATCCGAGCAGTTTCCTCCACAAGTTCAAGTTGCAGTCATTCGTGACTATGGCGAAACGGCGAATGCGAAAGTAAACAACTTGGTATCAAGCCTTGGCATCTCTATTCTAACGGTCGTGGTGTTTGTCGGTTTGTTCTTGAACTGGCGAAGCGCATTGGTGGTTGGTATCGCGATTCCGATTAGCTATGGTGCCGCGCTCGGGATGGACTTGGCATTTGGCTATTCCATCAACCGAGTCACACTCTTTGCGTTGATTTTGGCGCTAGGTTTGATCGTGGACGATCCGATCGCCAGCATCGACAACATTGAACGCTACCTCAAACGCAAAAATCTAACACGAACCAATGCGATTGTTCTCGCCATGGCAGAAATTCGTAGCGCCTTGTTAATGTCGACGGTCGCGATTGTTATCGTGTTTACGCCGATGTTTTTTATCACTGGGATGATGGGGCCTTACATGGCGCCACTGGCGTTCAACGTTCCGATCAGCGTTATCTTTAGTACCGTTGTCGCGTTTATGATTACGCCTTGGCTTGCCAAGAAGCTACTCAAAGGTGCTGAGGAAAACGGCCACTATGACATCCAATCTTCGCCGATGTATCGTTTGTATCGTGGTGTGTTGATTCCGCTACTTGAAAGTCGCAAGAAAGCATGGCTTTTCCTTGGTTTGGTTGCCTTGTTGTTCGTCTTGGCAGCATTGTTGCCAGCACTTCGCTTAGTTCCACTCAAGTTGCTGCCTTATGACAATAAAAATGAGTTCCAATTGGTATTAAACATGCCAGAGTCTTCAAGCTTTGTGGATACGTCCAACGCGCTGTCGAGCTTTACGGACTATTTAATGACGGTGCCGGAAGTGACAAGTGTGTCGGGCTTTGCAGGCACCGCTTCCCCAATGGATTTCAACGGCATGGTGCGCCACTACTTTATGCGCAGCGAACCATACCAAGGCGAGCTTCGAGTCGTTCTTGCAGAGAAGAATCGCCGCGCAATGCAATCACACGAACTGGTGACACGACTCAGGGCGGATTTAGAGCAGATTGCAGATAAGTTTGACGCTGACGTGCAGCTAGTCGAAGTGCCGCCAGGCCCGCCTGTTATCGCCACCATTACGGCAGAAGTTTACGGTGATGAAGCGACATCTTATGAAGATCTGATGAGCCAAGCAGAGAAAGTCGCGGATAGGCTTCGCAAAGAACAGTTGGTTTCTGAGGTGGATACCAGCATCCAAGGTGATTTAGAAACGTGGCAATTCATCGTTGATCAAGAAAAAGCGGCGCTGTCCGGTGTTTCTGTTGCTGATATCAATAACACGCTTATTACCGCCGCGAACGCCAAAGTGCTCGGTTATATCGCCGATCCAAGAGAAGTGGAACCACTACCTATCGCAGTGCAGCTCCGACGCGAAGACAGAGATAACCTGAATCAACTAGAGCAGCTTTATGTGCGAGGCCGTCCGGGCATTGCAAAAGTAGAATCCAATGGGGCTGTTGTGGATGCTCCTCAGCCTATCGTGCAGTTGTCTGAAGTCGGTCATTTTGTGAAACGCGCAGCGGACAAACCGATTTTCCATAAAAACCTCAAGCCTGTTGTGTATGTCTACGCCGAGGTAGTTGGGCGTGTTCCGGGTGAAGTGATTGCCGATGTGATGGCTGACCAAGATACAACTCACGCGGAAGATGTGCATCGTCACTGGCAAGATCGCACGTACTTGAGCAATGGCGCTGGTGTCACTTGGAGTGTGCCAGACAACATCGAGGTGGTTTGGAGTGGTGAGGGGGAATGGAAAATCACAGTGGACGTATTCCGCGATTTAGGCATTGCTTATGGCGCTGCGCTGCTTGGCGTATTTGTGGTGATGTTGATTCAAACTGGTTTACCTGCGGTATCGGGCATCATCATGCTGGCGATACCTCTGACTGTGATTGGGATTATGCCGGGGTTCTGGATTTTGAATGTGTTAAGCAGTGACATCGGTAATTACCCCAACCCAGCTCTGTTCACGGCGACCGCGATGATCGGCATGATTGCGCTAGCAGGGATTGTGGTGCGTAACTCACTCGTTTTGATTGAATTTGTTCAGCAATCGCTGTCTGAAGGTCGTAGCTTACATGATGCGTTGATTGAATCTGGCGTTGTTCGTATGCGGCCAATCTTGCTGACTGCGGGTACAACGTTACTGGGTAACGTCGTGATTACGTTAGACCCAATTTTTAACGGTTTGGCTTGGGCAATCATATTCGGTATTAC
>NZ_JAWOTL010000049.1:0-2343 GCF_033338835.1 Vibrio sp. Vb0888
TTTTGATCATCATGTCTGTCACTGCCTTGATTTACCCAGCAGGCGAGTTGACACAAGCCAGTGGCCCATACGTGAGTGGTGCGTTTGCAGAAGGTCTGACGCAAGGGTACATGACGATGGATGCGTTGGGCTCAATTGGCTTTGGTTGGATCATTTTCCGTGCCATCCGCAGCATGGGAGTGGACTGCCCGAAAGCAACGGCGAAATACACTCTAATTGCAGCCTTAATGTACGCTGTCGCGATGGCGTTTGTTTACATTTCGTTGTCTTACATCGGTTCCACTAGCTCTTACTTAGGTTCAGAGTTTAGCAATGGTGGCGATATTTTAACGGCGTTCACCTTCAACCATTTTGGTGCCTTTGGCTCGGTGTTGTTGGGTGCAGTCATGGTATTGGCCTGTTTAACCACAGCGATTGGCGTAACAACCGCAGGCAGCGAGTTCTATGACAACACCTTTAGCGAAGTGAACTACAAAAGCTGTGTCGTCATCACCATGGTACTTTCAGGCTTTATCGCCAACATCGGTTTAGAGCAGCTATTGGCAATCACTTTACCTGCGGTTGTGGCACTTCATCCTGTGGCGATTGCTTTGATGATGATGGCGCCCGTTCGCAACAAAATGTCTCAGTTCATGTTGGTGCTTACCGCGTTCACCGCACTAGCATTTGGTTGTGTCGATGCTCTGCACATTTTGGGCTACATGCCAGAAGCTGCAGACCAATGGATGAGCCACAACATGCCTTTGTATAATGAGTTCGCGAGCTGGATTGTACCTAGTGTCATCATGGCAACGGTCGGACTTTTGTTCACTAAAAAAGCAGAAGACATCATTCTATAATTACGCTAACATACTGGACGTTTATTGATGACGGGCAAAGGAGTTGCCCGAGGAATGGTTCGCTGTGGAGCACATATGGAGAGTCACTATTTAGATATAAGAACCCTCAACTTTATTATCATTTTGTTTTCTTGTATCTATGCTATTAGCCTGCTTTGCTATCAATATACTCAGAGCAAAATTAAAGGATTAAAAACGTTCGCCATTTCTCTGTTGTTTATTGGCTTAGGCCCGTTTTTATTGGGATTTCGTGACTCAGCCCCAGATTGGCTGACGATCATTCTTTCCAATACCATCATTATCATCGGCTTTTTGCTCACGTTATATGGTGTAAGCATTTTCCGTAAATTCCCTCTCAAGTGCGCTCATGTACTCACGTTTCTGGTACCGGTATTCGGTGGCCTTTTTTATTACTTCACATTTTATTCGCCATCTATTCGTATCCGAATCATTTTTCTTAGTATCTACTTGAGCTTAGTCACCTTCTGCAGTGGCGTTGCGATGATCAAGGGAAAAAGAGACGATCTAAAACTGCCCGTTCAAGTGATGGCGTACGCCTTCTTTGGGTTTAGTGCTTTTATGGCGGGCAGAACCGTTTGGAGCATTTGGGCACCAGAAGTCACCAGTTTTATGAATGCAGGTATCATCCACCAGCTGACGTTTCTATTTAGTATCTGCCTCATTGTTGCTTTAAGCTTTAGTATGTTGTGGTTGATCAACGCAAGATTGGTGAAATCCATCAACGATCTTTCTCATTTGGATGCATTAACTGGGTTATACAATCGACGTGCAATGGAAGTCATTGTGCCGAACCTTGTGAATCAAGCACGCGAAAAAAATACGCCTATCAGCATCGTTATGACTGACGTGGACGATTTTAAAACCATTAATGACCAATACGGACACACCACTGGCGACTCAGTCATGGCAACCATCGCCACGATTTTTAAACAAACGTTACCAGAGTCAGCATGTACCGTTCGCTTTGGTGGTGACGAGTTTATGATTGTGTTGCTTGCCAATGCCGAAAACGCGAAAGCCTATGCCGAGTTAGTTCGCCGCAGCATTGAACGTGAGACGTCGCTGCTTGCTTTTAAAAACCAAGTCACGATGAGCTTCGGCATCAGCGAGCTAATGCCCAATGACAGCTTGCAAGATGCACTCACCCGAGCCGACGAAGCACTGTATTGCTCAAAGCACACCGGGCGAAATCAAGTCACGACATTCCAAGATGGAAGCGAGGAGGGTGGCAAGTTCATCCAAACACCGACCAAAAGCGCATAACGGAAAGGTAAAACGACATCGCTCCTATTATTCCATTCACGAATCGGTGTAATCGGAGCGATTCAGACCAAATTTTTGCATTTTCTGATTTAAGGTGCGGCGTGGTAAATCGAGCTCTTGCATCACTTCATTAATCCGTCCTTGGTGACTCACTAAGGATTCATGCAACACTTTGCGCTCAAAGTTGTGCAACTGAATCATCAACGGAACACCCGCTTGA
>NZ_JAWOTL010000050.1:0-2321 GCF_033338835.1 Vibrio sp. Vb0888
TTCCTCCTTAGCTCAGTTGGTAGAGCGACGGACTGTTAATCCGCAGGTCGCTGGTTCGAGCCCAGCAGGAGGAGCCATATTAGAAGAAGCCGCATCACTTGATGCGGCTTTTTTGTATTAGTTTAAAGCTAAGCTCTCTCCTACTACCCACGAAATAACATAAGCGCTTTGATTATTAAAAACCGCTTACCGCAAGCTAACTATCGACTCACTAAGTAACCAGAAAATATTAACCACAAACGCGCGTGGCAAATGGTGTATCTTTCAACTAAAAAAAGCCAGGTAAAAACCTAGCTTTTTAATTCAATCGGCCATCTCTGAAATCAGCTTAAACCACCAAGACAAATATACTTTGTCTCCAGATATTCATCGAGTCCTTGCTTAGCACCTTCCCGTCCAACACCCGACTCTTTAACTCCACCAAATGGAGCCACTTCAGTAGAGATGATCCCTTCATTAACTCCAACCATGCCGTACTCTAAACCTTCACTAAAAGCCATAATACGCTTCAAGCTATTCGTATAGAAATAGCAAGCCAAACCATATTCTGTATCGTTCGCCATTTCGAGAACTTGATAATCATTTTCAAAGGTAACAATAGGCAACACAGGCCCGAATAGCTCTTGCTGAACAATCGACATATTCTGCGTCACACTATCCAAAAGAACGGGCTCCATAAAGCGACCAGGCCGTCTCTGTGGAGAGTTAGCAATAGAGGCTCCTTCTTGTACAGCTTGATCGATCACCGCCTCTAGTCGATGCTTAGAGGCCATCGTAATAACAGGACCTAATGTGACACCTTTCTCTAAACCATTTCCAAGCTTTAATTTGCTTAACTTCGACAATACTTTATCAATAAAAGCTTGTTTTACATTTTTATGAACATATAGCCGATTGGTACAAACACATGTTTGCCCTGCATTACGGAACTTCGACGCGACAAGCCCTTCCGCAGCCTCATCTAAGTCTGCATCTTCAAACACGATGAAAGGCGCATTACCACCCAACTCCATCGACACCGCCTTGACTGAATCACTGGCTTGCTTCATCAAAATTTTCCCAACGCGCGTAGACCCCGTAAAAGAGATCTTCTGAATCCTAGGATCAGTACTTAGTACTTGACCAAACTCAGCAGCCTGCTCCGACACCACGACAGAAAGCAGTTCTTTAGGGATACCAGCCTGATAAGCTAATTCAACAACAGCAATTGCAGTGAGAGGGGTAAGCTCTGATGGCTTGATCAACATGCCACAACCTGCCGCTAGGGCTGGTGCTGCTTTTCTTGTAATCATCGCAATAGGGAAGTTCCAAGGTGTAATTGCAGCGCATACTCCCACAGGCTGGCGAATTGCAGATAGACGTCTATCTGTCGTGGGGGCAGGAATAACTTCGCCATAAGCACGTTTTGCTTCTTCTGAGAACCACTCGACAAAAGAGGCACCATACATCACTTCCCCTTTGCTCTCAGCTAAAGGTTTACCCTGCTCTAAGGTAATAATCGTGGCTATGTCTTCTGCATTATCAAGAAGTAGTTGATACCACCCCCTCAAACGACGAGAGCGCTCTTTGGCACTTAATTTAGCCCAACGGACTTGCTCCGTTTTGCACTGACCAATGAGATCATCTAACTCATCAAGAGTACTAGGCTTTAACCGAATTAACTCTTGCTCAGTTGCAGGGTTGATGACCACAATTCCCTCTTCGGAAGACCATTGCTTAAATACAGATTTCAGCGTTTCATTTTTTATTTGTTGCATCATCAAACATACTCCTCAAGAACTCCTCTTAGGTTAATCGCTACTAGCAAGTTCAGCAAAGAAAACAAAGTTTTCTAAAAGGCATTAATTTTCGGAAGACTTAGATCTCTTCCTCACTATATTTCGGGAAATTGCGTAATCCACGCAACGACGGTCCCGCTCTAAACATGGAAGCAATGAATGTTTGAGAAATAAGATGTAGAAAATTATTGTTTAAGAGAGACGCTAACAAAACGCGCAGTGAGGAAGACTATTCATTCTACTACGGTTGAGGGCGAGTGTTATAAAGACTCATTGTTCAAATGACCAATCTTTCAACGAGGACATAATACAAACTCGGAGTAATTGGAAGTGCAGGCAGCAGGCCCATCTTCCTGAGAAATTCATGTGCCAAAAGGGTAAAGAAAGTCGTATTGTCTCGCCTTCAATGTGTAAATGCATTTCTAGGGGACACGACCAAACGAAAAAGCCCCAGTCTTTCGACTGGGGCTTAATATAAGTGGCGGAGTGGACGGGACTCGAACCCGCGACCCCCGGCGTGACAGGCCGGTATTCTAACCAACT
>NZ_JAWOTL010000051.1:0-2288 GCF_033338835.1 Vibrio sp. Vb0888
TTCCTCCTTAGCTCAGTTGGTAGAGCGACGGACTGTTAATCCGCAGGTCGCTGGTTCGAGCCCAGCAGGAGGAGCCACTTTTAAAGCCGCATCACTTGATGCGGCTTTTTTGTATCTGCTTTATACGTCATTTCTCACTTTCCCATTTATCTGCACTTCATTTCTAAACATCAGCGAACATTAAATCCTTTCTTCAAAAACACTTATTTCACGCTAAAAATTTAATCCTCATCGTAATTTCAATACGCATTAGTATCCGAGCATATTTATCTTCACTAAGATGCCCGAGTTATTACATTTCTTCTTTTAGCTATGCCTTGCATAGTGATAACACTTTATTTGTGAGCTAAATATGAAACTAAAAACTCAAGCCTATTTATTATCTGCGATCATATTGCTAGCTCTCCTAGCTCTGACCGCAACGGGCTTATGGACACTTCGCGTCGCAAGTAACCTTGATAACAAAGCTCGAGTTACTGAGCTATTTAAAAGTGCGTACAGCATACTTACCGAAGTAGAAAAGATGGCTATCGAAGGCAAAATGCCGGAAGACGAAGCGAAAGCATTAGCCACTCGCCTACTTCGTAACAATATCTACAAAGACAATGAATACGTTTATGTCGCAGATGAAAATATGATGTTCATCGCCGCACCACTAGACCCTCAACTGCACGGTACCAGCTTCCATGACTTTAGAGATGGCAGTGGTAATAGCGTAGGCCAACTCATTCTAGATGTATTGGGGCACAAAACAGGTCAGATCGTTGAATATACCTGGAGCCAAAAACAAGCTGATGGCAGCATTGAAGAAAAACACTCGATAGCAGAAAAAACACCACACTGGGGCTGGGTTGTCGGTACAGGTATTGGCTTTAATGAAGTTAACGCACGTTTTTGGTCGACAGCACAATGGCAGCTTGTGCTGTGTCTGATTATCGCGGGAAGTATTCTAAGTGGCCTGATCATTTCGATTCGCAAAATGCTTAATCTACTTGGTGGAGAGCCTAACGACGTGCGTAAAGCAGTTCAAGCTGTCGCTCAAGGAGACATTCAGACCAGTTTTGATACTGTGGCACCGAGAGGAAGTATCTATCGTGCCGTGCAAGATATGAGTCAATCACTAGCTACCATGGTGACAAACCTAGAGAAGTCTATGCATGCACTGCGCGCAGAGTTGTTTGCCGTAGAGTCTCGATCAAATACGATTGCCGATCTTACCGTATCTCAGCAGCAATCAACGGCTATGATTGCCACTGCGATGACTGAAATGGCATCTTCAGCCAACCATGTTGCCAATTCAGCAAGCGACACCGCAAACAATACGGACGAGGCAGACAAACAAAGCCAACATACTCAGAAACTCATTCATAACACGGTTGAAAACATTCAAGGTTTAGCTTCTCAATTAAATACTGCGAGTAAAGCGGTCGCCGATCTAGATCAGGATGTAAATAATATTGTAAAAGTGCTCGATGTGATTGGTGATATTGCAGAGCAAACAAACCTATTGGCACTCAATGCAGCCATTGAAGCAGCACGTGCTGGAGAACAAGGCCGAGGCTTCGCAGTCGTTGCTGATGAGGTACGCAACCTAGCAGGACGCACACAAGACAGCACAAAAGAGATTCAGTATATGATCTCCAATCTGCAAGAAGGCTCTCGCAATGCCATTCACACAATGGAAATATGTGCAGAAACCAGTGAAAGCACTGTTACAGAGTCTAAGAATGCCTCTGAAGCTCTACAGCAAATTGTAACGGCGTTAGAATCTATCACCACAATGAGCCAGCAGATCGCTACTGCTGCCGCTGAGCAGACGCAGGTTAGCGATGATATTGCGCTACGCATAAACCTTATCGAGGAAAGCGGAGGCCAACTCAACTCTGTCGTAACCGAGAGCCAATCAAATACTCAAAGTTTAGCTTCACTAGCGAATGAGCTAGAAGGTTGGGTAAACAAGTTCTCAGTAAAGCACTAGTTTAAAGTCAATTGTTCAATAAAAAGCACGTTTTCAGACGTGCTTTTTTGTTTTTATCGCCTTTATTTTGCAAGTGAACACACTATCAATGTTAAAACATCGCTTAAAGCATGGCGCATTGCTGCTAAAAACGCATAAAAACAGCCCACTCCGAGCACAAATTCATCAAACGATATTTTATTTTAATTTTATTGTTGACCTGAAAGCCGAAAAGCCTTTTAATACACCTCGTCGCCCGGATAGCTCAGTCGGTAGAGCAGAGGATTGAAAATCCTCGTGTCGGTGGTTCGATTCCGCCTCCGGGCACCAC
>NZ_JAWOTL010000052.1:0-2247 GCF_033338835.1 Vibrio sp. Vb0888
GAGCTTAGGTTTAAATAATTGCTGGCGATTGCGTTATCTGACCAGTCAGCGTGTGACTTATCTCTTACTCCAAGTGAAATTTCTGCTAATTTAAACCAAATTCCATTTTACTTTAGTCAAAACCATATACTCTCCGCGCTGGTATTTTTATACTGGTAGTAGAAGTATTAAGGGACACATCAACATGAATCGTCGCAGAAAGAAAAAGCAGCAAGTCGACTACGTCGAGTTGGTCAAACAAAAGTTCGCTGCTATCAACTGGAAGCAGCCGTTCAACAAAAGTAAGTGGTTGGAACGTGTAGAACCAATCAAGGCATTTTGGCAGCGCTTACCTAAATTCCATCAACGAGCTTTGATGGTGTTAATGCCATTATTACTTCTACTTCTGATTGTACCGTTACCGAAAAAGACGGAAGCGTTAGTCGAACAGCAGGGTGAAGTGGATAGCCAGCGTGTTGCGATCCAGTTAAATGCGCAAAGCCTGAGTCAGCAACGTACGTCGCAAAACTCGGGGCCTAAGTCAGAAGACTGGAAAGAGTACCATGTGAAGAATGGTGATACGTTAGCTCAAGTTTTTCGCAACAATCAGCTTTCTATGGCTGACCTTAGCGCCTTAGTAAAAATAGAAGGAAGCGATAAGCCACTGAGCCATATCAAGCAGGGGCAACTCATCCGTTTTAAACTCTCAGAAAACGGCCAGTTAGATATGTTGCAACTGGAAAAGAGCGATCATTCGGTTATGTTCTTCCGTCTATCGGATGGCAGCTTCGGCAGAAACAAATAGTTTCCGTTGTAGATTTAAAAAAGACGCGATCATCTCGCGTCTTTTTTATTGCAGTTTTGTAGAGGTTTATTGAGTCGAATGCTTCCTGCGCATGTCTACGTGTGGAATTCCATCTTCTAAGTAACTGTCAGAAATAACTTCAAATCCATGGTGAGCATAAAAATCGATAAGATGTTCTTGTGCACCAATGTCTATGGTTTTTTCGGGCCATAACGTAGAACATGCTTGGATGGCTCGTGTGATTAGCTGATGGCCTAAGCCACCACCTCGGGCTGTTTGTTTGGTCACGACTCGGCCAATACTGACGTTATCGTAAGTGGTTCCAGCTGGTAGAAGCCGAGCGCAGGCAACTAATTCATCATTGTGGTAGCCGAGTAGGTGATGAACGCCGTCAATAATATCCTTACCATCTAGCTCCGGGTACGGGCAAGTTTGCTCGACGACGAACACGTCGACGCGTAAGCGCAGCATCTCATACAGTTGTAAGGTAGTTAGTTGAGCAAAAGGCAAAGTGATCCAAGTGGTCATGTCCGTCGTCCATAATGATAGTAGAGTGCCTGAATGTACTCGCTTTTGTTTCAATACTCATTAACAATGGTTAATTTTCACTGGTCTTCCCAGAAAATCTGGCGATAATGTGCCCTCTTTTTCATCCCACCTGAGGATATTCCCTGTGAGCAAACAAACTTTTGACCAAGTAGGCCTGAACCCAGCGCTACTAGAAACGCTGGATTCATTGAACTACACCCATATGACGCCAATTCAAGCGTTAAGCTTACCGGCGATTTTGAATCAGCGTGACGTAATTGGTCAGGGTAAAACGGGCTCGGGTAAAACAGCGGCGTTTGGTCTTGGCGTGCTATCAAATCTAAACGTAAAACGATTTCGCGTGCAGGCTTTGGTGCTGTGTCCGACTCGCGAACTGGCGGATCAAGTTGCTAAAGAAATTCGAACGCTAGGGCGTGGTATCCATAACATTAAAGTACTTACGTTGTGCGGCGGTATGCCGATGGGACCGCAAATTGGTTCGTTAGAGCATGGTGCACATATCCTTGTTGGTACTCCGGGGCGTATTCTGGATCACCTTGAGAAAGGCCGTATTAACTTGGAAGAACTGAATACACTGGTGCTGGATGAAGCCGATCGTATGCTAGAAATGGGCTTCCAAGATGCTTTAGATGCAATTATTAATGCGGCGCCTAAACAGCGTCAGACATTGTTGTTTAGCGCCACATTCCCAGAGAAGATCGAGAAAATCGCTCAGCGTATTATGAAATCGCCAGAGATGATCAAGGTTGAATCGACTCACGATACTTCCAGCATTGCTCAATACTTCTACAAAGTAGAAGGAACTGAAGCGCGTGATGAGGCGCTAGCGAATCTTCTTTTGACTTACCAACCAGAGTCGGCGGTGGTGTTCTGTAATACGAAGAAAGAAGTGCAAAATGTCGCGGATGAATTAC
>NZ_JAWOTL010000053.1:0-2136 GCF_033338835.1 Vibrio sp. Vb0888
ACCCATTGCACCATTGGTTTACCACCGATATCAGCCAGTGGTTTACCTGGTAAACGGCTCGAAGAGTAACGAGCCGGTATCACAACCGTAAAAGACATTAACGTCCCTCATCCATACTCATGGTGCGAGCTTCTGGCTCAAGCAGAACAGGAATACCCTCTTTGATAGGGTAAGCAAGGCGATCCAATTTGCAGATCAACTCTTGATTATCTTTATCGTAAGTCAGCTTACCTTTACACACTGGGCAAGCCACAATCTCAAGCAGACGGTGATCCATAAGCCGCTTTAACCTCTTTTATTCGATTTAAAATTCGCTCTGCATCTTTAGGCTCAAATTGAGCAGATACAGGCAGATACCACCAATTGTCTTGTGCGTAGTCGCTACATTTGACAGCATCTTTCTCTGTCATAATCACATTCGCCCCTTGCAGAGCCAATGCTTCAAGTTCTTTTTGGTCAAAGTCTTGATGGTCAGCAAAACCTTTTGTGACTTTAACATCTGCATGCATTGATTCTAGTGTATTAAAAAACCGAGGTGGATGCCCGATACCGGCAAATGCCACCAATGCCTTTAACTCACTTACATCAACTTGCTGCTTGGTCTTTAGGTTGATCGCTTTTGATGGTGCTAGAGACATTGAGATCTCACCCTGATGGGCCAAACCGCCATTGGTGATGATAAAGTCGACTTCCTGAAGTCGCTCAACACCTTCGCGCAATGGACCAAGCGGAATCAAACACTCATTACCAAAACGACGATTTCCATCAACAATCACAAGTTCAACATCACGCTCTAGAGCATAATGCTGCAAACCATCATCGGTAATGATGATATCCACGTCTAACTCTACTAGCGCTTTCACGGCGTTTGCACGTACAGGATCGACTGCGACAGGTGCTCCGGTGCGCCGGTGGATGAGTTTAGGTTCATCACCACAATGTTGAGTAGGAGTATCATCATTTAACACCAGCGGATACTGCGGAGCCTTCGCACCGTATCCTCGAGACACCACTCCCGGTTTATACCCCAGATGTTGTAATTGCTCGACCAGCCAAACCACAACAGGCGTCTTACCATTGCCACCAGCGGTGATATTACCGACCACCACTACGGGCACGGGTGCTTGATACGCTTGCTTGCGACCAGTTTGGAACTGTTGACGCTTCGCTCTACTGATTGCACCAAACAACACACTGAGTGGCCATAATAATGGCCACAACAGATATTTTAATGGATGATTTTCAAACCAGATTTTTTCAACCACAGCAACTATTCGCCAAACTGGATGCGATGAAGTTGAGCGTAAGCGCCATTCTTAGCAATCAAGTCTGCGTGATTACCTCGTTCAATAATGGCACCGTCGTCTACGACTAGAATCTCATCGGCTTTTTCGATCGTTGACAAGCGGTGAGCAATCACCAACACGGTTTTATCTTTCTGCAGCTCATCTAATGCAGCTTGGATGGCACGCTCAGATTCCGTATCCAGTGCAGAGGTTGCTTCGTCAAGAATCAGTACAGGCGCATCACGCAGCAACGCTCGAGCAATAGCTACACGTTGGCGCTGACCACCAGATAAGCTCGCGCCGTTTTCGCCGATCATGGTATCTAAACCATTTTCCATCTTATTGATGAATTCCATTGCGTGAGCCAGCTTCGCTGCACGCTCAATATCGCTGCGCTGGTACTTATCTTCCGTCGCGTAAGCAATGTTGTTTGCTATGGTGTCATTGAAAAGATGTACGTTTTGCGAAACCAAAGCAAACTGCTCGCGCAAGTTCTTCAATTCGTAGTCACGAATATCACGGCCATCTAATGTAATCGAGCCACTGTCCACGTCATAAAAACGGTTAAACAAGTTCGCAATGGTACTTTTACCTGAACCTGAACGCCCCACTAGAGCGACCGTTTTACCTCGTGGAATATCAAAACTGACATGCTCTAGAGCCGGCTTTTCTGAACCTACATACGTGAAGCTGACATCTTTCACAGATACTTCACCCTTCGCGCGCTCAACCGTGTATTTACCTTCGTTTTTCTCTGGTTCTAAATCGATCAGAGCAAACAAAGTTTGGCTTGCTGCCATACCACGTTGGAACTGAGAAGTTACGTTTGTCAGTGCTTTAAGTGGGCGCA
>NZ_JAWOTL010000054.1:0-2134 GCF_033338835.1 Vibrio sp. Vb0888
TTGTTTACAGTGGGCGCAAGTTCAAATTGCAACAATCTCAACTATCGGTTTTATAAGAGGTCGTATGAAATCAGTCTATGACTACATTGTTGTGGGTGGTGGTATCGTTGGTGTGTCCACGGCTTGGCAGCTCCAACAACGCCATCCAGAGTGTTCTATTTTATTGGTTGAGAAAGAGTCTGGTTTTGCTAAGCATCAAACCGGGCATAACAGCGGCGTTATCCACGCGGGTGTGTATTATGCGCCGGGCAGCTTAAAAGCCGACTTTTGTAAACGCGGCGTAGAAAAAACGCTCTCGTTTTGCTCTCAGCATAATATTCCGGTCGAAAACTGCGGCAAGTTGTTGGTTGCAACTAACGAGCAAGAAGTCGAACGAATGAACGCCCTTTATGAACGCTGTCGCGTCAACGGGATTGATGTGGAATTGCTTGATGAAGCGCAGCTCAAGTTGGCGGAGCCGAATATCACAGGGTTGGGCGCGATTTACGTGAAAACCACCAGTATTGTTGATTACCGCTTGGTAACAGAGCATATGGCACAGGAGTTCCAAGGTTTAGGTGGTCATATTAGCTTGAGAACCAAGGTGGTTGCCGCCGATGAGAAAGATGAAGAAGTACAACTGACTTGCGTTTCCGATGGACAATCTATGCAGTTGAACTGCAAGTTTCTAGTCACTTGCAGTGGATTGATGGCCGATCGGATGACAAAAATGATGGGCATTCCGACCGATTTTCAAATCGTGCCTTATCGCGGTGAATACTACCGATTAGACAGTAAGCATAACCAAGTGGTGAATCACTTAATCTACCCAATTCCAGATCCAGATTTGCCATTTTTGGGGGAGCACTTGACTCGGATGAGTGATGGTTCTGTGACGGTTGGTCCAAATGCCTTTCAGGGTTGGAAGCGAGAAGGGTATGGAAAAGTGAACTTTAACCTGCAAGATACACTGCAAATGCTGAGCTTTTCTGGCTTTTGGAAAGTCACGCAAAAGCACTTAAAAACGGGCTTGGAAGAGTTTAAAAACTCGTGGTGGAAGCCTGGGTATTTAAAACTGGTCAATAAATATTGTCCGAGTATTCGTGTTGAGGATCTCCAGCCTTACCCTGCAGGGATTCGCGCGCAAGCGGTGTTGTCGGACGGCACTCTAGTGCACGATTTCCTATTTGCAGAGAGCGCAAGAAGCCTTCACGTGTGTAATGCGCCTTCCCCTGCGGCCACATCTGCCATGCCTATCGGAGAGTACATTTGCGATAAGGTCGATGAGAAAGTGGTAGCTAAAGTCGTCTAGTCAGACATATAGAGCCAGTTTTGAACACTGGCTCTTTCATTTCATCAGGTTTTTGTTGGTGGCATTCTACTTCGGGCAAAGTTCGCCTTTTTTGGCGTGTCTTTCGATCATGTAATCGCCTCTTGCACTGCGTAAGACCATTGCGTTCCACACTTCACCGTCTTGAAGCTCGAACTCAAACGCATAGTGAGTACCCGCTACCACTTGAGTGCGTACTTCGTTGATGTTTTTTAATTTATCTTCTGCGTTCATCTGGTACAAAACCATACTCAATGAGCGCTGCGCTTCTGGAGTAACTTGAGAAACTTGCCATCCACCGGGTTGACTCTTTTCTGCCGAACAAATTGCCTGCATTTTCTTTTTCATCGCGGGTGAAACTTGCTTGTCCACGGCGTAGACATTGTTGGTGATCGTGAGGATTGCAAGAGTGGCTGCGGCTCCCCAATATTTCCTAACACTCATAAAGACACTCCGTTATTTGTCCTTGATTGAGTATAAGCACGGCTGTGTTGCTTTACATAATGAGAAGAAGTTGGAACGGAAAGTCGTACAAAATAGTGGAGAGTCCTTTCGATACATAAATGAGCGCCGCTTCACTGAAATTTGTCCGAAAAGTGCACTATATTGAAAGAGTCAGAGACATGGGGTTTCTGGCTTTTCTTTTATCAGGAGGACGAAGACGATGAGAATAAAGGATATTCTCGATAGCCGTTTGGTGCTGTCGTTCTGGTACAACCTAGACTACTGCTTGTCTCTTCTTAGCAAAATCTCTTCTCGTTAATTTCCTCAATGCTCTCGCATTGAAAAGCATCTGATCTATTTGTTTTCTATTCTTACGCTTTA
>NZ_JAWOTL010000055.1:0-2090 GCF_033338835.1 Vibrio sp. Vb0888
GCTCTGTCGACCAAACGATAGAACACATGTTTGGTTGAGACATTGGCAAGAATGCCAAAGGCCCGTGAGGTGTAAAAATCTGACGCGCGATGCTGTGGTGCGGATCCGCTGTTTTCACATTAGCAACCAACGCATGGTGACCGTAGTCCCAATGCGTCAAAGGAATATCCATCTGGTTACGCAGCCACGAATTCGCGCCATCTGCGCCCACCACCAGCTTCGCTGTCATCGCTTGGCCGTTATCGAGCGTTAACCAACTCTCTTGTTCACCGACCGCGAGTGTCGCACAGCGCGCAGGCATGAATAACGTTACGTTCTCTAGCTTTTGCACTTGTTCCAACAACGCTAACTGAATCACGCGATTTTCAACGATGTGACCCAAATCAGGTTGCGCCATACTTTGTGCATCAAACTCTATTTTTGCGAAGCTGTCTTGCTCCCACACTTCCATACCGTAGTAAGGTGCAGCACGGCGTTGCTCAATACCCTGCCAAGCTCCTAGCTTACGTAAAATGGTTTCACTTGAGCGGCTCAGTGCAGAAACTCGCACATCAGGCAGTTCATTCAACGTTTCATCTGGCACGCTACCTTCGATCACGGCGATACGCATGTCACTGTCTTTGAATGCGGCTGCAATCGCCAACCCAACCATCCCTCCGCCGATGATGGCGATATCTACACTTTGCATCATTGCTATTTATTACCTAATAACTGGTTGTTACCTAGTTTGTTGCAGTCAATCATCGTTTCACTAAGCCAAGAGTATGGCGCAAGAGCGGCTGCTTAAAAATAGAAAGGTTATCCATCGCGGCTAAGGCTGTATTTCGCCCAATTCGCATCGCGAGTAAATCGTTTGAAAAAACATGGACTAACGAGCTTGTTAGCCAAATGGTTTCGTTGCGGTCTGCTTCTCGGCGTTGACTAAAGCGGATCAGGCCTTGGTAACGCCCAACATCTTCACCTTGCTTGACCAGTTCCTCAGCGAGAGTGACCACGTCTCGGATCCCCAAGTTGAAGCCTTGCCCAGCAATCGGATGCAGCGTTTGTGCTGCGTTACCGACTATCGCAAAACGGTGTGAAATATTTTGCTTACGGTGACGAAGCAACAACGGATAGCTCGCACGCAGCCCCACTTTTTGCATCGCACCTAATCGCCAACCAAAATCTTGCTGAAGCCGTTCAAGAAATTCGCTTTCAGACAATTCCATTACAATTTGAGCTTCATCAGGGCGTAAGCACCACACGAGCGACATTCGATTATCACTCATTGGCAGCAGGGCAACTGGGCCGTTTTCAGTAAAACGCTCAAATGCGCGACCTTGATGCGGCTCTTGAGTCACAATATTGGCAATTACGGCAACTTGGTCGAAATCATGCTCAGAAAGCTCCAAACCAATTTGCTGACAACATTGCGAAACCGCACCATCGGCGGCAACAAGTAATTTCGCATTAAGCAACTCACCACTAGCAAGCTCAATCGTCACATTTTCTTGAGTTCGGGTAATGTGCTTCGCGGAGTCTGGGCAGTACAAATCGATAGCGGTACTGTGAGTCAGCAATTCTTGGTAAACACGACCAACATCGGCTAACTCTACGACATAACCTAACGCTTCAACGCCAACGTCGTGCTTAGTGATGTCCGTCATTCCCGCATGAGAACGATCGGACACATGGATGTGTTCAATCGGGGTCGAAAAAGGTTCAATCGCAGACCATAACTCTAAGTGACGCAGCAGGTTAACCGTACCATAAGACAAAGCAATCGAGCGCGAATCAAAGCCCGGATGCTGATCAGATTGCGCTTTAAACGGTTCAACAACGGCAACACGCAAAGCCCCTTGAGACAAATGCTCAATCGCTAAAGCTAGTGTAGCCCCAGCCATGGCACCACCAGCAATTACTACGTCATATTGCTTCATGTTAACCTCTGGTCTATCTAGATTAATGGATCGTCGGTTTGCTTTCGCTGCTTTCTGGGCGAGCTCCGAACTCTGCATGAATGGTAAGTACGCAAGCTTTCACGTGTTCAATGACTTGTTCCAGCAATTGTGCTTGTTCACCAAAGTCGTCATCTTCATCAATGCCTAACT
>NZ_JAWOTL010000056.1:0-2086 GCF_033338835.1 Vibrio sp. Vb0888
CAGCATTCGTACCCCAGCCAGCACCATCGAAGCACACAAGATCATTGCGCAAGCCGACTATACAATGGGCAATGTCCGCTCAGCGATCGATAACCTCAATGAAGCAGAAAAGCTCGCGAAAGAATACCAACTGCCTTACATGACTTTGGATGTGCAACTCATGCGCAACCAAATGATTTGGATGTACGACCACAACTATTCAGCTGCCGAAGACACCCTCAATCAAATTGAAAAACAGCTAGACGAAGCCGACTCTGTACTTCAACGTACAGACAGCGTCCGTTATCGTCTGGTGATGCAACGAGCCCTGCTAGCGGCTCATCGTGGCGATAACGTTGGCGCAGAGCGTTTGTATGCTCAAGCGAAAAGCATGCTTGAAGACAGTCGTTCCGATTTGGCCTTAATTGATTACTACACTTCTGTTGGTGAGTTTTACCTTAACAGTAAAAAATACAACCTTGCGCTTTCAGAACTGCTTTACGGTTATTGGCAGTCCATCGAAAGTGACAGCGGTACTCGCCTTGCCAAAGTAAACCGCTTGCTGGCGAGACTTTTCCAAGAGCGTCGTGTGTACGACAAAGCCATTGAATATCTGTCTCAGGCTGCAGATTTCTACGACTCTTACCCAAGCTCCCCTATTTTGGCCGATGTGCTTGAACAAATGGGCGACATCTATTTTTATCAAGGCAAGTTCAATCTTGCTTTGGTGCACTACTTCAACGTACTGGATCACGAAAGCACCAGTCGTAATATCAATCGCACCATTAAGATTCGGTTGAGCTTGGCTGCGACTTACCTGCAACTCTACAACTACGCACTTGCAGAGCAATATCTGGAACGTGCGACAGAGTTACTGGAATACGCGGATATCCCTCAGCTTGAAGCGAAAGCCGCCCTACTTCAGTCTGGTCTCGCTTATCATCAGAACGACAGCAAAAAAGTAATTGAAAACGCGAAGAAAGCCTTAGAGCTTGTCGAAAAAGCGCCGGAAAACAAAAACTTCATCAAGCAGCAATCTTACCGTTTGTTGGGCTTGGGTTACGAACAGGCGGGCGAATATCAACTGTCACTGCAAGCGTACAAAAAATACACCAGCTTAGTGCGTTTGGAGCAAAAACAACTCAACCAAATTAGTGAAGATGCGTTCCGTCAGCAAAAAGAGTTTGCGGAACAGACCATTCACTATGTCGGTCAATCAGAGCGTCTAGAGCAGGTGGAAATGGAACATCGTAAGTTCCAGAAAATTTCCTTTGCCCTATTCATCACCGTTCTGGTTATGTTTTTGTTCATTATGCGCCGCGGCGTGATCATGCAGCGCCAAGCGGGTGAAATCGAAAAACTTCGTAACGACCTCTTTACCCATTCCCGCTCTCGCTTACGTAATCTGCGCATGCTGAACGTGAAGTTGTCTCGCTCACTGAAAAAATCGCGTGACACTTTTGAACAGTGGCAAATGGGTGAACTTATCCATGAACCGCTCAACGACCGACTACGTTTTGTGATGATCGACCTACCGTTCTTACGCAGCATGTACGTTCAAAATGGTTACAAAGCGGGCTTAGAATTAGAACGCGCATTCGGTGAATACCTAGCAGAGCGCATCGAAAAACCGGCACGTTTGTACCACTTCTCGGATGCAAACTTACTCTACATCGAACCTAACGCCGACCGCGACGCCTCTGCCGAAGTCATGTTTGAAAAATTCCAAGCGTGGGTAGACGAATTTGCGACTCAGCATAACGTCAATCGCATCATTCGTATGGGCATCAGCGACTACCCGTTCTTGCCTCGTGCTTACACCGCTATCAATGACGAAGAGCTGCTCGATTTACTGCTACTTGCGACGCACATTGCACGCGAAGTTAGCCTCAAAGATAAACAAAGTCATTGGGTATTTTTGAAAGCCATAGACAACGCGCCAGCAGCGAGCTTTGCAACCGGTAACATAAGAACCGCTTGCCAACACGCCATCAACCAAGGCCTGATCAAGATCCACTCCTCTTACAAGAATGAGGACGACATCAAGAAAATATTAAAAAATGGATAATTAACCATCGGTTAAGCGTAATAACTAATGACGCTATAA
>NZ_JAWOTL010000057.1:0-2032 GCF_033338835.1 Vibrio sp. Vb0888
ATTATCGAGCTTACGAAAATGTGCTTCTGCCCGCTTTGCTTGATATGGGTGCATGCCTAACTCAACCAGAGTTTGACGACCAAGATCCAGTGCGCCTAAAAAAGTCTCACGCGAATAGTTTTGCACACCATGGCTCATCAACTGATAGGCCTCAACTCGGCTTCGAGCACGAGCGAGCAATTTGAGATTCGGAAAATGCGTACGGCAGATATCGACAATCGCCATCACTTCATCCGGCGAGTCTGTACAAATCACTAACGCTTCCGCTTTGTCTGCGCCAGCGGCGCGCAACAAATCGATTTGCGTGGCATCGCCATAAAAAACTTTGTAACCGTACTTACGCAGTAAGTGAATTTGGCTGGCGTCACTTTCCAATACCGTAACTTTGATTTTATTGGCGTACATTAAGCGCCCAACGATTTGCCCAAAACGACCAAAACCCGCAATGATGACACGAGGACGACGATCAACCACGTGACTGGTGGCGCTCTCTTCTTCCTGGTTAAGCGTATGAGCGAACCACTTCTTTTGTCCCATCAACAAGGGTGGCGTGGTCACCATCGATAGGCTCACCACAACCAACAAAAACGCCACTTGTTCTTTGGATAAAATGCCTTCTTGGCTTGCCGCGGTGAAAATCACAAAAGCAAACTCACCACCTTGGCTTAAGATGGCGGCCATACGGCTACGTGCTTTTTCTCGCACTCGACCCGCTCTGGCTAGGGCGTACAACACCAAACCTTTCACCACAACCAAAGCTACCACCGCACCAAGAATTTCAAGAGGATGCAACGCCAGTAAGCCTAAGTTTACCGCCATGCCAACCGCGATAAAAAACAGACCAAGCAGCAAACCTTTAAACGGCTCGATAGCGATTTCTAGCTCATGGCGATATTCACTTTCGGCCAGCAGCACTCCAGCTAAGAAAGTTCCTAGCGCCATGGACAAGCCCAGTTTTTGCATCACCACCGAAATGCCTAGCACCACCAAGAGTGAAGCCACGGTAAATAGCTCGCGAACCCCACTCATCACGACAAAACGAAACAGAGGGCGCAATAAAAAGTGACCACCAATCAACAAGGCTACGACACTGCCTAAAACGGTAAAAGCATCGAACCAACTACCTACATTCTGTTCACCAGCCAAAAGCGGTAACATAGCCAACATCGGTATGACGGCGATATCTTGAAAAAGCAGCACAGCAAAACCAGACTGGCCCGTTTCGGTGCCATTGAGGCCTTGCTCTTCAATCACTTTAAGTGCAATAGCCGTAGAGGAAAGGGCGAGCCCCATGCCGATGACCAAACTCACCTGCATGCTCAAGCCAAACAAACTGACAATGCTACCAATAACCGCCGTCGTCACCACAACTTGCGCGCCGCCAAGACCTAAAATCGGCCCTCGCATTTGCCATAATTTTTTCGGGTTCAATTCCAAGCCAATTAAGAACAGCAGTAACACCACCCCGAGCTCGGCAAAATGCAGAATCGCATCGACATCGCTAATCAGGCGTAATCCCCAAGGGCCAATCAATACCCCTGCCAACAAATAGCCAAGCACCGAACCTAAGCCAAATCGCTGCGCCAAAGGAACAGCAATCACCGCCGCCGACAGAAACACAACACTGCTTTGTAGAAACTCACTGGTTATCGCCATGCAGACCTCCTTGGTGCAACGCTTCCCACTCATCAAGAGGATTACTCAGCCATCGACGATACTGCTCCGCGTGTTCATAGCGTTCAATATCAGAAACATTGCGCGACCAATACAACACCAGCGGCTCCATCCAATGCATCTGACACAACGCTGCCGTCAACTCGAACGGTTGCAGAATCTGCTCTAACGGATACTTGTTATACCCCCTAGCACTGAAGGCTTCTTCTTTACCACCCGTGGTGATCACACTGCGCCAATATTTGCCTTCCAGTGCAGAACCGTCGCCAAACGCAAAGCCCTTGCCGAGTACTCGGTCTAACCACTCTTTCAACAACGCCGGACATGAATACATATAAAGAGGATGATGAAAGACAAT
>NZ_JAWOTL010000058.1:0-2029 GCF_033338835.1 Vibrio sp. Vb0888
GAATACCGAATGTGTCGCAATCATGAATAACCGACTTGTCGAACAGGGTGAACTGTTTAACGGTTATCGAGTAGCAAGCATCAATAGTGAATTTGTAACTTTAAAGCGTGGTAGCCGTCAGTGGAACCTTGAGCTTTTTGGTTTAAACGTAAAAAAATAATAACCAGAGCCTGATCAGATATGCGCAAATTAGTTGTAGGAATAACGATTGCTTCTTTAATGGGATGTTCGATGGGTCACCGCGATCCGGTTGAAGTGAAGCAAGCTCTCAATGAATCTATCAATCAAGCGAATAGCCGCGCGTTGGAGGAAATTCCTTCTTCGGTAGAAGCGGATCTTATGCCTAACTTAGACTCCAATGTTTCTTCTGATAACGGAACGTCAAAGCGTTTTCGTATCCAAGCCAATGCAGTAGAGGCGAGAAGTTTCTTTGCTTCGTTGGTAAAAGGGACAGAATACAGCGTTGCGATTCATCCAGCGGTTCAAGGCAATATCACGGTCAACCTTTCTGACGTGACATTAGATGAAGTGCTTAGCGTTGTACAAAACATGTACGGTTACGATGTCATGAAATCGGGCAAAGTAATCCAAGTTTATCCGGCAGGTATGCGTACGGTGACGATTCCAGTCGACTACCTACAGTTTAAACGCTCAGGTCGCTCACTGACGAGCATTGTCACGGGCTCCGTTACTTCGGCTGGTACGTCTAGTTCTGGTGGTAGCTCTGACAGCTCAGACTCTTCAGATTCTAACAACAGCAATAACGGCAACGATAGCTCGACGACATCAACAGGCGGAACGCGCATTGAAACCATCACCGAAAGTGAGTTTTGGCCAATGTTGCAACAAGCGGTGGCGAACTTAATTGGTTCGGGTAAAGGCCAAAGTGTGGTAGTTACGCCACAAGCTGGTGTGATCACCGTGCGAGCTTTCCCTGATGATATTCGTGAAGTGCGTGAGTTTTTGGGTGTGTCTCAAGAACGAATGCAACGCCAAGTGATTCTTGAAGCGAAAATCTTAGAAGTCACGCTTAGCGATGGTTACCAGCAAGGTATTAACTGGTCGAACTTATCGGCGTCAATTGGTAACTCAGGCAGTATCATTGTTAATCGCCCCGCTTCTGCTCTGCCTCCATTAGATGCGATTGGTACGCTTCTTGGCGGTCAAACCAACGTTACGATATCTGATGGTAACTTCGAGGCTGTATTAAACTTTATGTCGACGCAAGGCGCCCTCAATGTACTCTCAAGCCCACGTATTACGGCGGCGAACAACCAAAAATCAGTGATCAAAGTTGGTACCGATCAGTACTTCGTAACTGAGCTTTCCAGTAATGCGGGTAATGGTGAAAACTCTAATGCGGTTCCTGAAGTAGAACTGACGCCATTCTTCTCGGGCATTTCACTTGATGTGACGCCACAAATCGACAACAAGGGCAACGTGTTCTTGCATGTGCATCCAGCGGTCATTGAAGTCACAGAAGAAGTGAAGCAGTTAAATCTTGGTGGTGATTTTCAAAACATTCAATTGCCTTTGGCAAAAAGCTCGATTCGAGAATCTGATTCGGTCATTCGTGCGAAAGATGGCGATGTTGTGGTTATCGGCGGCTTGATGAAGCAACAAAATGTCGAGCAAGTGTCAAAAGTCCCATTCCTTGGCGACGTGCCAGCTCTGGGTCACTTGTTCCGCAACACTTCGAATGTGACACAAAAAACCGAGCTAGTTATTCTGCTTAAACCGACCGTTGTTGGCGTGAACTCTTGGCAAAAAGAGCTAGAGCGCTCGCGTGATTTGCTGCAAGAGTGGTTCCCTGATGCGCAATAAGCGCAGAAGAAACGTTAGCTTTTCAAAGAGTTTGTGATTCGTTATGTACTTGTCGCATTTTGGATTTCGAGTTCAACCTTTCTCACTGACCCCAAATACGGAAATGTTTTTGGGGTTAGTGCCTCACTATGAGGCGATTCAAACCATCTTAGCCGCCGTGCAGATGGGAGAAGGGGTGATTAAGGTGACAGGTGAAGTTGGTACG
>NZ_JAWOTL010000059.1:0-1977 GCF_033338835.1 Vibrio sp. Vb0888
CAATTTTGAAATCAGCCAAGCCTGTTTGTTTGGTGCCCAATAATTCGCCGGGCCCGCGGATCTCTAGGTCTTTCTGCGCAATAACAAAGCCATCGTTACTTTCACGCAGCACACCGAGGCGTTTTTGCGCGGTTTTCGACAGAGGGGAGTGGTACAGCAGGACACAGTGACTGGCAACCGAGCCTCGACCGACGCGGCCTCTTAACTGGTGTAATTGCGCCAAACCAAGGCGTTCAGGGTTTTCTATGATCATCAAGCTAGAGTTTGGCACGTCTACGCCAACTTCTATCACCGTCGTGGCTACGAGCAGGTGGAGCTTGTTGTCTTTAAACTCTTGCATGACAGCTTGCTTTTCGGCGGGTTTCATACGGCCATGAACTAGGCCAATTTTTACATCTGGTAGCTTGCGCTGCAGCTCTTCAGCGGTGTCTGCTGCGGCTTGCGCTTCTAACACTTCTGATTCATCGATCAGCGTACACACCCAATACGCTTGCTTGCCTTCGTTAAGACAAGCGTTTCGTACCCGCTCGACAATGTCGTCACGTTTGGTATCTGGAATGGCGACGGTTTGAATTGGCGTTCGGCCTGGTGGTAATTCGTCTATCACCGACGTTTCTAAATCAGCATACGCTGTCATTGCTAGTGTGCGAGGAATCGGAGTCGCAGTCATGATGAGCTAATGCGGATACGCGCCTTGTTTTGCCCCTTTCTCACGTAACTCTAATCGCTGATGGACGCCAAAGCGGTGCTGCTCATCAATGATGACTAAAGCTAGGTGATGAAATTCCACATGTTCTTGGAAGAGGGCGTGAGTACCCACTATCATTTGCGCTTCACCGCTGGCAATGCGAGCCAGTTCCGTCTCTTTGGCTTTGCCCTTGAGCTTACCAGCAAGCCAGCCTACTTGAATGCCCATGGCTTCAAACCAGTTGGCGAAATTGATGGCGTGTTGTTCGGCGAGCAGCTCAGTTGGTGCCATTAAAGCCACTTGGTAACCGTGCTCAATGGCTCTGACCGCGGCTAGCGCGGCAACCAATGTTTTTCCTGAGCCTACGTCACCTTGGACAAGACGCATCATTGGATGCGGCTTTTCGAGGTCGGATTCAATCTCTTTCACCACGCGTGCTTGAGCATTGGTCGGAGAAAACGGCAGTTGCGCCAACAGTTGTTTTTTCAGTTTGTCACATGGTGCGAGCGGTAAGGCGATATCTTGCTGACCTTTACTGCGCACCGCCAACATCGATAAGTTCTGAGCGAGCAACTCTTCCATGATCAAACGGATTTGAGCGGGGTGCTTACCTTCATCAAATTCATCTAAATTAATCGTTGGCGGCGGGCGATGAATGGTGTGCAACGCCTGCGACATAGTAATCTGATGGTTATACAAGCCAGAAGGTAGCAATTCTTGCACTGCCGCTTTATCGAGTAGCGCCAATGCTTGCTTAGTAAGGTTACGTAAGGTGATTTGACGCAGGCCATCTGTGGTTGGATAAACCGGGGTTAAGCTTTGTTCCACATCTGGCTTTTGTTCACTGGCGTAAAATTTGTAGTCAGGGTGCACAATTTCCAGCCCCATACCACCACGCTTAATTTCTCCGTAAGCGTGTACTAACTTACCCTGTGAAAAATTGTTCTTCATCGCTGCAGTAAAGTTGAAAAAACGCAGCGTGATGGTGCCATTGCCGTCACTGATTTTGACTGTCAGCATTTTGCGTTTACCAAAAATGGTATCGACGGTCATGACTTTACCTTGTACCGCAGCCCAAAGGCCTGCGTGCAGTTTGGCAATAGGATAAATGCGGGTGCGATCTTCGTAGCGTAGAGGCAGGTGGAACAACAAATCTTGAACGCTATGCAAGCCGACTTTAGCGAGTTTTTCTGCGACTTTGGCGCCAACTCCTGATAGAGAAGTTAAAGGAACAGCAGATAGCATTTGGGCAGACATAGAAAGCTCAAGAAAATGGTTAACATAGCAGT
>NZ_JAWOTL010000060.1:0-1968 GCF_033338835.1 Vibrio sp. Vb0888
GGGCAACCGTATTGGGATGAGAGTGCTTACTACCAATTTACGCTGGAGCAAATCGAGCACGACCTAGAATCTCCCACTGAAGAACTGCATCAGATGTGCTTGTCTATTGTGGATGAGGTGGTTCGCTGTGAGCAACTACTGACGAAATGTGCGATTCCTGAGTTGATGTGGGAACAGGTAGCGTCTTCGTGGCAACGAAAAGAGCCTTCACTCTATTCTCGTTTGGATTTTGCGTATAACGGAACATCACCAGCAAAGCTACTCGAAAACAATGCCGATACACCGACAAGTTTGTTTGAAACGGGTTTTTGGCAATGGGTGTGGCTGGAAGATGTAGTTAACAAAGGTCGAATTCATCAAGCTGCGGATCAATTCAATATTCTTCAAGACTTTCTAATTGAGCGTTTTGCGGAGATAGCCAAATATCAACCGGGACAAACTCTCCACTTTAGCTGTTGCAAGTACACAGAAGAAGATAAAGCGACTGTCCAGTATTTAGAAGATTGCGCGCGCGAGGCGGGGCTAGCGACAGCTTTTGTGTACGTCGAAGATATTGGTGTAACGGAAGACGGAAAATTTGTGGATGTGGACGAACGAGCCATTCGTTGGATGTTCAAACTTTATCCTTGGGAATTCATGTTTGAAGAGGAATACGCGAAATACTTAGCGACTGCAAACGTCAACTGGCTAGAACCCATGTGGAAATCGATTTTGTCCAATAAAGCACTTTTGCCATTGTTGTGGGAACGCTTTCCAAATCATCCCAATCTTTTGCCTGCCTATTTTGCTAATGACCCAAACGTGACTTGTTTGAACGATTATGTCATCAAACCGTTATTCTCGCGAGAGGGGGCGAATATTGAGATCGTCAAAGATGGAAAGCGCTTGGTGAAAACGCCGGGGCCTTATGAATCGAAGTTCAATATCGTTCAGAAATATCATCCGTTGCCTAAGTTTGGGCAGAACCATACGTTAATCGGTAGTTGGCTCGTCAATGATAGAGCGGCGGGTATTTCGATTCGTGAAGACAGTAGCCTAGTGACACAAGATATGGCGCGCTACATTCCACATGTGATTTTGACGTAATGAAAAAGCTCTCCATTCGGAGAGCTTTTTCATATCAGATGTTCAATTTCAATGATCAACGATTCCGTTATTTTATTGCTCTTCAGCCAACGCAACACCGCGTTGAGTAAGACCACATAGCATCACAGGTATAGCATTGAAGATCTCTTCAAATTGCTCTAAGCCTTCCATGCCTTGCTCTGCAAGCGTTGCAATGGTGGTTTCTGGATCGTACAACATAGTAAGAGAGAGCAGCACACCACCCAATAGGGCGCTGTCTTCGCCGTCTTCTGGCATTAACGTTTCCCAATCATCACGCGTCAGTTGCCAACCTTGAAGTACACCTTCACAGAAATCACGAGTGCTTGCTGAGACAATGTCTTGCTCATCGAGAGTACAACCTTCAGGCCATTGCCAAGAACCTTCTAGCAAAGCTGGTCGAGTTTGGTTCCACATTTGTACAATTTCATCAATGTACAGTTCTAGTTGTTCACCATCTGAGAAAGGTGCTGTCTCTTCGCCGCCCCATAAGAATGGCAGCCACTCTTGAGGGTTCAACACGTTTGGCGCTGATGCCATCGCGGTTACAAAGCCTTGAGTTTTTGCTAGGTTTAGTAGTTTTCCATCAAGTTCTGGAAGAGAAAGCATGTCTTGTAGTTTCAAAATAGAATACCATTTGTTAATGGGCTGATTGGTTGCGCTCATCTTACCAATCAATTAGTGATAAATCGATATTAGGGAATGATTCGTCTACAGATATGGAAATTCGTTCGTCACTTAGAAAAAAAAGCATTCTCGCTCTCACACTGTATCTGTGTTTTTTTATCGCTACGATAGGGTCGGTGGTGTACTTGGTGGGTGAGCCACCTGTCCGTGACAAACTAGAAAGAAATCTCGATTTAC
>NZ_JAWOTL010000061.1:0-1963 GCF_033338835.1 Vibrio sp. Vb0888
CTGGACACCAGAATTCCGTGAGTATGCGTGGAACAGTCTTGTTGTGTCTGTCATTGCTGCGATCATCGGCGTGGCTGTTGCTCTTATTGTTAACTTTACCCACCGAGTCAATGGCAAACGTGAAAGCCTTGCTTTTATGCGCCTTTCCTCAATGGGCTACGCAGTACCTGGAACGGTATTGGCTATCGGCGTGATGGTTGCCGTGCTGTTTATGGACTATCGCGTAAACGATATTGCGAAGGCGATGGAATGGGGTAGGCCGGGACTGATTTTCTCAGGCTCAATGTTTGCGTTGATCTTTGCGATGGTGGTGCGTTTCTCAGCTGTTGCGATTGGTAGTATCGAAAGTAATCTAAATAAAATTTCTCCATCGTTAGATATGGCGTCACGCACGATGGGATGTACGCCAAATACGATGCTGTGGCGAGTGCACTTTCCACTGGTAAAACGTGGTGCACTGATTGCGGCATTGTTGGTGTTTATTGAGTCGATGAAAGAGCTCAATGCCTCTCTGCTTCTGCGTCCATTCAATTTTGAAACACTGGCAACATACGTATATAACTTTGCCTCGGATGAGCATTTAGAATTGGCAGCTCTGCCTGCTGTATTGTTGGTTCTTGTTGGGTTGATCCCGCTTGTTGTTGTTAACCGTTCACTGGAGCAAAATCACTGATGAGCTGCGCACTATCAATTAAAAACCTAACTTGCCAATACGATGCTCAAACCGTTTTAGAGTCTTTGTCGCTAGAAGTGGAACAGGGGCAAATCGTTTGTCTTTTAGGGGCGAGTGGTTGTGGCAAAACGACATTGTTGAAAGCGATTGCTGGTTTGCTGCCTCTTACTTCTGGTCAAATGAGCTTAAATTGTCAGACGATTGATGATGGTGAAAATTGGTTGCCGCCAGAAGAGCGCAATATCGGAATGATCTTCCAAGATTATGCACTATTTCCTCATCTGACAGTTGCGCAAAATATAGCCTTTGGCTTGAAGCATCAATCTGCACAAGAAAAGCGCGCGAAAGTCGATGAAATGCTAGAACTCGTGCACCTTCAAGGTTACGCCGATCGTTATCCACATCAGCTTTCTGGTGGACAACAACAGCGCGTTGCGATTGCCCGTTCTCTGGCTTACAGCCCTGATTTACTGCTTTTGGATGAACCGTTTTCCAATATTGATACTCAGGTTCGTCACGAGTTAATCAGCGAGATCCGTAAGATTTTTAAGGCACAAGGCGTTACTGCGATTTTCGTGACTCACAGTCGTGAAGAAGCATTTGCGTTTGCCGACAAGATGGCGGTGATGAACCACGGTGTTATTGAGCAATACGGCACGGCTTCAGAACTCTACTACCAACCTTCGAGCAAGTTTGTTGCAGACTTCTTAGGTGGTGGTAGCTACCTAGCCGCAACGCGCATTTCAGATACGGAATACGAAACCCATATTGGTGTAGTTGAGGCGAGTACGCAGCAAGAGATTCAAATGCAATCTGCTTGTTCATTACTACTGCGACCACAACATGTCCAAATTCAATCGGATGAAGACAGTGCGGTCACTGTGCTTGAGCAGCACTTCATGGGTGATCATTGTCGTTATGTGATTGATGCTAATGGTGATCGTCTACTGGCTATCGCATCACAGCCGCTTCATATCGGTGAGCGCGTTGCTGTGAAGATCGAAACTCAAGGCGTGCTAGCGTTCGCTTAATGCCTCTGCATACGGGATTGCGAATCCATTCTCGATTTGTAGATATAAAAAAGCCCGGCAGTGATGCCGGGCAAGTGCTCTTCTCCTGTTGATGATCGCCTTTTCCAGACAGCGTCGGCTCTCATCATTGTGCTCGAAGCGGGCACAAGGTCAGTTATAGAGACAAGAAGTCTTTAAACTGTTGAAGAACACGTTCCGCAGTGTCCTTATCTTGCATTTCTGCAAAAATACGTAGTAATGGCTCAGTACCAGAGAAGCG
>NZ_JAWOTL010000062.1:0-1923 GCF_033338835.1 Vibrio sp. Vb0888
CGATATCGGCTTGCGTAACCTCGACCTAATCATGGGTTGTGAGCGCCGTGTAGTTTATGACTTTGTGAACGTCATTAACGGCGAAGCGACATTAAACCAAGCGCTAATCAAAGATAAGCGCACAGACAATCTTTTCATTCTTCCAGCATCCCAAACTCGTGACAAAGATGCGCTAACGAAAGACGGCGTGCAACGAGTTTTCACTGAGCTAGATGAAATGGGCTTTGATTTCATCATCTGTGACTCACCAGCAGGTATCGAGCAAGGCGCGCTCATGGCGTTGTACTACGCAGATGAAGCGATTGTAACGACTAACCCTGAAGTATCTTCAGTACGCGACTCAGACCGCATTCTAGGCATCCTAGATTCTAAGTCTCTACGCGCTGAGCAAGGGCTAGAGCCAGTGAAGCAACACCTTCTACTGACACGTTACAACCCTACGCGTGTAAACCAAGGTGAAATGTTGAGTGTGGAAGACGTAGAAGAAATCCTACACATCCCACTATTGGGCGTGATTCCTGAAAGCCAAGCGGTACTTAACGCATCAAACAAAGGTGTGCCGGTCACATTCGACGAAAACACCGATGCGGGCATGGCGTACTCTGACACCGTTGATCGCTTACTAGGCAATCAAGTTGAATTTCGTTTCCTTACTGAGGAGAAGAAAGGACTCTTTAAACGACTGTTCGGAGGCTAGACATGTCATTATTAGAATTTTTCCGCCCGCAGAAAAAAACGTCTGCAAGTCTGGCGAAAGAGCGCTTACAAATCATCGTGGCTGAACGCCGCAGCCAAAATGACCCTGCGCCTTCGTACTTACCTCAGCTTAAAGAAGACATTCTGAAGGTGATCAGTAAATACGTAGACATTGACCCGAACATGGTTGATTTAACCTTTGAGCATAAGGATGACGACATTTCTGTACTTGAGCTCAACGTGAAACTGCCTGACGACGAGAAGTAAGGCTTTATTCTCAACGCAATATGCAGCGCACAACAATGTGCGTGTCGAAAAAAGGTTGACCATTTGGTCAACCTTTTTAGTTTGCGCTTATTTCAACGCCTTATTCATTTTTTCGCCCAATAACTCTAGACGCCAACCTTGCATAACATCAGGCAAGCGAGCAGGATCACGATCCTTCTTCCACACCCAACTGATGAGCTGGTTAATCTGCTTTTTCGATGCTAAAAACTCGGTCGCTAACCCTGATTTTTGCGCAGCACTTTTCACGACATCTTTCATGTTTTTGAAAACCTGCTTATAGCCAGGGTAATCCATCAGGCGATCAATTTTAGCTGGGTATTCTTCTGGTGGCGTTTGCTTAGCCTTTTTCACGATGGCCGCAATTTTAGTACCGTGACGATTGACCGCGCGGCTATCCATCCCTTCCGCTTCCATCTTTTTAAAGCTTGTTAAACCTAAACGAGCAACCGTTAGCAAATCACCCTCTTTGAAGATGAAGTTTAGTGCTAAATCGCGCTTGATTGCTTCACGATAACGCCAAGTCGCTAGCGGCTTTAACACAGCTAACTCTGACGGTTTAAGTTGCCACGCTCCTTTAATATCAAGGTACGCATTTTCTTCGTTGGTTTCGCGAATGCGTTTGGAAACCAACAAGTCGCTCTCTTGCTGCACCGCTTCCCACCAACCAGCTTCAGTGACTTTATCGAGCAATTTTTCGTAAAGTGGCAACAAGTAGTGAACGTCTGCCGCTGCATAATCAAGTTGCTTTTGCGTGAGAGGACGAGCCATCCAGTCGGTGCGAGATTCACTCTTGTCCAACGCAACACCTAAGTATTCTTCCACCAGCGTTGCGAAACCTGTTGACAGCCCGTGGCCAAGAAACGCCGCCATTAACTGTGTATCGACCATTGGAAATGGCGTACAACCAAATGCATTTTGGAATACTTCTAAATCTTCGCC
>NZ_JAWOTL010000063.1:0-1902 GCF_033338835.1 Vibrio sp. Vb0888
CCCAATAACTCTCTGTTGGCGCTGATCAGCGCCATGATGTCGTATTTGTACTGCAAACATTTGAGAATTCAATTGCTTGAACCCCAAGCACTGGACTTTACTTCTCGGCTGTTTAAAGACGTTTTGCACTTTTTCGTATTTGTTCTTGTCGCGGTAAGCCTGTCTCACGTCACTGCGGCGATCATGGTGTGGTTTAGTGGCGCAGTGCGCAGTATCGGCGTCGATCCTTTAACGCTTGAAGGCGGTTTAATCTATCAAACCGTTTTGGGGTTGCTAGGGGCGACGGGCATCAATGCTCACAACATGTTGTTTGCCATCAAGCAGCAGATATACGCTGCGACCGAAGCCAACATGGCTGCTTGGCAAGCTGGCGAAGCGTCGCTTAACGTTATCAGCCAAGGTTTTTACGACGCCTTTTTGTCTATGGACGGCTCGGGAAACAGCGTCTGTTTGCTTCTAGGTATCCTGATTTTTGCGAGAGGGCGCAACCACATCATGTTGGCGTTGGCGGCTGCGCCATTGGTGATGTTCGACATTAATGAAGTGTTGCTGTTTGGTTTGCCGATCATCTTTAACCCCATTCTCATCATCCCATTTGTGCTGGTGCCTTTGGTGAGCTTCGTGATCACTTATGCGAGCATTGCGTCGGGTATGATTGATCCTGTCGAGAAGATCGTGAATTGGATGACGCCGCCGTTAATCAGTGGATATGTCGCAATGGGAAATCATATTCAAGGCACAATACTTCAACTGATAGTGATCGCGGCAGGAGTATTGATCTATCGACCTTTTTATCTTGCTTATGCTGGTAAACACGCGAGTCAATTCGGGCTGAACAATGCTTTGAATGGTATTGAACAATCGCTGTTTAAGTCTCTGCTTAATAGCGTGAAAGATTCAAACATATACATTATCAACAAATCATCAGCTCAGAAGCGTTTGACTTCAATTCTGCGAGAAGGGGAGCTGGTGATGTTTTATCAAAAGCTACAATCGACGCATGATGAGAAAGTGTTCTCCTATGAAGCGCTGATTCGTTACATCGATAAAGAGGGAAAACTGTGCCCTCCAACGTTCATCAGTGACTTCCAAATGCTTGATGCCATGCCGCTACTTGATAAGTTGGTCATCGAAAAAGTGCTGTCGGACATGAAAACAATGTCGTTATCGCCGTCACGTCGAGTTGCGATCAATATTTCGGTTTCGACGATCGAACAAGCGGATTTTGTTCAGCACTTACAAGGGCGACTTGAGCACTATGGCGTGTCCCCAGATTGGTTAGAAATCGAGATAACCGGAGAGGCGGTGTTAAACGATAAAGTGTCGTTGACCAATACGATGATCGCGCTGCAAGCGTGTGGTATTCGCATTGCAATGGATGATTTCGGAACGGGTTATGCTTCGTTTCCGCATTTGCTCAAATATCCGTTTGATAAGATCAAACTCGACCGTTCATTACTGCTTGATGCCACAGATGAAAAGGGGCGCGAGTTATACCGAATTGTGGCTAAACTCGGGCACATTGCCAACTGCGAAGTCGTAGCCGAGGGCGTAGAAACTCAAGCAGAATACGAGTTCGTCGCGCAATGTGGCGTCGACAAAGTACAAGGTTTTTATCTGGCCAAACCGATGCCGAGACAAGACTTATCGGATGAGAGAGCATGACCCGATTCGCGTAGTAAAAAGGGAAGCACGCGCTTCCCTTTAGTCACACTCAAATTGAATTCAACGATTATTTGAACTCAAATTTACCCTGCATGATCGCCCAGTGACCAGGGAATGAGCAGAAGAATGAGTAATCACCGCCAGCCGTCATTTTTTCCGTGCTGAATGTAATGCTGGTGCTTTCACCGCCACCAACGACTTTTGTGTGAGCGTAAACGCGCTCGTCGTCTGGCTTCA
>NZ_JAWOTL010000064.1:0-1862 GCF_033338835.1 Vibrio sp. Vb0888
AACCGCCAGCTGTTACGTGAGTATCGCAGTTTAGTTAGTGAAGAGTCAGAGCTCTTCGCGATGGTCAATAAAGACCTCGCGTTACCTGCCGTAACGTTAGATAACCAGCACATTGAAGTGATGCTGAATGCGGGTCTCAGTGCCGATAGCAACATTGCCATTAATACGGGCGTCGATGGTGTCGGTTTATATCGAACTGAAATTGCATTTTTACTTCAACATCACTTTCCATCGGAAGATGAGCAGTATCATCAATATCGAGCAATATTAAACAGCTACTCGAACCAACGCGTGGTGATGCGTACTCTGGACATCGGTGGTGATAAACCATTGCCATACCTGCCAATCGAAGAGGACAATCCGTTTTTAGGTTGGCGCGGGATTCGCTTTACGTTAGATCATCCTGATATCTTTTTGATTCAATTGCGTGCGATGCTAAGAGCCAGTGCTGAAAGTGGTAATTTAAGTATCTTGTTACCCATGGTATCTGGTATTAAAGAGCTGGATGATGCGATGACGCTGATCAACCAAGCCTACAGCGAAGTTGTCTTGCTTGATGAGCGTATCCAGGCTCCAAAGGTCGGGGTGATGATCGAAGTACCATCGATGGTATATCTGCTTCCTGCCATCGCGCATCGAGTGGATTTTGTCTCTGTTGGTACTAACGACTTAACTCAGTATTTACTGGCGGTGGATCGGAACAATTCCCGCGTCGCTGATGTCTATGAATCCATGCATCCGGCAGTGCTGTTAGCACTCAAACAGATTCATGACGTGTGCGATAAATATCATGTGCCAGTGTGCATCTGCGGTGAATTAGCCGGTGATCCATTTGGTGCGCTCTTATTACTTGGGTTGGGATACACCAGCTTAAGTATGAACACATCTAACGTGGCTAAGGTGAAGTATTTGATTCGTCATAGCCAACAACAGGAACTAGAAAAACTAGCAGAACAGGCGATGACAAAATCGTACGGAGAGGAGATTCATCAAATGATGCATGATTTCTTTATCCAACAAGGTTTTGCAGGCTTCGTTCGTGCAGGGAAAAAGTAGGTAATCGTGACCGTCTCTTTATTTTTGTTATTGCTGGCGCTGGGCGCTTTTGTTGGTGTGATGGCGGGGCTACTCGGCATTGGGGGCGGATTAATCGTCGTACCTGCGTTGTTATTTTTGCTGCCTTGGGCGGGCATTTCTCCAGAAATGAGCATGCACATGGCGCTTGCGACATCTCTGGCAAGCATTATCGTCACATCAGGTTCTTCTGCTCTCAACCATCTTAAACTTGGCAACGTAGATATGTTTGTTGTGAAGTGGCTAATGCCCGGAGTGGTGATTGGCGGTTTTGTTGGTGCCAACATTGCCGAATGGATCCCAACTCATTACTTGCCGAAAGTATTTGGTGTCATTGTACTGTGTCTAGCTGTGCAGATGTTCCGATCCATTAAAGTAAAAAGTGAGAAGCCAATGCCGAGTAGTCCGGTCACTATGATGTACGGAACGGGAATTGGTGTGGTTTCTAGCTTAGCTGGTATCGGTGGTGGTTCTTTATCTGTGCCTTTTCTCAACAAGCACGGCGTAGAAATGCGTAAAGCGGTCGGCTCATCGTCAGTTTGTGGCTGCATCATCGCCATCTCTGGCATGATCGGCTTTATTTTGCACGGCTATAAGGTTGAAGGCTTACCTGCGTACAGTATTGGTTATGTTTACCTTCCTGCGTTACTTGCGATTGCGATGACTTCGATGTTGACCACGAAAGTGGGGGCGAAGCTCGCGACCAATCTTCCTACTGCGGTATTAAAGAAAATATTCGCAATATTCTTGATGTTTGTTGCAGCAACAATGCTGCTGTAAGTTTATTC
>NZ_JAWOTL010000065.1:0-1844 GCF_033338835.1 Vibrio sp. Vb0888
GACGTAGACGTAACTGACGTTGAACTGGAAGATGGTGTGATCACAGTATTTGCTCCTCACACTGAGTTCTTCAAAACGAAAACAGCGCTAAACGCAGCATTCCCTGATCTGACAATTGATGTGGAAGAAATCACTTTCGTTCCTCAAACTCAAACGCCAGTAGCGGGTGAAGACGCAGAGAAATTCCAGAAGTTCCTAGACCTTCTAGATGACTGTGACGACGTTCAGCAGGTATACCACAACGCTGAGCTATAATTTTTAGCTTTCGTTGTTGTAAAAAAGGCTTCCCGAGGGAAGCCTTTTTTGATCGTGCTAAATATTGCGAGTAGCGCTAAGTATTACGGTATTTGGAGTAACACAGAGACATGATTACGCCAAAGCAGATGCCCTGTGTCAGCATGGCAGTTCCGCCGTAACTAAAGAATGGAAGCGGGCTTCCCATTACTGGCAACAATCCACTCACCATTCCAGTATTAATAAAGGCGTAGAGGAAGAAGCTCATCGCCAAGGTGCCACTGACTAAGCGACTAAAAAAGTGCTCAGATTGGCATGCTAGCAACATCACCCGTGCTGTAATAAATAGGTATAGCGCCAGCAATACCACACAGCCAATGAACCCCCATTCCTCCGCATAGGTTGAAAAGATAAAGTCGGTATGACTTTCTGGAATAAAGCCCAGTGTTCCTTGTGTGGCATTCATCCAACCTTTGCCTTTCATACCGCCCGAACCGATCGCAATCAGCGACTGAATGATTTGGTAACCAGAGCCAAGTGGGTCAGATTCTGGATTGAACAGAGTACGAACGCGAACCTTTTGGTATTCGCGCATCAAGAAGAACCACAAAATTGGTATGAAACCACCTAAGGCAATGGCAGCCGCTGCGATGATCTTCCAACTGATGCCTGCTAGGAAAATAACGAAAATACCTGAAGCCGCAATCAGAATCGACGTTCCCAAATCTGGTTGTTTCGCGATAAGAATCGTTGGTAAGCACACCATGATTAGCGCAACAATCAGCGTTCGGAATGTTGGTGGTAATGGTTGGCGACCGATATAGCGCGCAACCATCAACGGTACCGCAAGTTTGAGTAATTCGGACGGTTGGAATCGAACAAAGCCTAGGTTGAGCCAGCGTTGCGCACCTTTCGAGGCTTCTCCAAAGAACAGTACGCCAAATAGTAAAACTACACCGGCAACAAACATTAGTGGCGCCAGGCTTTCATACGTTCGTGGAGAAAGTTGAGCCAGAACCACCATCACGACAAGAGACAATACCATGCGCATTGCTTGGCGATCCATCATCTCCAAACTTTGTCCGCTGGCACTGTACATGCTCACAAGACCAAAACCCATTAAAGCAAAGATGCCGAGTAGGAGGGGCAAGTCGATATGGAAGCGCTCAAACAAGGCGCGATTTTTACCTGTAGAGGGATCCATCTTCATTAGCGTGTAACCTCTTTTTGCGCGTTGGTTTTGTCATCTTCTGGTTTGATTTCTTCTGGGCCAAGTACCACTCGGTCAAAGATCTTTCTCGCCATTGGACCACCGTTACTTGATCCACCACCTGCGTTTTCTAGCACGAGCGTAACGATAACTTTTGGATCGTCAAACGGAGCAAAGCCCGTAAACAGGGCGTGGTCACGCAAGTGTTCCGCGATTTCATCTGCGTTGTACTCTTCGTTCTCGCCCAAGCCAAAGACCTGCGCTGTACCTGATTTACCGGCTGTCTGGTAGCTCATATTGTAGAAAGAACGACGAGCCGTACCACGAGTACCATGGTTTACACGGCGCATACCTTCTTTCGCAATATCCCAGTATTTTTCTGGCACATTTTGAATCGGTG
>NZ_JAWOTL010000066.1:0-1833 GCF_033338835.1 Vibrio sp. Vb0888
AGTTGAGCAATTGAATTCTCTCGATTTTGTTATTTTGTCGCTCGGATCGACGCAAAAATTTGTTTTGATCCCATGATCAGCAGTAGTATGAGATCTCGACAAAGGAGGTGCATATGTCATTTTTGAAGAAGACACTTGCGAGCTTTGGGATCGGCAGCGCTAAGGTAGATTCGATTCTAAATCAGGATGTGCTTTATCCCGGTCAAAGTGTGGATGTTTCTATTCACGTTTATGGTGGCGCGACAGAACAAGCGATCGATAATATCGATATGAAGCTTTGTTGCCGCTACATCGCAGAGGCTCCGGACGACCGTGGTGCGCGAGAAGGGCACAGCATGCGTCGAGTACCGCAAACGCATGTCTTGGCGAAATGGAATCTCCCGTACGCCTTTACGATTCATCCTGGTGAAGAGCGCACCTTCGACGTCAAACTCGACGTGCCTTGGAACACGCCAGTGACCATCGGCGATGCAAAAGTCTGGCTAGAAACCGGCTTAGAAGTGGCGATGGCGCTTGACCCTACCGCCAAAGCCATTATCACAGTTCGACCGGAACCACTTCAGGATGCAATATGGTAAGCGTTTGAAGCCCAAGGCTTGCGTATTCGCCAAGTCGAATGCGAAGAGGTAAAAGGTTTCGAACTGCCATTTGTACAAGAGTTTGAAATGGTGCCCACTGATGGCCCATATCATGGCGTATGGCGCGAGTTAGAGTTTGTCGCGCATCGCGATGAGCAAAACCTCAAGCTTTGGTTTGAGATTGACCGCACTCGCAGTGGCTCTCGCGGTATGCTTGCCAGCTTGCTCGGCAGTGGAAAACTCAAGCGCGAACTGTGTATTCCGGTGACAACAAACCTGGAAGAAGTGGGTGAGCTTGTCCTCAATTACCTCGACCAAACGACCGCGATTCACGAGTCTTAATTTTAGCTTACACGTGTACGCTTAATGTGCCATACTAGAGCGAATATTCCAAACTCTAGTATAGGCGCATTGATGTCCTCACCGCAGAAACCTCAATACAGTCAAAGTGAAGAGCTTGCCAACACCATCACGCACGGTATTGGGATGATTTTCGGCATCGTCGGGTTAATCCTGTTGTTAATCAAAGCGACAAACCACCAAGCTGACACATTGACCGTGACAAGCATGGCGATCTACGGCTCCAGTATTATTGTGCTGTTTTTAGCCTCAACGCTGTACCACGCGATCCCTCACCCTAAAGCGAAACGCTGGCTGAAAACCTTCGACCATTGCGCTATTTATCTGCTTATTGCTGGCAGTTACACGCCATTTTTGTTGGTGAGTTTACGCACGCCACTTGCGTTTGGCTTGATGATAGTTATCTGGAGCATTGCTTTGCTCGGCATCATCATGAAGGTCGCGTTTGTTTATCGCTTTAAGAAGTTGTCGCTGATGACTTATTTGGTGATGGGATGGCTGTCGTTGATTGTGATTTATCAGTTGGCGATCAATCTGGATATCGGTGGACTTACGCTGCTTGCGGTGGGCGGTTTGGTGTACTCGCTAGGGGTGATTTTCTACGTAGCGAAGCGCATTCCCTTTAACCATGCGATTTGGCACGGCTTCGTTTTAGCGGGTTGTGTGTGTCACTTCTTCGCGATTTATTACTTTGTCGAGCCTATCTAAACTTAGCGACCTAAGCCTCACGCGTCAGCGTGGCAAGATACGCTCGACAAAGAATATCAGACCCGTATTAGCGAGTTTTCACTTCTAACACTTTGGCAGAAAACTGGTATTGCTGAGATTGCGGCACGGCCAGTTTAATGCTCTTACCTTGTTCTGCTTGCTGTGGTCGCAGGTAGGTATCCGCCAT
>NZ_JAWOTL010000067.1:0-1818 GCF_033338835.1 Vibrio sp. Vb0888
TCTCCCGAGCCATTTCAAGAGCCTTCTGAGCATGTTTTGGCATGGGGACAGCGAGTTAGTCCTGCCTTCAAAAGCAAAGTGGTCGAAATTTGCTCTGAGCTAGAAATCAACCCGAATCATCTAATGGCTTGTATGGCCTTTGAGACGGCTGAAACGTTCAGCCCTAGCATTAGAAACGGCTCTGGGAGTGGGGCGACAGGTCTGATTCAGTTCATGCCCGCAACCGCGAAAAACTTGGGGACGAGCACTAAGCATCTCGCCATGATGAGCGCCGTTGAACAGCTCGATTATGTGAAAGCTTACTTTTGGCCTTATCGACACCGAATGTCTTCGTTGGAAGATGTTTACATGGCGATTCTCTACCCCGCGGCAATCGGGAAATCACCCTCACACGTGCTGTTCAAACAAGGTTCGATCGCTTACCGACAAAATGCAGGCATCGATCGTCACAGCAAAGGGAGCATTACGTTGAGTGACGTCTCTTACAAAGTTAGGCAGAAGCTGGCGAAAGGTTTGCAGCCTAACTTTATGGGTTAGCGTCGCCATCGTTGGCGTCGGTGGTTGTTTCCGACTCTGTCTCTCGGCTCACTTTAACTTGTACAATCCGGTGATGTTTGACGTTTAACACCTCAAACTGCCAGCCCTCATAGTCGACCAACTCTCCTGCATGTGGAAGGCGTCCTAGCCACCAAGTTAAAAAGCCATTGAGGGTTTGAAAACCTTCACTCTCTTCGCCTTCAATTGTGGTCAATCCCAGTTTGTATTTGAGTTCGTTGAGAGGAATCAGCGCATCCATCAGCCAACTGCCATCTTTTTGCTGCTTCGCCCAGATTTGTTCTGGTGCCATTCCTAATTCGCCAGCGATGGACTTGAGCAAATCGTATAAGGTGACTAAGCCTTGCACGTCACCATATTCATCAACAATAAACACCATCTCTGCGCTGGTTTGTTGCATGTAGTTCAGCAGAGGCAAGCCTTTCATCGATTCCGGTACAAAGCGCGGATGTTAGAGCAGTTTACCGAGTCTCGAAACAGACAGATGGTCGTACTCATCAAGCAATACTTTTGAGGAGATGGTACCGATGATATTATCTAAACCGCCTTTGCACACTGGCCAAACTGAGTGTTGAGTTTGACGTAGGTGTTTGAGAATCCCATCCAGCGGCAAGTTGGTGTCCAAAAAATGGATGTCGCAGCGCGGCGTCATTAAAGACAGGGCTAAACGATCATTGAGGTGCAGTAGCTTGCGGATCATCAGTTGTTCTTGCGGTTCGATGGCTCCTGATTCCGAACCTTCATTGACGACGGCAAAGATGTCTTCTTCTGTGACGATTTCGCCTTGGTTTTCGTTTTGGCGCAGAAGTTTAAGTAACGCGTCTGTCGACACAGTAAGTAAGAACACAAAAGGTCTGGCAAGTTTGGCTAACCAATGAATCGGATAGGCGACCACAATTGCGATGCTTTCCGCGTTGTTTTGTGCAAAACGTTTTGGTACGAGCTCGCCGATGATGATCGCGAAGTAAGTGATCAAAATAACAACGCTGGTGGTCGCAAGAATGGTGGCGACTTCGCGCTCTAGCCCTTGGGCAACGAGCCAGTGTTCAAAAGGAATGGACAGCGTCGCTTCACCAAAAATGCCACTGAGTAGACCGATGGCAGTAATGCCGATTTGGATAGTCGAAAGAAACTGGGTAGGGTTGTTTTTTAGTTCTAAAGCGAGCGCAGCAGGTGCGTTGTCTTCGGCCATCATTTTTAGTCGACCGCTTTTCGCCGCGACTAGCGCGATCTCAGACATAGCGAAAATGCCGTTTAGTGCGA
>NZ_JAWOTL010000068.1:0-1812 GCF_033338835.1 Vibrio sp. Vb0888
AATCCGTCAAATCACGAAGAACGCAGGTGAGGAAGACTCAGTTGTTGCGAACAACGTGAAAGCGGGTGAAGGTTCTTACGGCTACAACGCAGCGACGGGTGAATACGGCGACATGCTAGAGATGGGTATCCTAGACCCAACTAAAGTAACTCGTAGCGCTCTACAATTTGCAGCATCTGTAGCTGGTCTCATGATCACAACAGAAGCGATGGTAACTGACCTACCACAAAAAGAAAGTGCAGGCATGCCTGACATGGGTGGTATGGGCGGTATGGGTGGCATGGGCATGATGTAATCATCCCACGCTATTCCAAGCCGAGTAGAACAAAAAGCCGAGGTGTGAACCTCGGCTTTTTTGCGTCTGGTGTTTGCCCACTGTGCATTTTTCAGGGCAGGTAAAAGAAGATGTGAATTGTGAGGGATGCGTTCCGGCAGCGTCAGTGGAAAAACAGAAAAATAACTGAGATGAATTTTTTTCTAGGATAGTCAGATTGTTAAATATGACCTATTGCTAACACTTTTTGTGTCCGAATAGCGCAAAATCTGAACATTACACTATGTTGTAAATTACTGCTTACCATCATGGAGATAAAAATGAAAAAGCTTATGACGTCATTGGCTGTTGCAGCCACTATCGCATCACCTGTTGCTCTTGCGAACAGCACCCCTGTGATGTTTTCAACGATCGACCATACTAACGCTCCATCAAACTCTGCTGTTGGTGGTGTTCGTTTGGCGGTACTGCATGGCCAAGTAAACGAAGTAAAAGGCGTCGACTTCTCAGTTCTAGGTATGTCTGAAACTGACCGTACTACGGGTGTGAACTTCGGTCTGTTCTTTGGGGCAGCGAAAGTAAACCAAGAAATGAAAGGTGCGTCACTTGGTTTGGTTAACTGGAACCAAGGCCAAACAACTGGTGTGAACTTTGGTGCGGTAAACATCACGAACAACGTGAAAGGCCTAAACTGGAGTGCGGTGAACTACTCAGAAGGTTACACCATGGCAGACGTTGGTCTGGCGAGTATTTCTAAAAAGTCTAACTTCCAACTTGGCTTCTTCAACATGACTGACCAAATCGATGGCGTGCAAATTGGTCTGTTGAACTGTGCGGATAACGGCTTCTTCAAATGTTTACCTATCATCAACTTCGCTAAATAATCTTAGCGAAAGCCAGATACCAAAAAGCCCGCGATGTTCGCGGGCTTTTTTATTGGAAAATTGAAACAGGCCAACCATTCTCTTATTTGATCAAGCGAGAGGAGGTTTTGCGCTGCTGAATTTTTTGATGAACACCGCGACGTAACGCCTTGATACGGTTTTCGGCTTTATCCACGCCAAGCAGAACGCTCAACGCAAGCAAGGTAATCACGACCGATTGCATTAAGTAACCGAGGCCGATCATCAAACCGAGCCCTGCCAGTACCCAAATGACGGCTGCCGAAGTGACGCCATGGATTTTGCCATCCAGCGTCATCATCACGCCTGCACCCAAGAAGCCGACGCCAGTAATTATCTGACCAAGCACACGAGCTTGGTCGAGCGTGTTTGGTGATAACGACACTGCCATCGACATAAACAGGTAGGTGCCTGAAATAATGAGAATTGCTGTGCGAATACCTACTGGTTTACCACGGGTTTGGCGTTCTATGCCAATCATTAACCCATTGATGGCACAGCAAAATAGGGCAGGCCAACTGAATGGGCCAAGATCGAAAATTTGTTCGAATGCTGTATGCATCTTGACCTCCAAAGCAGCGGAGTATGCATAGACTTATCCTGCAAAGCGAACAAAAAGGATCGTTCGTGTCGACA
>NZ_JAWOTL010000069.1:0-1808 GCF_033338835.1 Vibrio sp. Vb0888
ACTAAACCACCCTGCCAACATGTAAAGCAGAAACAAAAAGCCTACGGCAAGCACAATGCGACCAACAACACCGACCGCACCATCACTTTGAGTACCTTGCACCGTCATGCCCGCACCGACGGCGACTAAAAACAGAGCAAACGCGCCAATGATCGGCCAACTACTTTGAGCAGGAACGTAATAGGTTCCAGGTTTATTACTCATCAGTTCTCTCCTTACAGACACTATTTGGCCTGTATCTCACTCCTTGAGAGGCTAACTGCCTGTGGGAGGAGGAAGTTTGTAGAGTGTATAAGACAGCGTTAATGTATGTATTGAGTCCGGCAAATCGGGCTCAATATAGAAAATCAATGGCATCTGAGCGTGCTGCTTTCCATCCAGCGGCTGTTGCGTAAAACAAAAGCACTCTATTTTGTTGAAGTAAGCTGCACCGTTGCCGGGAGAAACGGAAGGCACCGCCTGCCCCACCAGCCTTTGTCCACTTTCGTTAAATGCCAAGTATTCAGTTTGCACGACTTCACCTGGATGAACATTCATCGAAATGACTTTCGGCTTAAACTCCCACGGCATATCTGGGTTGACGTGTGCCATAAACTCCACACGAATCGTCCGGCTCAAATCGGGTTGCATCCCCGTAGGTTGAATCGCTGCAACATCACTGGTTTTACCGTTGATGCCTAACGCATCACACATCACGTCATAGAGCGGCACGAGCGCAAAACCGAACCCGAACATGGCAAAAGTGGCCAGCACTAACTTTATCGTGAGCTTTTTGTGGGATGATTTGTCTGCCATGTCCTTCGCCTCTCGTTCCGTTAATCCACTTTAGGCGGCGTACTAAAGGTGTGATGAGGCGCAGGGCTTGGCACAGTCCACTCTAATCCTTCTGCACGCTCCCAAGGTTTGGCCGACGCTTTCTCTCCGCCACGAATGCACTTGATCACGACCCACAAGAAAATCAGTTGCGACAAACCAAAGGCAAAGCCGCCGATAGATACGATTTGGTTCACATCCGCAAATTGAATCGCGTAATCAGGGATTCTTCGCGGCATGCCCGCCAAACCTAAAAAATGCATCGGGAAGAAAAGGACATTGACGGAAATGACTGAGCACCAGAAATGCCACAAACTCAACTTGTGGTCGTACATATTCCCCGTCCATTTCGGCAACCAATAATACGACGCCGCCATGATTGAGAAGACCGCGCCAGACACCAAGACATAATGGAAGTGCGCAACCACAAAATAGGTATCGTGGTACTGGAAATCCGCCGGCACAATAGCAAGCATCAAACCCGAGAATCCGCCAATAGTGAACAGAACAATAAACGCAATCGCAAACAACATTGGCGTTTCAAAGGTCAATGCGCCACGCCACATGGTTGCGACCCAGTTAAACACTTTTACTCCGGTCGGTACCGCAATCAACATGGTGCAGTACATAAAGAACAGTTCTGCAAACACGGGCATGCCTGTCGTGAACATGTGGTGTGCCCACACAAGGAAAGAAAGAAGCGCGATACTGCATGTTGCGTACACCATAGAGTGATAGCCAAACAGCTTTTTGCCACTAAATGCAGGAAGAATGGCAGAGATGATCCCGAACGACGGCAAAATCATGATGTACACTTCTGGGTGACCAAAGAACCAGAAAATGTGTTGGAACATCACAGGATCGCCGCCGCCCGCAGCATCAAAGAAGCTGGTACCAAAGTACTTATCGGTCAGTACCATCGTCACCGCACCCGCCAACACTGGCATGACGGCAATAAGTAAGAACGCAGTGATCAACCAAGTCCAAACGAACAT
>NZ_JAWOTL010000070.1:0-1758 GCF_033338835.1 Vibrio sp. Vb0888
ATATGAACCACAAAGCGTCGAAGGCCCAGATGGCTTCCCAGAGACAGGCCCTCGCGACGGGAAAATTGCCAGCGCAGAAACGGCTCTAGCAGCTGCACTAGACGAACAAACCGCCGACCGCTGGGTAAAACGTCCGATAAAATCTGGTACACAAACGTTTGAATGGACTTTTACAGCAAACCACGTGACTCGTGATTGGAAATACTACATCACAAAACCGAATTGGAACCCGAACGCTTCATTGTCACGCGACTCGTTCGATCTCAACCCTTTCTGTGTGGTTGACGGCAATATGGTTCAACCACCAAAACAGATGAGCCACCAATGTAACGTGCCTGAACGCGAAGGGTACCATGTCATCCTTACGGTATGGGATGTGGGTGATACCGCTGCATCATTCTACAACGTTATCGATGTCAAATTTGATGGTGACGGCCCTGTGATTCCTGAGTGGACTCAAGGTGGCCAAATCATCCCTACTATGAATCTAAAGGTTGGCGATTCGGTTTACACTCGCGTGTTTGATCAATCTGGTGAGAACGTTGCGTACCGCACTGAACTAGCAATTAGTAACGACGTACTCACTCAAGCGAAAAACTGGTCTTACGCCTTGGCGAGTAAAATCAACCAAGAGCAAACTAAGCTTCAAGCTGGTCAATATTCGGAAGACAAATTCACGCCAGTGTACGGCACGAACCCAATTTACCTGCAATCAAACAGTGGCCTTGAGCGTGTTGAAATTGGCTACAATATTGAAACGCCAGTACCTGACTATTCACTCACGGTTGATGGTCTTGCTAGTGAGTACATAATTGGTACAGAGCCAACCGCTTTAGACCTCACTCTTACCGCAGAGGGCGACTTAACCGCCGAGTTAACGGTTTACAATCATCATCGCGAACCACTAGCAAGTTGGACGGGTTCAATTCAAGATGGTGCAAGCGAACAAGTAGAACTCACGCTGAGCAAATCAGAACCGGGGCACCACATGTTAGTGACCCGCATTAAAGATACCGATGGCAACCTTGTCGATCAGCAAACTCTGGATTTCCATCTAAAAAGTGAGGAAGTCACCCCACCACCATCAGGCGAATACGACTTTGTATTCCCAGAGGGGCTTTCTAGCTACACAGCAGGTACAAAAGTTTTGGCAAGCGATGGCGCGATTTATCACTGTAAACCATTCCCTTACTCTGGCTACTGCGTACAGTGGAGTGAGAGTGCAACACAATTTGAGCCAGCGACAGGCTCACACTGGGAAATGGCTTGGGATAAACTGAACTAATCTCGCAGACGATAAACGTAAAGAACCCCGCCAATCGCGGGGTTCTTTGTACTTTATCAATCACTGCGAGTTAAAGACAAAAGTGGCAGTTTTCTCGACTTAAACCATAACCACCAGACAGATTGGTGATATGAGTTCTGCCTTCTTGAAGCCCCATTTCATACCCTTCGAGTAGGACGGATTGGCGCATCGACAAGCGTTGCACATGAAATTCATCCGGCGGTGCAATCACTCTCACACGGGTTCCTTGTGGGGGATTGCGGATAAATTCCAAGGACTCATTGTAGTTCTCTGAACGAGGCAACATCGCTTCTGCCATTTTAGGATGTTCAGCAAACAACTTGTTCATTAACCAAGTATTTTTTACTGGTTTTTTGGAGTAATTCAGCGGGTGCGATAGCACAACCGTGATGTCTCGCGCTCCTCTTCGGTAAGCTTCTCGAACCGGAATAGAATCCGCCACACCACCATCG
>NZ_JAWOTL010000071.1:0-1751 GCF_033338835.1 Vibrio sp. Vb0888
GAAGCGCATCAACGAGATTGTGTTATTACCGTTGGTCAGGCCGCGGGTAGAGCGGCAATAACGCCCGAACGCGTTGCAATTAATGTGGATGACTTCCGAATTCCAGACAACGGTGGCAATCAGCCAATCGATGAGCCCATCATCGAACAAGGCCCGGATGCGTATTTTTCGTCTTTGCCAATCAAGCGTATTGCTCAAACGTTGCATGAGAGTGGCATCCCTTGTCAGGTTTCTAATAGCGCGGGGACGTTTGTGTGCAACCATCTGTTTTATGGAGTGCAGCATTATCTGAGGGACAAATTGATTCGGCATGGATTTGTGCATATTCCGTTGTTGCCAGAACAAGCGACGGATGGCAATCACCCGTCAATGAGCCTCGATATGATCGTGGCTGGCCTAAAGTTGGTGGCACAAGTTGTCATTGAACACGAAAGCGATGTTGTGGTGAGTGGTGGACAAATTTGTTAGTAAGCTACTGAAATAACTAATAAGTTACTAAGCGTATGTTCTGCCAAATGTTAACTTGCTCAAATTTTGCTTGCTTCGAAAGGAGTAGCATTAGAGTGTCGGATTGAAGGTGTATGACTTTCGTTCGGTGCCCTTGTCACAGGAGGTGTCAGGGGCTTACTCTCAAAAAAGGCGAGTTATCATGAAAAGCAACAAAAGTAAGGCTATTGCACTTATCTCTGTCGTTGTTTTCGCTTTGGCTATCGCTGCGCTTAAATTCGAAAACACGCTCGGAATCCTTCCAATCTTAGTCGCGATTATCGCATTCTTTACCTGTGTCATTCACACCAGTATGTACCTGTCGAATGTGAAACGTGCAGAGGCGGTAAGTCATTCTGACTATTCTCAAAACTCAAACCGTCACACATTAAATCAAGACATAAGCGAGCGTGATAAAAAGCGTTGAAGCAAGTCACATTCTCCGTATACTTTGCCCCAGCACTAATGCACGACTGTGTCGGAGAAAAACATGTCAAATCGAGTACCTACCAACATACTGACCGGATTTTTGGGTGTCGGTAAAACGACCACGATTTTAAATCTTTTAAAGAACAAACCTGAAAGTGAAAATTGGGCGGTGTTGGTCAATGAGTTTGGTGAGATTGGCATCGATGGTGCATTAATGACCGACCAAGGTGCGTTGATTAAAGAAGTGCCGGGCGGTTGCATGTGTTGTACCGCAGGCGTTCCTATGTCTGTCGGTATTACGGCATTATTGCGCCAAAAGCCAGATCGTTTGTTGATTGAACCAACAGGCCTTGGTCATCCAAAACAAGTGATTGCGACGCTGACATCAGAGCAATATCTGCCATACGTTGATTTAAAGGCGACCATCGCGTTAGTCGACCCTCGTAACTTGAGCGATGAAAAATACACGTCTAATCAAAACTTTGTTGATCAGCTAGACAGTGCCGATGTGGTGATTGGCAGCAAAGTCGATCTCTGTTCAAGCCATGATATTGATGTGTTCAACGATTGGGTTACCGATCAAACGCCAGCTAAAGTGTTCAGTAAGTTGATTCACAACGGCGAGCTGCCGATTGAAGTTCTGGATATTGAACGCGTACACGGCAGTGCTTCTTCTCATATCGAAACGCATCACCATGAGCATGCACACCAAGAGCCTCAGTTTCAGTTACCACCCGGTGAAGCTTTCATCCGTAAAGAGAACAAAGGGCAGGGCTATTTCAGTTGTGGCTGGCTATTTGGCGCTGAATACAAATTCGATTTTGATAAGCTGTTCT
>NZ_JAWOTL010000072.1:0-1738 GCF_033338835.1 Vibrio sp. Vb0888
CACGCGTAAGCTCGTAATTACACCTGAACAATTCAATATTTATGCGACAAAAGATGCGAGCGAAGGTGGGCTAAGCACGGCCGATATCACCTATGATGCGCAAAGCTTGGTACTCAATTGTGAGCTAAAAAAAAGCAGTTATGCTTGGCCGTATTGCGGTATCTCGGTTTATACCGATGTAGCGAAGCCAACGCATGGCATCGATCTTTCTAATTACCATACCATCCGATTAAAGCTTCATTATGAAGAGGCGGGAGATGGGCAAAACCCAAGCCATGACTTGCGTCTTTATCTGAGAAACTACAATCCGGAATACTCGAAACCGGATGATGAATACACCATCAAATACAATGGCATGCAGTTTTCTCCATCGAATTTTAGTGAAACCATCGAGATTCCGATTAAGAACTTACAGGTAATGACCTGGTGGCTTGCGGATAACAAGGTCGATATTGAACATTCTGCGCCAGAGTTTTCGAACATTACGCGTATTGATATTGCCACTGGTTCGGGTGCTACGCTTGGTCAGCACAAAATTGTGATTGATAAGATCGAATTTGAAGGTGCCTATCTTGCACAAGAAACGTTGTTGTTTGCTCTATTGTTTTCTTGGATGGCTTTAGGGCTGGCTTTCTCTCTGCATGAACTACGGAAAAACAGAGCGGCGTATGAAAAAGCGAAACGTCGTCATCGTCATCTAGAAAAAGTGAATGGCACTTTGCGCGCGCAGAATTACGAATTTGCCGAGTTGGCGCACCGAGATGCGCTAACCGGAGCGATGAACCGTCATGCTGTACAAACTTGGTTAGAACAGCAAGCACGCCAAGTACGTTGGGGGCACTCGACGTTGAGCATCCTTTATATGGATTTAGACAACTTTAAGAAGATTAACGATAAGTTCGGGCATCAAATGGGGGATGACATTCTGCGTGAGTTCGTCATGGTCGTTGCCAGTTCTATTGCACCTGATGACCGTTTGGTTCGTTGGGGTGGTGAAGAGTTTGTGGTTTTCTGCCCAGATACCAATATCGAACAAGCCGTGAAAAAGGCCGAGATGATACGCAAGAATGTCGCAAACCACTTGTGGGTTCATGGTGAGGCGCTTACTTGCAGTATTGGTGTGGCCCAAATGCAAAATGAGCGCGTAACCGAGACCATGGCAAGAGCCGATGAAGTATTGTATCTCGCTAAGCGTAATGGTCGAAACCGCGTTGAGGTGAACTACGGATTGTTGAGTTGCCAAAAGAATGAGGCATAAATAGATAGCATGACGTTCTAGCGATTCACACTTTTCGTTTAAACGCGCCGTTGTACTGAGCTTATGAAAGCAAAGTATGACGGCTTTTTTGTGTCTACAGTTTGTGTTGGCAGGCTATTGAGTTCGATTGTTCATTGAAGCTGGTATGAGAGTTTGTTCAGGCTTTAAGAGTAAAGGTTGATTGAGCGCTAGGAATTCCCCTATAGAGGGAAGAATGCAAAGTGAATCTACCAATACGAGGTAAGAAAGAATAAAAAAGGTGGCCAACTGGCCACCAAGAGGGAAACTGCTGAACACCACTTTAGGGGAAGTTTGGGCTATCAATTCGATCACCGTGAACAGCAGTGTAGTGCTAATCGAGTCAGTGTTTCTTTACCAGAACAACCAAGCGAACAGTGTCAGTGCACCAATACAAGCAATGTTTAGTACGAAGCCGATTCTCATCATTTCTTTTTGCTTGATGTGACCCGTACCGAACAC
>NZ_JAWOTL010000073.1:0-1735 GCF_033338835.1 Vibrio sp. Vb0888
TTGGCACTGATACTGGATCACCATAAACTGTCGCAGATGAGCTAAATACCAGTGATTTCACGCCTGCTTCACGCATTGCGTCCACAAGAACAAGTGTGCCATTTACGTTGTTATCGTAATACTCAAGCGGTTTTTCTACTGATTCTCCGACTGCTTTTAGGCCTGCAAAGTGAATAACGGCTTCAATATTGTGTGCTTTTAGTGCCTCAACAAGCGCAGCCTTATCGCGAATATCCGCTTCGATAAAAGTAGGCTTTACGCCACATACTTTTTCAATGCGCTCTAAGACTGTAGATTTGCTGTTGTATAGGTTATCGAGAATAACTGGTGTCATACCAGCTTCGATCATTTGAATACAAGTGTGGCTGCCAATGTAGCCCATACCACCCGTAACAAGTACTTTCATTTTATCAATCCTTCTGACGCGAATCCGGTTAGTGTAAAGCTTTAATGCGACAATTTAAACGGTCTCTTGCAATTCGCATCCCATTAATATTGCTTGCCCTTTTCCGGCTTTCTTCGCTTGGTACATTGCGGTATCCGCACTCTTTAAAATACGGGTTGCGTCTCGTTCGTTAACGCCAACCAATTTCACCCCAATGCTCACGCCGACTTTTAACTCATTACCTTTGTATTCAATAGGCGCGCAGATGCTCTCTAACAATTGCTCGGCGATTCGCGTTACGACTTTTTGATTGGCCGGGTTGACCAGCATAACAAACTCATCGCCAGACAGGCGTGCGATTAAGTCACTGTGCCTAGTCGCCGATGTCAAACGATCTGCGACACGTTTTAAAACTTCATCCCCAGCGTCATGGCCATATGTGTCGTTGATTTCCTTAAAACCATCTAGATCAAGATACAATACCGCAAATTCATCGCGCTGATAGCCTGATCTTTGGACTAAATCTTCCAGCTCTAAATGGAACTTAGAACGATTTGCTAATCCTGTAAGCGCGTCATGATGTGCGAGATACTCGAGGCGCTCCATCTCTTTTGCATTGGAGAGATCGGTAAGAATAATGACCAAGTCGTAGAAACCGTTATCCTCGCACTTCACGATGCGATTTACTCGAGCAAACATTGGCACAAGTAAGCCTAAGTGATTTTGCTCAATCACTTCCCCTTGCCATACGCCATAGTTTTCAATGGACTCAATGATACTCGGCATCATTTCTTGTAATTTTCGCCAACGAATAGTTTGAATGAAAGACTGACCAACTAACTGGTCGATTTCTAAACCCACAAGTTTGGTGACTGCTGGGTTAACCATGGTGATGACGCCTTTGTGATTAAGCACAATAAGGCCGTCTTGACTGGCTTCAAACACTCGACCAGCTACGCGCTGGCGATTCATCGCCTCTTCAATCTCTGTGATGTCTTGAATGGCGAAGAGAAGATAACCGTGGTTAGACAAACGACGAGTCGTTAGGCTTAGCTGCTGTTCGTTATCAATGTTTTGAAGGTGGATATCATCACACTCTAAGCATCGACTAAGAATTTGGCTAAGCTCGTTCGGCATTTTTGTTTTTATCAGATCGCGGATATTCGCATTTTCTAATGCTTCCGGTGTTTTCTGAAATATATGCTGAGTCGCAGCATTACTGTGGATAATGGTGCCAAGGTTGTCGGTAATAACCAACGCATACTGAATGGATTCAATGACTTCTTCTGAAAATGCTCTTTTTTGTTCGAGCGTAGCTAACGAATGTTGGCGTTGTTTTTCCCTTTTTCG
>NZ_JAWOTL010000074.1:0-1733 GCF_033338835.1 Vibrio sp. Vb0888
AAATGCCCCAAAACTCGCTAGACCAAACACTCTACAAGATCTGTTTCGTTCATTTTATCCTACAAAAAGTTATTCGATAGAATGCAACTCAACACGATTGAGTCTACATTATACTTATTTAGCCTGTCAGATTGCCTATTTGATTGGTTAAATCATCAGATTGTCTTCTTGTGGATGATAAATACTTGAAAATATTGTTATTATCGTTTTTATTTATCAGTAAAACCGACTTCCATGAGATATGAATCCGCTCCTGTAGCCCCAAAAGAAAGACAAGAAACAACTAGACAGCGAGCAGCTCGCCAACGTAGAGAGCGTCAGGAAGAGTTGAGGTATACCGCGAGCGATGAAAAGCGATGGGCAGAAATTAGAGAGAGGGTTCTTAGAGATAGACAAGAGGCTGGATTAGGTCAAATCTCTCAAGGTTTAAAAACGCCTCAAATTCTAAGCGATTCTATCGGGCTACAGTGTTCACTTGACGATGAAATGGCGAAGAATCATCAGCATGTACTTATTACTGATTTAGAAGATGCGCACAAGATATTGCATAACGTTTGGCTAGATTCTGGTAAAGACGTTGCAGCTCTTGCAGCGAGTATTAATACAGCAAAATCATGGTTCAACCACACAGAGCCGATGTTTGACGCCGCGTCTATTGCTAAGCAATTCGGGGATATGAACATTAAGGCGGATCTTGTTGAGAGCAGAGGACAAATCTTTGTCGCATTCAATGGGACAGATCAGAACGGGAAAGTACTCAAACATGCGTTAGTGAATGGCTCTCGTATCAACATGAACGGAAAAAAATACCCGCTTAATTCATTTAAAGCAATGCAAACTGGTTTTAGCCCGAAATCTAGGGTTGCAAACTTTAAAGGTGCAGGAGTTTTAACGTTTGTTGTATCGGCGAGTATTGCTACTAGTGACCTAGTGTTCAAAGATGATTACCACCTAGTGGATTGGTTTGGGAATGTTGGCTCTGACATGTTCAAATTTATGCTCCAAAGCGCAGTTGGTGAAGCCGCATTGTTTGCTGCTGCTGTCTTAGGTCAACCGATAATTATCGGTGCAATTGCTGTAACAGCGACATATCTTCTAATTGAATGGGCTTGGGGCGAATACAAAATTTCTCAAACGATAGTTGAAAGGTTAGAAAGTGCGATATAAAACTAAAATCCGTTTGGCTGGCTTATTTTTTGTTTCACTAATGCTGTTGTGTTGGTTTTATCCTTCTTATGGCGTTTATTTGGATTACCTTGAGCTATTGAATCGAGCCGATACTGTGCAAGTTTCCGTTATTACCTTGTGGGTTCCTGTTGGTGTTTTTGGGGCTTTAGTGTGTGTGCTTTTTATGACACCTAAAGCATTGCTATATGGGAAGAAGATTAATGAACTTTATTCTCAAAGAGCTATGCAGTTAGCTAACAAAATTAGTATTTATTTTGCATTGGCAGGCGTGGCATTTGCTGCTGGCTGGACATATCACTCTATCGACTTGTTAGAAAAATATGGGTACGTATACAGCCGAGATTTAACAAAAGTCACTCCAACAGGAGTGCACTTGATGTACGTTAAAGCTCGATGATTGAACTTAACGGCACTTAATCCGAACCCAGCCAATACTTTTCTGGTGCGATGTTGCTCATCGCACTAGCCCTTCACAACAACTTTGCAATACCTGTGATTATTCGTAGCTTTCTAAATTAGAGAAGGCACTGACAAGGTTTTGTCCA
>NZ_JAWOTL010000075.1:0-1730 GCF_033338835.1 Vibrio sp. Vb0888
CTGACTTCGCGTGGTTCATTGCATCACGGCCGCTATCGTGCACACCTTTGTGTGGCGCTTCGAGCTGCGCGTAGCTTCTTAGCTGGCTATATGCTTTGCCGTCACCTCTGTAGTACCACTGGCCCAATCGACATTCTGAATGGCTATTGACGGTTTCACCAAAAGAGCCACTTTGCAGTAAGCGATAGATGTTGTTTTTCCAAATGGCATGATCAAGCTTGACCGTATCGAGGAAAGAGCGGGTAGACGCAAAGTGGATCACCCGTTTCATGTGCTCTGATTTGACAACCACCTCGTTGACGATTGAGCCAATTTGCGCCGAAGAGGCGGATACTTCTTCTGCGCAGATTTGGTTTTCATCAATCGCGCTTTTGATTGAGCTGACTTGGGTTAGCACCTGATTAACCAGCGAATCAATTTGTTCGCTCGCTTCACTGGCTTTGGCTGCCAAATTTCTTACCTCGTCCGCCACCACTGCAAATCCGCGGCCTGCTTCACCAGCGCGTGCAGCCTCAATCGCTGCGTTGAGAGCCAATAAGTTCGTTTGGTCAGAAATCTCTTGGATAGTAGATACAAGGTGGGAAATAGAAGTCGCGGTGTTATCTAATATCTGCACAGATTCAATGCTTTGAGTGGCTTGTGAGCTGATTTTTACCGCTCGGTCATCCAGACGTGCGAGTGCTTGATGTGTTTGCTTGAACATATCATCAAGCAGCTTTAGCTCTTCGTTTTCATGCGCCATAGATTGAGCGCTTTCGACCATCGCTGTGCGAATGGTTTGGAGCATATCTCCGCCTTTCAAGCAGCTCGACATCAACTCGTCGCTACTTTCGTAACGCTGTTGCGCTGTGTTCAGTAGTTGTTTGGCTTCTTTTAACTGACGTTCCAACGTCTCAACGTCGGTTTGGTACTTGTCTTTAAGGCTCGCTAATTCTTGCTTAAGCGCCTCATTTTCCATTTTTAATTTTTTTGATCCGAACATATTTTTTATAAATGCAGCAAGGTTTTAAAAAATTCATGTTAAATCAGTTGGATAAGCAATGCACCATGACTTTCATATACTTGTTCATTTTTGTCACATTTTTTATGTGGGTTTTCATAAAAAGAGCGAAAGTCGCCCCTATCAATGTGAACGTGGTCAACACTGAGTGACGGATGAGTGAATCTAAATGGAAAGCTATGGAATAGAAAAGGGCGGGTGGAAGATAGGGGAAGAGGGCTCTTCCCCTTAGTATTTCGAGTGCTGAGGTTTTACTTTATGTGGAAAATTTGTTCAGTTTCAAGAGACGTCATCGCGCGAATTTGACGCCAAATGTAGTAAAAAATACCAAACATCATCAACATGCTAGGAATGGCGATCATCGGGTAGCTGTAAAGTGTCAACTTACCGAGCTCTTCATTGAAGGCCGCGGTGCCTGATGGACTGGTGACGATCCACGTAGCAAGGAAGTAGTTCATTGCAGATGAGAATGCAAAGGTGCTTGCGAACAAGTAGTTCGAAGACATTAGGCAACGTTCGAACGCATCGGTTTTACCATTTTCTCTCAAACGCTCGTTAATCAACGCGAGGTTCAAAACCGTGTCGTTCAATACCATTTTTTGCATCAATGGGTAGCGGGTAAAAGTGGAGCCCAATACCGCGATGCCGATCAGGCCGGGAATCAAGGCTTCTTTCAAGGCTAACCAGCGAGTATCAAGCTCCAACAAGCCGATGCCACCAGTTAATAATA
>NZ_JAWOTL010000076.1:0-1724 GCF_033338835.1 Vibrio sp. Vb0888
TCTGATTGATAGCCTTGCGAATGCGTTTGGTACGACATCGCAACAAGCTCAGTTATGGCTGGTGGTGTTCTTATCCATCCTGCTCGATTTCTTTGCGGCGTTTTTTGTTGGTTTGATTGGTGAAGAGCAACGTTTCCGTCACTATTACCGTCGCTACGTAGGCATGACCGTGGCATCAATTCGCGATATTGACCCAGAGCCAGCGGGTTATCTTCCACACATTAAGGATGAAGATGAACCCGCCATTGAGCAAAAAATTGAAGAACCGGAAGAGCCAAAAACACTGCTAGAACAGGTGAGCGATGCCCTTAAAAGTCATCAAATTACGTGTACGAAAAAAGCGGTAGCGAAGCAATTTAGACTTTCTGCGGAAGAGGTAGACAAAGTCTTCGAAGAGCTTGCAGAGCTTGGGCTGGTGGGTAAAAAAGCCAACCACCATTACCATTGGATTGGTCAAGCTGAAGCCGCTTAATGGTCTAGACTCAGTAAACTATTAAAGAGCGTCGATGGACGCTCTTTTTTTTATTTTCAGCCCTAAAGCACCTATTTCAGTAGGTGATAATTTACTTGGTTTCATCGTCTTAATGGAAGGGGTACAATCCATCTGAGATTGTTATCAATAGTAATTGTCTGGATGAACAAGCAAACTGGCTTAGTCTTTGAGTTGCTCATTTGTCCGGATTAGCATCCTTCCTAGCGCAGAGAAAAACGCATGAAAATCAGCCCTTATCCGACTGGTCGCTTCAAAAACTATCTAGAACAGAAAAGTGCCGCGTTTCGTGATCTCATCTATCAGTGCCAAGTAAACACTCGTTATTTTGATGCAGGCGAAGCCATTTTGCGCCAAGGCGAGCAACTTCAGTACCTGTATATCGTGCCTGTTGGACGTGTTTCTATGAGCATTTTGGCCGCCAATGGGCGACGTTTCCAACTAGGGGAGGCGAACTGCGATTACCACATTTATGGCGAAATGGAGTACTTTACTCAAACCCCTTGCCAGTGGAATGTGGTGGCTGATGAGCACATGCAAGTCGATGTCATTTGCATTCAAAAACTGACCGAAGCACTACAGCAGCACTCTGAGATGATGGTGTTTTTTGCCTCTGCACTGGCAGAAGACTATCAGGACTCAATGGATATCTATACTAACCGTTTGCTGCATCCCATCACTTACAACATTGCCTATGATCTTCTCGTCCGTAATCAGACGGATACGCTGCTTGGTGGCTTTGACAAAGTGAACCAAGAGGCGGAACGATTTGGTACGTCAGGTCGTGTTTATCGACGTGCGGTCAAAGATCTTATCGATAAAGGACTCATTGCAAAAACCGACAATGGCTTAGCGATTCTTGATGAAATGGCGTTAAAAGCGTTCATCGATTCGCACGAATAATTCAATTCGGGATTGCAATGATTACCATTCATAAGTGCTTGAAATGGTTTAATCTAAAATCACTGTAATGAATGTAAAGTCGTATAAATCTTGTTGAATGCTTTTGAGAGTAACGCTATATTGCGAACGCGCATGATAATAGATCTCATTAAGGCTCAACAAAATGAAAAAACTCGTCAGTGCGGCTGTTTTCTCGCTGCTAACCATTTCTCCATCTTTTGCTGCTAACGTTGTTATTGACCATTACATGGGAAAAACCGAGCTAGAACAATCACCTAAGCGCGTGGTTGTGATTGGTTTTGGTCCTTTAGATGCTTTGGATAACTTCGGG
>NZ_JAWOTL010000077.1:0-1706 GCF_033338835.1 Vibrio sp. Vb0888
CTGTCGCAGTCACCGCTTGATGGTAAGAGGTGTGTACACGACCAGTTGAAGGGTTGATCATCTTCGGCAGCTTGTCTGTGTATGTCGACTTCAGCTTCGCTAAACCACGGTATTCTAGGATCAGTTTTGGCAGTGGGTAATCCAACGCAAGCTCTTGCAACACCTCTTCATTGGTTGAAGGTGTGCCAGATGGTGTCTTCTTCACAACAGGTAGGCCCATTTTTTCAAATAGGATAGCTTGCAGCTGCTTCGGCGAGTTCATGTTGAACTCTTGTTCTGCGATTTCGTAAGCTTTTTGTTCAAGCTCTTCTAAACGGGCTGCGATTTCTACCGATTGAGCGCTCAGTTTCATGTCATCAATCAGAACACCAGTGCGCTCAATGCGAGACAAAACAGGGACTAGCGGCATTTCGATTTCTTCGTAAACCGATTTTAACTTTTCATCTTGTTCGATGTTAGCAAACAGACGATTGTGCAGACGAAGCGTGACGTCTGCATCTTCTGCTGCGTATGGCGATGCTTGCTCAAGCTCAATTTGGTTGAAGGTCAGTTGGTTTTTACCTTTACCCGCGATTTGTTCGAATGAAATGCAGCTGTGTTGTAGGAAACGAAGTGCCAAGCTGTCCATGTCGTGTTTGCCGCCTACGCTGTTGTAAACGTAAGACGCCAACATGGTGTCGTATTTGATGCCTTTCATCTCGATGCCGTAACGTGCCAGCACAGACGCGTCGTATTTTAGGTTCTGACCGACTTTCGCTTGAGCGTCGTCTTCAAGAATCGGTTTCAGCTGCTCAAGAACCCAATCGCGATCCAGTTGCTCTGGCGCATCCAAATAATCGTGTGCGACAGGGACATAAGCCGCAATACCTTCATCGATAGCAAATGACAAACCGACGAGGTTCGCCACCATGTAATCAAGGCTGTCGGTTTCAGTATCAAAGGCAAACAACTCTGCCGCTTTGAGTTTTTCTAGCCACGCATTGAAAGAAGCTTCGTCCAAAATGGTTTCGTACTGACTGCGATCAATCGTTACCGCTGAGGTTTCCATTTCAGCATGCGAAGAAGATGATGATGCTTGCGCAGAGCCTGCAAGTTCAACCGCTTCGACAGTGCCTGAGCCGCCTTCAAGCAATTCGTTCAGCCAAGACTTAAACGTCAACTGACCATACAGTTTGATCAATTCGTCTTTGTTTGGCTCTGCTTTCAGTAGCGACTCTGGTGTTTCTTCCAGTTCCACATCCAGCTTGATGGTAGCCAGCTCATAAGACAGCATAGCGTTGTCTTTGTTGTCGACCAGCTTCTTCGCCATGGTTTTCGAACCGCGGAAACCAAGTGCCGCGATATCATCCAGATTTTCGTACAACTTAGTCAGGCCACCAATGCCTTGCAGCAAAGCGGTCGCCGTTTTGTCGCACACGCCCGGTACACCAGGGATGTTATCGACTTTATCGCCCATCAACGCTAGATAGTCGATGATCAACTCTGGCGGAATACCAAATTTTTCCACCACCCCTTCACGATCCATCACTACGTTCGTCATGGTGTTGATCAAGGTAATGTTGTCATCCACCAGCTGAGCCATATCTTTATCGCCAGTACTGATTAAAACAGGCATGCCTTGTTGCGAGGCTTGGTAAGCCAACGTACCGATGACGTCATCTGCTTCCACGCCAGGAACGCAGATCAACGGCAACCCCATCGCACGA
>NZ_JAWOTL010000078.1:0-1705 GCF_033338835.1 Vibrio sp. Vb0888
TGAATGCGAGCCGTGCGATGGGATGGAATACGAATTTCTACATCGTTTTCGCCTAGTAATCCTGCCATCTCACCACCATCTTTACCTGTTAGGGCGATAATGGTCATGTCGCGAGTTACGGCCGCTTCCATCGCTTTGATGATGTTTTTGCTGTTGCCACTGGTAGAAAGCGCCAGAAGAATATCGCCTGGTTGGCCAAATGCACGAACTTGCTTAGAGAAAATCTCTTGATAGTGGTAGTCGTTTGCAACTGCCGTTAGTGTGGTGTTGTCCGCAGTCAGCGCCATAGCGGGAAGGCTAGGGCGTTCGGTCTCAAAGCGATTTAAAAGACAAGAAACAAACTGTTGTGCATTTGAGGCGCTGCCACCGTTGCCGCAGCAAAGAATTTTGTTGCCATTCAGCAAGCTCGAAACCATGGCTTGAGCGGCGTGCGTGATCGCATCAGGCAGAGCTTCTGCGGCTGCGATTTGAATTTGAATACTTTCTGTAAAGCTGTCTTTAATGCTGTCTAGCATCGCTTATCCTTCAGATATTGCATTTTGTATCCAGTTGATGTCGCGACCACTGTCATGAATGGCGATGACATCGAACCGATAATCTATGGTGTTCATTGTGCGTTGTTGGCAGAGCCAAACTTGTGCTGTTTTGATCAGTTTGCGCATTTTAGCGTTTGTGACCATTTCTGCCGCTGAGCCAAAATGATCGTTATTACGATATTTGACTTCAACAAAGACGATAGTTTCATCTTGTTGGAAGATTAAATCAATTTCGCCGAACTTTGTCAGATAATTTTGATCTAAAAAACGCAAACCCTGACGCTGCAGATACTGCTTCGCCAGGGTCTCGTACTGATTACCTATTTGACGCTTACTAAAGAGCCCCACGCTCAGCCCAGCTCAATTCGCGTTGTACAACACAGTTGTTGTCAATGCTTAACGTACCAGTTTGGCCGCTTACTGAGTAACCTGGTACCACTTTCATTTGTGGCAATTCACCGATCAGTTTGTAGGCATCCATCCCTAGAGCTTTTAAGCGTTTTTCCATGTTGGATTGATCTGCCCATAGCTCATTCATTTCAGCGGTCACTATTGGGTCTGGATTTACTAACAGCGGAATGTCACTGTAGATAATGCCTGTTAGGTCTTCGTACGTCGCACCACCGCTGTTGCTACGAGAGTTCGAGAACAGTTTTGGTGGCTTCGCATCTGGGTTAATTGCGACCTCAATGAATGGTTTGATAAGTGTTAGTTCAGAGCTACGAGCGACAATGTAAACTGCGTCCACATCACGACGACTGCGTGGCTGTGTTTCCAACTTAATGCGCATGAGCGATTGCATCTGTGCGATACGCTGTTTGCTCTCTTGTAATCCAAAGACGTCGTTAATGTCTTTTTGTAGCTGGCGCTTATCACCAAAGTAGCTTGTTGCGACTTTGTTTGAGCTGTACTTGCTCCATTCTTCATTGAAAGCTTGCACAACACGCTCACCGTAGCTGCCTTTTGGCGCTAGGATCAGCGGGAAGCTATAGCCTTCACTAAACAAGTATTTTGCAGCTTGAGCCACTTCTTGCTCAGGTGACAACGCTAGGTAGCAAATGTCGGTACCTGGCTGAACATCTTCAGGAATATTCAACGCCAGTGCGGGAATGGCTGGACTGTTTGCTGAACCATCCATTGTGGTTTGCAATAGTTCGACGTTTTCTTTT
>NZ_JAWOTL010000079.1:0-1700 GCF_033338835.1 Vibrio sp. Vb0888
TGTGGTTGACCAACGCAGGCAACGTGGCGGTGTTTTCTTTCAGCTGGAACTGGTGCACCGCAATGTCGTGGTTGGCCTCGCTATACAAGGTGCGGCTGTCTTTACGTACGGTGAAGTTAATGAAGGCTTCGCGCTCATCCAATTCTGGCAAGTCAATGCTCACTTCACGAGCGCTGTTGGCGGCCAGTGCTTCGACTTTAAACGGCACGCTACGCAGGGTTTCACCTTCGGCACGCACGTCAGCAGTAATGGTGTAATCATCGAGGTTGGTGAACCACAATTTGTTCTCAACGATAAAGCGGTCATAGCAACCTTCAACGGCGCGGATTTTCACCGGTGCAATGACTTGCTTGTATTCTTTCAGGCCAGGGCCCGGGGTTTGATCTGGGTAAATCAGACCATCCATACAGAAGTTGTAGTTGTTTGGGTAGTCGCCGTAATCGCCGCCGTATTTGTAGAACTCTTGACCGTGTTCATCACGCGCTAGAATGCCGTGATCACACCATTCCCAAACGTAGTGACCTTGAATGTGGTCGTGCGCATAGAACACGTTTTGGTATTCCGTCAGACCACCCGGCCCGTTACCCATCGCGTGTGCGTATTCGCAGATAATGCGTGGCTTCTCGTGTGGGTGTTCGCCAAAGTAATTCATCAGTTGAGCGCGTGAGTACATCGTCGAAATCACATCGACGACTTCAGCATCGCGGTCTTCTTCATAATGAACCAAACGGGTGTCATCAATTGCTTTGGTCGCGGTATACATCGCACGGATGTTACAGCCATAACCCGATTCGTTACCGAGTGACCACATGATGATAGAAGGGTGGTTTTTCTGTGCGTGCACATGGCGCACTGCGCGATCAACAAACACCGCTTCCCATGCTGGATCATTGGTGATACGGCTCAGGTCGCCAACGTTGGCAAAGCCGTGGGTTTCCACATCGGTTTCTGCCATCACAAACAGGCCGTAAATATCACACAGCTCGTAGAAGCGTGGGTCGTTCGGGTAGTGTGCGGTGCGAACCGAGTTGATGTTGTGTTGCTTCATCAAAATCAGATCTTTTTCCACGCGGTCCATGCCCACTGCGCGACCTTTTAGGTGGTCGTTGTCATGACGGTTTACACCATGCAGCATCACGTATTGATTGTTGATGTAAAACAGGCCATCGCGAACTTTGATGTCACAGAAACCCACGCGTTGTGGGATCACTTCCACTACGTTGCCTTGGTGATCTTTTAAGGTGATGAACAAGTGGTAAAGGTAAGGATTTTCAGCTGTCCAATGCGTTGGATTCACCATATCAATCGCAAAGCTTGTTGAGTGGTGGTTTTGGATAGTCAGTGAATCGCATTGACCACTGGCTACGACAGTGCCTTTGTCATGCAGCGCGTATTCCAGCGTGTAGCCAGACGCGATAGCGGTGGAAAGGTTTTCCAATTCGATTTGAGCACTGAGCGTCGCACTTTGGTAATCGTCGGCGAAATCGGTGCGAATTGTTAGGTCTTGGACGTGAATGTTCTCTTTTCCGATTAGGTAAACGTCACGGAAGATCCCCGCCGTCCACCACATGTCTTGGTCTTCAATGTAAGTGGAATCGGCCCACTGCATCACGCGTACAGAGAGCAAGTTTTCGCCTTGTTGGACGAACTTGGAAATGTCGAATTCCGCTGTGAGTCGGCTGCCTTTACTAAAGCCGACG
>NZ_JAWOTL010000080.1:0-1698 GCF_033338835.1 Vibrio sp. Vb0888
CGTGGTTTTGCTGTTGTAGCGGACGAAGTTCGTACTCTTGCTGGCCGTACTCAAGATTCAACAAGTGAAATCACAGCGATCATCGAGCAGCTACAATCACTAGCGAAAGACGCGAAATCAGCGACTGAGCTTTCTCGCACAAGCATTGCCGAGTGCGCTGACCAAGGCATTCAGTCAAAACAACTGATGAACGACATCGAACATGCGATTTCTGATATCTCAGACATGGGCAGTCAAATCGCAACAGCATGTAACCAGCAAGACTCAGTTGCTGAGGAACTAAGCCGTAGCATCGAAAACATCCATCTTGCGTCTCAAGAGGTCGCGCAAGGTTCAGAGCAAACTGCACAAGCTTGCCGCGAACTGAGCCAGCTATCCGTATCTCTTCAAGATGTAATGAGCCGCTTTAAGCTAAACTAAAACGACTCGACAAAAACGCTCCAAGCTCCGCAGTTTGGGGCGTTTTGTTTTTCTGGCGTACATTCCCTCGTACGCTTTCCTTTAACAATAAAAAACGCGTATGGAGGTTTTATGCGCCTTAAGAAAACTCTTCTTTCTATTGCCATTGCTGCAGCAACGTTCACCCCTGCTATGCATTCAATCGCAGCTCCACTCCAGCTTCAAACGACGTTAGACCAAGAGAGTCAAATTCAATCATCCAACACTTGGCTAGAAATCGATTTAGGTCAGTTTAAGCAAAACATCGAGCAGTTTAAGTCACACATGAGTGACCAGACTAAAATCTGTGCGGTGATGAAAGCTGACGCCTATGGCAACGGTATCGCAGGCTTAATGCCAACTATCATAGAACAGCAAATTCCTTGCGTAGCAATCGCAAGTAATGCAGAAGCACAAGTTGTGCGAGACAGCGGCTTTAAAGGTCAATTAATGCGTGTTCGTTCAGCAGAGATTGGCGAAATTGAAGGTGCACTTGATCTTAATGTTGAAGAGCTAATCGGCACGCTTGTTCAAGCAAAAGCGATCGCTGCAGTCTCTAAAAAAGCAAACAAGACAGTCAAAGTTCACCTTGCGCTTAACGACGGCGGTATGGGTCGTAACGGCATTGACATGACGACAGAAAACGGCAAAAAAGAAGCCCTTGCGATTGCTAAGCAATCTGGCGTTGAGATTGTCGGTATCATGACGCACTTCCCGAATTACAACGCAGAAGAAGTACGCGCGAAACTTGGCTCATTCAAAGAAAGCTCGGCATGGCTAATTGAAGAAGCGGATCTAAAACGTGAAGACATTCTTCTGCACGTAGCGAACTCGTACACAGCGCTCAACGTACCAGAAGCTCAACTTGATATGGTTCGTCCTGGTGGTGTGCTTTACGGTGATCTACCAACTAACCTTGAATACCCTTCTATCGTGTCTTTCAAAACACGCGTAGCATCACTGCACCACCTACCGAAAAACAGCACTGTGGGTTACGACAGCAGCTTTACAACCACTAAAGAAAGCGTAATGGCGAACCTTCCTGTCGGTTACTCTGACGGTTACCCAAGAAAAATGGGCAATACGGCAGACGTGCTGATTAATGGTCAACGTGCAAAAGTGGTTGGCGTAACGTCAATGAATACAACAATGATCGACGTTTCCGATATCAAAGGCGTGAAGCCGGGTTCTGAGGTCGTTCTGTTCGGCAACCAAAAATCTCAAACCATCAATGCCGCAGAAATCGAGAAGAACGCCGAC
>NZ_JAWOTL010000081.1:0-1660 GCF_033338835.1 Vibrio sp. Vb0888
ACTGCTTCGCTGCAATTGATGAGGAACAACACGCTCGAACATGCGTTTGTAGGTCAGCTGAATATTGAGCCGCCCCTCTTTTACCGATGCACCCGACGTTGTTTTGAGGAGTCGCCCAAATGCAGCTTCATCTTCATCCAGAATCGACAGCGCTTTCTCGTACTTACCAAGCTTGATCCGCTCTAGTGCAAGGCTTTCTTTTAGCGCGCTGAGTTCAACGTTTAACAACAATGTTGAACGTTGGTTCCGTCCCGGTTTTGGTCGCCAACTTAACCACGCTATCTCTTGCATCTGCGCCAGCAAACTGCGCGCATGACGAGGCGAAGTAAACAACAAATCGGCGATTTCTTGCAGCGTGGTTTTTGCTTCATTACCAACACCAAAAGAGAGCAAGCGTTGGTAATAACGAAATACGTTGAGATCAGACACCGCACGTACCTTAACTCTAGGAGGTCATTGAATAGGCGTATTTTACTGAACTTGGCGGCAATAAAATAAGAAAACTTCCAAACACTTTGTTCCCCTTTTACTAGCATTTCGTCCCTATATTGTAGGAAAAACCCACCTATTTGGTCTTATCAGGAATAAAGCGAAGAAATCTACTCTCTTTTTTACCTCCCCTTTTTTCACCATACTGATTTGGCTCGCAGGAAATATAGAAAATTGCTCACAACCTAACCCCCAAGCAGAACTTAGCTCCTGATACCACACCCCCAATTCGTCGTATCTTTAAGTTCTGCTTTTTTACTTGCTGCCATTTGACCGAATTCTTTGTTAGTCCACCAAATATTTGCGGGACATCATCCCTTCCCATTTTTTGACGTCGCTTATCTTCAATTCTCCTTTCAACAGTTGCGCCTTAGAAAAAGCACACGTACACTTAATCGCAATTCGACGATTAACTATAAAGGTCTGCTCATGAGCAACAAATGCAACGAAACGTGCCAAATTGCTTTTGAAACCACGCAACAACAACTCGATAAAGAACAAGCTCTCGCCGCTCAAGCGAAAGCGCTGTCTCATCCTGCTCGCTTACGCATTCTGCATATTCTTCACACTTTAGACACCATGGGCGGCTGCTTAAATAGCGATTTAGTCTCTGAGTTAGGTTTAGCGCAATCGACTGTATCAGAACACTTACGCATTCTAAAACAGGCCGGGTTTATCAGTGCAGAACCCAACCCGCCAAAGGTTTGTTACCGTATTCAACGTGAAAAACTGAACGCATTTAACGCTCAGTTTTCCGGTTTATTTAGCTAAGACACGTTGCGCGCTTTCCACGCGCGCAAAGATAAACTATAACTTAATACATCGCCTTTCGACGATAAACGAATAGAGACCACTATGACGACTGAAGTTTTAAATAGTGCCAGTGAAAAAATGAGCTTTCTTGACCGCTACTTAACGGTCTGGATTTTTGTCGCAATGGCCATCGGCGTGGGGATAGGCGCAGTCTACCCGCAAGTAGCAGAATGGAACGAAGCGATGTCCGTTGGTAGTACGAACGTACCGCTCGCCATTGGTTTGATTTTGATGATGTACCCACCACTCGCCAAGGTGAACTACGGTCTATTGGGAACGGTAACGAGAGATAAAAAGGCCATCACGCTGTCTCTGGTTATGAACTGGATCGTCGGTCCAATCCTGATGTTCGTTCTTG
>NZ_JAWOTL010000082.1:0-1642 GCF_033338835.1 Vibrio sp. Vb0888
TGCCGTACATCTGAAGGTTACTTGTGGCAACGTAGCAAGGCACAAGGCGTGGCTCGTTTGACCAAAGAAGTGACGGAAAGCATCGAAAGTTGGATCTCAGAGTTAGCACCAGCTAAACCTGCAAAAAAAGCTGAAAAAGTTGACCTTGTCAAAGGTCGAGCAAGCTACAGTCGTAAAGGCAGCAATCTTGCTCTCAATCTGAAGAAAGTCGATGACAGCTTGATGGAAGAAATCCTTGCTTTTGTTCAAAGCAAAATGCAATAAAACTAAGCTTTAACGATAACCGCCTTCGGGCGGTTTTTTTATGTCTGCGATCTTGAGCGTGTGGAAGCATGCTCCGAATAGTAGATGTGATAACATGGCGGCAGTTCAACATCGGATAGACCCCATGCACGCACAATCTGAATTTCTATCTTCACTTCAACGCCAATCGCAACATGCTTTTCAACGCTCAGGCATTGTTTTGCAAGGAGAGGCCGATTGGCAAGAGTCCATTCTCTCTGCATTTCTTCAAACTCAAACCACACAACGTTGGTTCTGTGTTGGGGATTGGTCATTCGAGAGTGCCTTTTGTGTTGGAATGAAGCAGGGAAATCGACTACTCGGAAGAGAATGTGATGTGCTGCTGTTTGACGCGCGAAAAGAGTTCGATGCTAATAGCTTTACGGCGGCAATTGGCTCTCTCGTTGGCGGTGGAATGCTACTTGTTGTGACAAATACTGCTCAGCCACAACATTTCGCTGAGCAATGGATGCAGACCCAATGGCAAAAGCTGATAGTGCTTGAGCAGGGGAAAGTCATTCCCCAGGTTTCTGAGTTTGCTATTGCGCAGAGAAATACAGAATACATAGAGCAGACTCACGCTGTTTCATTAATCGAGAAAGTGGTGAATGGGCATCGCAAGCGTCCTTTAGTGCTCACGGCTGATCGCGGTAGAGGTAAAAGCAGCGCGTTAGGTATCGCTTGTGCTCAGTTGTTGCAACACAAGCCGCTGCGTATATTACTTACCGCGCCTTCTATTAACGCTGTTGAGCCAGTCTATCAGCACGCGCAGCGTTTACTTACGGATGCCAAACAGATGAAGAAAGACCGTTTGGAAGTCGGCTATGGGTATATTCAGTTTATTGCGCCTGACGAATTGTTGTCTTCGCTGCCTGAGTGTGATTTGTTGCTAGTCGATGAAGCGGCTGCGATTCCCGTTCCGATGCTCAAACAAATCACCGAGCATTATCATCGTTTGGTCTTTTCTAGCACGATTCATGGCTATGAAGGCTGCGGACGTGGCTTCACATTGAAGTTCATTGAATGGTTGCAACAACAACGACCTGGCATGAAGACGTATCACATGCAGCAGCCAATTCGTTGGAGCGTAGATGATAAGTTAGAAACGTGGTTGTATGACGCTTTTATCTTGAACGCGGAATTATCGCCGCAATCCATTGAAGGCATGGCGAACGTATCGTTGAACAAAGTGGACAAGCAAGCGCTGGTTCACCAACCCAACTTACTACGCGAATGCTTTGCTTTACTGGTTAATGCTCATTATCAAACCTCACCGAATGATTTGCTCCATTTACTGCGAGATGACAACAGCTCCGTTTATCTCGCGATGGATAAACAAAATATCATCGGAGTCATTCTC
>NZ_JAWOTL010000083.1:0-1631 GCF_033338835.1 Vibrio sp. Vb0888
CCAGCGACGAACGTCTTGCGGTTCATACTCATCCGCGTGGCGCAGCACGGGGACATACAGTCCGTGACGGCTATCCACCGCTACACCAAGATTGACGGTAGGATGAACACAGCGCGTCATGGTTTCGGCATCGAACCAAGCGTTGAGAGCTGGCTCTTGTTGACAAGCGTAAACGATAGCTTGTACCAGACGAATGCTGATGTCCTCGTTTGGCAACCAATCTTCCAATAACGCTTCTTCGGTAATGGTCACCGCTGCGACGTTTTGATGCGATTCTGCCATGGTCGAGACCATCGTACGGCGCGCTCCTTTGAGCACTTCAGTTCCAGGAACTTGTTTGCCTGCTTCTTCGTAAACATCGGCATCGACGATCAAACCGCTTGGTCCGCTACCGACCATCGTTTTCAAATCTACGCCTAGCTTTTTCGCTAGCAAACGCGCGGAAGGTAAAGCGGTGATGAGTTTGTCTGTTGATTTGTTGTGGCTGCCGCCCACCCAAAAATCATCAACATTTACGTTATGAGATTGGTGAGATACGGTGCCAACAACGGTTGCGGCATCGGCGGTTTGTCGTTTTTCCGCAGAGACAGTGTTTTCTGCGCCACTTTCGTCGATTTCTAGAAGTAGGGCGCCAATATTAATTACGTCGCCTTCTTCACCATGGCGGCTGACAATTCTGCCTGCGTACGGAGCAGGAACGTCTACGGTTGCTTTCGCCGTCTCAACAGTGAGGATCACTTGGTCGAGTTTGACCATGTCACCCACATTGACATGCCATTTTACAATTTCTGACTCAGCGAGACCTTCGCCGAGATCGGGTAAGTTAAACGTCTTCATTTCCAATCCTCCACGAGCTCGCGCGCTGCGATCACAATGTCTTCTTTCTGAACCATGAAATAATCTTCGTTACGGTAATAAGGCATAATGGTATCCATACCTGTGACTCGTTTAGGTGGCGCTTTTAGCAAGCACATCGCGTGCTCGGCGGTTCGAGCCAGCAGCTCAGAACCCACACCACACGTTTTACTGGCTTCATGTACAACCAGCAGGCGTCCGGTTTTCTCTAGTGAACGGAAAATCGTCGCGGTATCAATCGGCTTAATACTTGCCAGATCAATGACTTCGACTTCGATCCCTTGGCTTGATAGGGTTTGCGCAGCTTGGAGAGATTCAACAACACATGCTCCCCATGTCACGAGCGTAATATCTCGGCCTTTGCGCAGCGTAAAACAAGTGTCTAACGGCAATGCTTCCCCGTTATCAATCACTTCGGATTTAACGGTTCGATAGATGCGTTTGGGTTCAAAGAACATCACTGGGTCGTTACTGCGAATGGCAGCAAGCAGCAAACCGTAAGCACGCTGAGGGGAAGATGGAATCACCACTTTAAAGCCTGCGGTATGTGCAAACAGTGCTTCAATGCTTTCTGAGTGGTGTTCCGGCGCGTGAATGCCGCCACCAAAAGGCGCGCGGAATACAGCCGGACAAGTGAGGCGTCCACGAGTACGGTTACGCATCCTGGCGGCGTGACACATTAGGTGCTCCATAGCCGGGAAGACGAAACCTTGGAACTGAAAGGCTGCAACAGGGCGTAAACCTTGAGTTGCCATGCCCACTGCAACGCCGCCGAT
>NZ_JAWOTL010000084.1:0-1630 GCF_033338835.1 Vibrio sp. Vb0888
ACGTGGAAGTATTTCGATTAGGCTACGAATAAGACCTAGACTATGTAAAACCAGACCAATCCGTTGACCTTACGGTGTGGAATTCTGGGTAAGGAGAGCAATTATGACAGCAATGTTGTCAGGTGCAGAGATGGTGGTGCAATCTCTGATAGAGGAAAACGTAGAGCAGATCTTCGGTTATCCGGGTGGTTCCGTTTTGGATATCTATGATGCACTGCACGCAAAAACCGACCAAATTAAACACGTACTAGTAAGACACGAACAGGCTGCGACACACATGGCTGATGGCTATGCTCGCGCAACAGGTAAGCCGGGTGTGGTACTGGTATGTTCAGGGCCTGGCGCAACCAATACCATTACCGGTATTGCAACGGCGTACATGGATTCCATCCCGATGATCGTGATTTCAGGGAACGTGCCAAACAGCCTGATTGGTAACGACGCTTTCCAAGAATGTGACATCGTGGGCGTCTCTCGTCCGGTAGTAAAACACAGCTTTTTGGTGAAAAAGGCGGAAGATATCCCTGAAACGATCAAAAAAGCCTTCTACATTTCAACAACGGGTCGTCCTGGACCAGTTGTGATTGATTTGCCTAAAGACGTAATGAATCCGCAAATCAAACTGCCTTACCAATATCCAGAAAGCATTTCGATGCGTTCATACAAGCCAACCACTTCGGGTCATAAAGGCCAAATCAAGAAAGCGCTGAAGTCTTTGATTGAAGCGAAAAAACCGGTGCTTTATGTCGGTGGTGGCGCAGTCATTTCTGGTGCTCACGAACATATTTTAGAACTGGCAGACAAACTTAACCTGCCAGTTGTCAGCACCTTAATGGGCCTAGGTGCATTTCCGGGCACTCACAAAAACTCGCTTGGTATGTTGGGGATGCACGGTACCTACGAAGCCAATATGGCGATGCACGAAGCGGATCTGATCTTCGGTATTGGGGTACGTTTTGATGACCGCACCACCAATAACCTTGAGAAGTACTGTCCAAATGCGAAAGTGATGCACATTGATATTGATCCGTCGTCGATCTCCAAAAACGTCAAAGTGGATCTTCCAATTGTAGGCTCTGCTGAAAAAGTACTGACTACGATGCTTGGTCTACTGGCAGAGCAAGATTGTGGCAACGATGAAGCGGCGATCACTAAGTGGTGGGATGATATTCAAGTGTGGCGCGATCGTCAGTGCTTGTCTTACGAAACGTCGTCGGATCGAATTAAGCCACAGCAAGTCATTGAAACACTGCACAAGCTAACCAATGGTGATGCGTATGTGGCGTCTGATGTAGGCCAGCACCAAATGTTTGCGGCGTTGTACTACCCATTCAACAAACCTCGCCGTTGGATCAATTCGGGTGGCTTGGGCACAATGGGCTTCGGTCTTCCTGCTGGTATGGGCGTTAAGTTCGCGATGCCTGAAGAAGAAGTGGTGGTGGTGACGGGTGATGGCAGTATCCAGATGAACATTCAGGAGCTATCGACGGCCATGCAGTACGATATTCCTGTGAAGATCATCAATCTGAATAACCGATTCCTCGGTATGGTAAAACAGTGGCAAGACATAATTTATCAAGGTCGCCACTCTAACTCTTACATGAGTTCTGTTCCGGATTTTGCTGCGATT
>NZ_JAWOTL010000085.1:0-1618 GCF_033338835.1 Vibrio sp. Vb0888
TGCCTATTTTGCCAATTATATTGCAGTGGCGAATGCGATCTCTTGGTCCATTGTCTACGAAGGCAATTATCCTGTTATGATGAGCCGTTTCGGCAGCTACTTTATTGTTAGTACGCACGACGCCATGCTGGTAGCTGGATTTGTTTCTCTGGCTTTTTTTATCATTAACTGGCAATTGGCGATGCATTGTGCGAGTTTACTCAGCCAATATTTAGTGCGAATCCTCATCATCAATCGCACGCGTTTTGTCGCCATGAGTTTAGTGTTCAGCAGCTATTTTGCTTACTTGTTAACGATAGGAATTTTTTGGCTGTTTCACGACACGTACTCAATTTGGCAAGGATTGAAACTCACGCCTGCTTTTCTTTTATTAGCGTTATTGTTAGCCGTCGTGTTACCTGCCATGAAAAAAGAAACGTCCGAAAGCGAATAAGCGAGAATCGCTCTACCGTTTGAGTAGTAATTCATGTGCCATTGAGTTAGCATTGCCGACCTTTTTTCGTCAGTGGGAGGACTCATGTATATTGGCTTTGACTATGGCACTGCAAACTGTTCAGTGGCAAAAATGGAATCAGGCGAGCCTGTTTTGTTAAATCTTGAAGGGGATAGCCCGTTCATTCCTTCCACCCTTGCAGCTCCGACTCGTGAGTCTGTGTCTGAGCATTTGTTTCGTCACCGTGACATCAAACCGTTTGATCAAGTTGGAGAGCAGGTACTGCGCCGCGCAATCAACTTGAACCGAGAAGAGAGCATCGAGCTGGAGCCAGAAGACATCGCGTTTGGTCAGGCAGCGTTGAACCGCTATTTAGAAGACCCACGCGATATCTATTACGTGAAGTCACCAAAGTCGTTTCTTGGTGCATCTGGCTTGCGTGATGTTCAGCTGAGCTTCTTTGAAGATCTGGTTTGCGCCATGATGGACAACATCAAAGCTCAGGCAGAAAACCATGCTCAGCAAAGCATTACGGATGCGGTGATTGGTCGCCCAATCAACTTTCATGGTCGTGGTGGAGAAACGGCGAACATTCAAGCGGAAAATATTCTACTTCGCGCCGCCAAGCGTGCCGGTTTTCAAAATATCGAATTTCAGTTTGAGCCCGTCGCCGCTGGTTTAGAATACGAGGCGACGCTTAACGAAGACAAACTGATTTTGGTGGTGGATATCGGTGGTGGTACAACCGACTGTTCTTTGATTCAGATGGGGCCATCTTGGCGAGGAAAAGCAGACAGAACGGCAAGTTTGTTGGCTCACAGTGGTCAGCGTGTCGGCGGTAACGATCTGGATATCGCGTTGGCTTTCAAACAGTTGATGTTCCCGTTTGGGATGGAAAGCAAGATGGAATCGGGCATTGTGATGCCGACGACTCAGTTTTGGAATCCGATTGCTATCAATAACGTTGAAGCGCAAAACGACTTTTACTCACGTGAGAACTTAGCGGCGTTAAAACTGTTGCAGAAACAGGCGCAAGAGCCAGAAAAGTTAGCGCGCTTGCTAGAGGTTTATCACGAATCACTAGGCTACAATATTGTCCGCCGTGCAGAAGAAGCGAAGGTGGCACTCTCTGATCAAACGGCTTACCGTACTGGCATCAACTTATTGTCGGAGCTGATTGAAGTG
>NZ_JAWOTL010000086.1:0-1609 GCF_033338835.1 Vibrio sp. Vb0888
ATGGTATAGACCTTTAACCGAAGATCTTTAGCCGCTGGCGCATTGGACTCAATCAAGTTCTGGTTTTGGCATTGTGGGCAGCGCAATGTCTTAGCGAGCGAGGTTGCTCGTTGTTGCACTTCTACAGATTGAAATTCAAAAAGATCAACGTTCTGCTTAATTTCACTCCCATTGCTCGCAGGAGAATATAATGCAAGTGCAAAAACGGTAATAAATATATATTTAAATAGCGCCATTAAAATACCTAGAAAATATTGAGTTCCATTTGTCGATCGTGATTGCTCCCCGATATTTGATCAAAACCTTGCCATTTTGATCAATAAGATAAGTTTCTGGTGTACCTATCACTCCCAGCTCAACCGCCAATTCGCCATTTGGGTCACTAATCACGTCTTGATAAGGATTGTTTTTAGAGCTCAAGTAGTTTTGGGCGGCAGAGTTATTATCTCGATAATTCAAACCAATGATCGGCACTCCCGCATCCGCTATCTGCAAAAGTGTTTCATGTTCTTTCTTACAGATCCCACACCATGACGCCCACACATTCAGCAACTTATAGCCATTGTCTTGAAACAACACCTGAGTGACCTCTTTTCCAGAGATAACCGATACAGCGCTGAAATTTGGAACCATTAGCGTGCTTTCCTTTGCTTGCTCAACGTGGGGGCGGTCAGATAACGCCGCAACGACCACGACTGAAAAGACGGCAACAGCAATAAATAACCCGAATAGTTTAGGCATAGTTTTCGGTGACATTCACGGCCCTCTTTCTTTTGCGATACACAGTCGTCAGTGCGCCAAACACCGCTATCAAACCGCCTGACCATATCCACCAAATCCCCGCCCGGTACTGAACTTTTATCGCATAAGCGTTTGTGCCAACTTTATCCCCCAACGTCAGATAATAGTCTCCGTGCCATAAACTCAGAATCGCGGGCTCAGTCATGTTCATTACTCGCACGGGATAATGGCGTTTTTCAGGTTGTAATACATAGCGAGTCTGATCATCAAGGCGCAAAATGATCCTTGCTTGTTCTGCGGTGTAATTTGGCCCTATTACCCAATCCATACCTTGATAATCGATACCAATGTTTGCTCTTTGATGTGAAACTCCTGGCTCTACTCGCAAGTTGTATTGGTACGAGTATTCACTGTTGAAGACTGCTCCCACAACGGCTACGGAAAAACCGACGTGTGCTAATACCATCTTGATTAGTGGCCCTTTATTTTCGGCATTCAGCCATAACATAGTGTGCGTAGCAATAACCCAAGCTGCTAAAAATACACTCGTGATTGTCCCAATACGCACGGTATCAACCGACAAGATAAAGACGGCTACGACACCTAATGCGATTGTACTTGCAAAGACGAATTGCCCTTTCCAGTTCGCGCACACTCCTTTTGTCCACCGCAAAATTGGCGTAATGGCTAGCGCCAACAAAGCGAAAATACTAAGAGGAAATATCAAGCTATTAAAATACGGCGCACCAACAGAGATGTTTCCCAACCCTAGCAATTGATAAATCATCGGGTAGAACGTACCTAAAAAGACGATCGCCGTGGATATGACCAAAAGTCCAATGGACACATACACCATATAAGAACGACT
>NZ_JAWOTL010000087.1:0-1609 GCF_033338835.1 Vibrio sp. Vb0888
TATCAACAAAGGCTGTTTCGGTTTGGTGGTATTCGCAATCAACCGCCGTTAACCAGCTTTTATGCGCATCGTTTTCAGCAGTGGAAAAACGGCACCACACCGTATCCCATTGTCAACGCGTGTATGCACCAACTGAATCACACTGGTTATATGTCTAACCGTGGTCGCCAGTTGGTTGCAAGTTGCCTTGTTCATGAACTGGGGTTGGACTGGCGGTATGGCGCAGCCTACTTTGAAACGCAGTTGATTGACTACGATGTCGGCTCTAATTGGGGAAACTGGCAATATTTAGCGGGAGTAGGGGCAGATCCGAGAGGCTCTCGTCAGTTTAATTTGGAGAAGCAGACACAAATGTACGACCCAAATCATGAGTTCATTGAACGATGGCAAGGGCGTGACAGCCGAGCGCAGCAAGACGTTGTCGATATGGTCGACTGGCCAATCACAACGCAGCAAGAAAATGGAGATAAATAAATGCGTTATGACACGGTGCGATTGATTCTCGGCGACCAACTCAACAGCGAGCATTCTTGGTTTCAGCAAGCGGATGATACCGTGCTTTATTTGATTGCTGAGCTCAAGCAAGAAAACACTTACGTTACGCATCACATTCAAAAGGTGTGCGCCTTCTTCTCCGCGATGGCTATTTTTGCTCAAGAGAAGCAAGAAGAAGGGCATCATGTTCTGCATCTAACGTTGGATGACACTGCCGCTTTTGACTATCTTGACCAAGTATTGCAGCACTACGTTCGTGAAGTAGGGGCAAGCAAATTTGAGTATCAACGGCCAGATGAATATCGACTGTTGGAACAACTAACCAAGTTGAAATTAGAAGGTGTTGTCAAACGTTGCGTCGACACTGAGCATTTTTTACTGCCTTTTGCAGAAATAGAACAGCAGTTCCCGCAAGGCAAACACGTCATGATGGAGCACTTTTACCGACGGATGCGCAAGCGCTTTGATATTTTGATGCAAGACGGTAAGCCAGTGGGTGAAAAGTGGAATTACGATGCCAACAACCGTAATAAACTGAAAGCGAAAGATATCGAGCAATTACCCAAACCGCTGATGTTTAGCCTGAATGTTGACGAGATTGTAGAGCGATTAACGCGACACAAGATCTCGACCATTGGTTCACTAAATGGTGATTTGTTATGGCCAGTGAATCGCGCTCAAAGCCTATCTTTGCTCGCGCATTTTTGTCAGGTTTGTCTCCCTCACTTTGGTCGGTTTCAAGATGCGATGACGGCGGAGCACGAATCCAAATGGAGTTTGTATCACAGTCGTTTGTCGTTCTCGATGAACAGTAAGTTACTGCACCCCAAAGAGGTAATAGATGCTGCACTTAGTGCGTATCAATCAAACAAACACATCGATATTGCGCAGGTAGAAGGATTCATTCGTCAGATCTTAGGTTGGCGGGAATTCATTCGGGGTGTGTATTGGGCGAATATGCCGCAGTATCCGCAGAAAAATGAGCTCGAAGCATCACGTGATTTACCCGACTACTTTTGGACAGGAAAAACCAAGATGGCTTGTATGCGCAATGCAATAGGCCAGTCTCTCGATTATGCCTACGCCCATCATATTCAGCGTTTGATGGTGACGG
>NZ_JAWOTL010000088.1:0-1599 GCF_033338835.1 Vibrio sp. Vb0888
GCTGTATGTCAGGAAGTGCTCGATAAAATTGAAGCCGGTTACAGTGACAAATCCAATCGTATTTCTTTTACCGTGAGCATTGGCATTGCACGTGCGCCTGTTCACATGCTCAACAGTGATGAACTGATCCTAAATGCCAGCTTAGCGTTGAAAGATTGCAAAAAACACCGTGACACACGAATTCAACATTACGACACGCACTTAAGTGCGCTTTATCATCGTCAAACGCAACTGATTGAAGCGATGCGCATTCAATTAAGCACGAGCATTACTGAAAGTCATGAGCTTTACGTGGTGTTACAACCGATTGTTGATGTAAACAATGATCGCTGGGATTACTTTGAAATACTCGCTCGTTGGAACAGCAGTGTGTATGGCAACATCTCCCCTGCGGAGTTTATTGAAGCGGCAGAGCAATCGGGATTAATCATCGAATTAGGTGAGCGAATCATAGAGTTAGCATGTATTGCGAAGCAAGAGTTAGAGGCTCACCTCGGTTATACCGTGAAGCTATCCATCAACTGCTCTGCACACGAACTGGTCGATTCAAACCGCTACATCAACCACCTAACAACCTTGCTCGAGCGATACGGTCACGATGCTTCGGACTTTGTTATAGAGCTCACTGAAACCGTTTTGCTATCACAAAGTGGACGCGAGCAAATGGTTTTGAACTCGCTTCGCTATCTTGGTTTTAAAGTCGCACTGGATGACTTCGGCACTGGCTATTCGAGCTTAAATTACATTCATAATTACCCTATCGACAGCATCAAAATTGACGCCACATTTGTGCGCAATATGCTCTCGAACAAAACGTCAGAGCAAGTGGTGTATCTGATAGCCCAGTTAGCTCAACTGTTGGATGTCGACTTAATTGCAGAAGGCGTAGAAGACGACAGGGCGTTAAATAAGCTTATCGACATGGGTTGCCATTATATTCAAGGCTACTTCTATTCTCGCCCACACAACGTCGATGAATTGGTACACATGATTAACGATAGACAAGTCAAACGCGCATAAAAAAGACCAAGCAATTAGCTTGGTCTTTTTGTTTCGATTAAGAGCCTAAACAGCTATAAAACCGCTTTCTCTTTGTTTTTTAGTAGCTTATCCATTTCATCTCGATTCGCGATGAAGGTTGCCATCTCCTTCTTAGGAACAGAGCTCGCCATCGGAATATTCGCGCGCATCGCGTTGACAGGGCGTCCGTACTCGATCAATTCATAATGAAGGTGTGGACCAGTAACTCGGCCTGTTTTACCAGACAAGCCAATACGCTGACCGCGAGAAACTTTTTGGCCTTTCTTCACTAAGATCTTGCTTAGGTGCAGGTAACGCGTTTTGTATTTGTTACCGTGCTCAACAACAACGTAGTTACCCGCATACGGGTGCTTACGTGTCATAATCACGGTGCCATCACCCGTCGACACTACAGGCGTGCCAGTCGGTACAGCAAAGTCAGTACCGTTATGCGGTGCAACACGGCCTGTTACTGGGTGTAAACGATTCGGGTTAAATCCAGAACTGATACGCCAACTACGGCTCACAGGATAACGTTGGAACGCACGCTGTAGGCTTTCACCTTTCGCGTTGTAGAAC
>NZ_JAWOTL010000089.1:0-1579 GCF_033338835.1 Vibrio sp. Vb0888
GCTATCGCACACCATTTTTTGTGCTGTATCTAGTCGTGCAGCCTGCAGCACGTCAGTAAACGTCGTCCCTTCCTTGTTCAACTTTCTTTTTACCGTCGACTCACTCATGTAAACCAGTTTCGCAATTTCTTTGAGCGTCCACGGCTTCGTTAGATCTTTAGAAATCAGCGCGCGAATACGTGAAGACAACGAAGAATATGAACGAGTTTCTGCCTGACTGGCGCTCTGCTCAAAGTGCATCAACAAATACAAAAGCATGCTGTTGATATCGAGCAATTCATCATTTGAACGGTTACCACAGCCCTTTTTCACCATTGCTTTTAATGCCGAGTAAATATCCACGATTCCCGGACGTAAAGTGAAACTCACCGCTACATTCCCCGAGAACACGCCATCGCAAAGCTCGCGGAAGTTCAACTGTTGATTGAGTTTTTCAATGAAACACGCTGCCAGTCTGAAACCCGAAATATTGGCATTTTCTACGAACGAATTGATGGCGATTTGCCCTTTGAAATCCGCGCCAATAGCGACCAAACAAGGTGGGTCGATAAGCTGTTTAATACCTTTAGAATCACATAACTCCAAAGCACAGTTATGGTTTAAGACAATGTAAAAATCCGTCGAGCTAATATCAAACTTTTGATTTATCGGACAGTGTTTCACCTGCCCGTCAAGAACCTCAATCAAAGCCTTCATTTACATTTCCAAAATGAGTGTCAACGCTATCTTGAAACGATATGAACAAAGTGCGTGAATGTTAGTTCTCGCGGTCAGAGAGTCAATTTGATATTTTTTAATCAGCGTTCAGAAATACTGAACGCTGAAATCGGTTAGCTAACCAGAGTAATTTCGACTCTTTCTTTTCCTTTACCAACGTTTTTACGTTTTAAGGCAATGCGGCCGACTTCAGAGGTGCGTTTAAGATGTGTACCACCGCAAGGCACTTGAGCGAAGCCTTCCACTTTCCAATAGCGCCTTTCTTGGCCTTCGTCAGAGAATGCGCTCTCAATCTCAGCGTCCGAATCGATAACTGCCTGAGCTCGTTGTTGAAACTCCGCCAGCAGTGGCGTGATGCTTTCAGGCCATTTAAAATCAATTCGGCTTTTATCTGCGGAGATATGTGCGCCAACCTTCTTAATGTTTGCAAATTTTTGCATGAACAGTTCAAGTATGACTTCCGCCGCAAAATGGAGCTTCATCAACGCATAACGCCTTTGCCAGTCAATTTGAGTGATCACTTGGTCGCCAACTCGAAACGTGGGTTGACGTTCTAGAGTGTAAACAATGCGTGAGCCAGACTTAATTGCACCGACGACAGGAATCCCGTCGATCGTACCTGCATCGCTCTCTTGTCCGCCGGATTCAGCATAAAAAATAGTGTGGGATAACTCGACTTCATTGTCCGAAATTCGAGTTACCGTGGAGGTGAGTTCTGTTTGGTAAGGGTTTTTCCAAAATACCTTGACGGTCATATGGCCTTCCTTTGCACATAATATTGACGTACATCGATGCTACGCGGCTAATAAGTGAAGTCAAGCGATGCTGATGAGATAAAAAATAAGCTCCCGAAGGAGCCTAT
>NZ_JAWOTL010000090.1:0-1577 GCF_033338835.1 Vibrio sp. Vb0888
ACATTACCCGCACCGGCATTATCAATCAGCTGGCGCAATAGCGGTGACAATTCACGAACAGAGACATTTCGCACAGCAACTACGCGAGTGATGACGCTATCGCCTTTTGCGCTACCATCACCCATAACAGGGATTGCAGAGGTCTTAGAGTCTTTTGCTTTGATGACTTTGAGTACGCCGTTGTCCATTTCTACGACTGCATAGCCGTACACTTCCAACACGTTAAGGAAGAAGCTGTAATATTGCTCTTCGTTTAACACGTCGTAGCTGCGAACGTCGATTTTACCGCGCACCGAAGGGTCAACGATGATGGTCTTTTCTAAGTTACGACCAACAATGTTGATGAATTCTTGAATGTCAGTGCCTTTGAAACTCGCACTAAATTCATTTGCCATAGCACCTGGAACGCAGAGTAGACTCCCTGCCAGTAACCAAGCACTTTTGCTAAACCAATGTTTCACGTATGTCTCCCTGAACTTACGCTGGTTGCCTAAGTATTACAATTGGATATAGATGTCGTACTGCTGACCATCTCGCTCAACAGTCAAATTCAGTTCTTGCGGATCGCTCATCACTTGCATCAGTTGTACTGAAGAAGACGGGTCACTTAAATCGATCCCATTAAGTTGCACCGCAATATCACCAGGTTCTAGACCCACATCATTAAATAACGCCGCATCACGACCCGGAGAAACTCGGTAGCCAATAATGGCGTCGTCTTTTTTCACTGGAGAAATGGTGATGTATTTAAAGACACTCTGTGGATCTTTCGCAATCTCCTCTCGGATTTGCTCTAGTTTGTCACTCACGTCTGACGCAGGTTCTTTCTGTGCAGCTTGCACTCGAGTAGCCTGCGGCGATTCTGACAATTTTTTATACTCAACGCCTTCCAGCATTAGAGTTTCATCTCGGCCTTCGTTATCGATGATCACGCGATCGACCAACACCGCTTTTAGTGTGGCACGCGTACCTTCAATTTCTTCGCTAATTCCGTAGGTCGCTTGCTTACCACGGTTAGCGATCACCGCTAAGCTGGTTTGAGGATTGCTGCTAGCAACGGCGCCAACAAGGGTAAGATTCAGGCGTGTTTTTGGGGCGTCTTTCACAACAGGTTGCTCAACGACCACAGGCTTTTGTTCGGTGTATTTGCCAAATAAGTTGGCGCTTTGAAGGGCATTGAAATCAATCGTATTCGATTTATTGCTGGCAATAACGTTACCCGCCGACGGCCTCCATTTTGGCACATCAGACGTTTGAGGGATTGCTAACCACACCACTTTACCGAGTATCCACCCAGTTATCGCAATAAATAGGCAAGTAAGTAGCAAACTGAGCTTCGCTTGAATTGCGTGGTGGTTGGACTTGATCTGAGCCAGTAGCGGTCTGCTTGATAATCCTGCACTTAGCTCTAAACGCTTCACTGAATTGATTCCTTTATTCTAACGTTAGTCAATTGGGCTATAAAAATATATCTATCGACTCTAAATTGCTAAATTTGCAATAAAATTATTACTCAACAAAGAGCAGTGAACTATATCACAACTTCCTTTTCATACCTTTTTCTTATGCAGTTTTTG
>NZ_JAWOTL010000091.1:0-1577 GCF_033338835.1 Vibrio sp. Vb0888
AGACATTAACGCCGCTTATGAAGAATGTTGCCAAGATCCAGAGTTCAAAGACGAGTTAGCTCGCCTTTATAAACACTTTGTCGGTCGACCTAGCCCTATTTTTCATGCCGCGAATCTATCTAAGAAATACGGTGCCGACATTTATCTAAAGCGAGAAGACTTGAACCATACTGGCGCTCACAAAATTAACCATTGTTTAGGTGAAGCCATCCTTGCGAAGAAAATGGGCAAAAAGAAACTGATTGCGGAAACTGGTGCTGGCCAGCATGGCGTGGCATTGGCGACTGCTGCCGCTTTGGTTGGCTTAGAATGTGACATTTACATGGGCGAAGTCGATATCGCCAAAGAGCATCCGAACGTTGTCCGTATGAGAATCCTTGGTGCTAACGTGATTCCTGCCACGCACGGACGTAAAACGCTGAAAGAAGCCGTTGATGCTGCCTTTGAAGCGTACCTAAAAGATCCAGAAACTCAGCTTTATGCCATTGGTTCCGTGGTTGGCCCTCACCCATTCCCTAAAATGGTTCGCGATTTCCAATCCATCATCGGGAACGAAGCGCGAGTTCAGTTCAAAGAAATGACGGGAAAATTGCCGAACAATCTTGTCGCGTGTGTGGGTGGCGGCTCAAATGCCATGGGGTTGTTTAGCGCATTTTTAGAAGATGAAAACGTCGCGATCCACGGCGTCGAGCCTGCTGGACGATCTTTGGACAAAGTGGGTGAACACGCAGCCACCCTAACGCTTGGCGAGCCAGGCATCATGCACGGGTTTAAGTCTTACATGCTTAAAGATGAACAAGGCGAACCACAAGAGGTACACTCCGTCGCCAGTGGCTTGGATTACCCATCGGTAGGCCCACAGCACAGTTATTTAAAAGACATAGGACGCGTGAACTATGGTTCAATCAACGATGACGAAGCGATAGACGCCTTCTTTGAGTTGTCTCGTGAAGAAGGGATTATTCCGGCTATCGAATCTTCCCACGCAGTCGCATACGCAATCAAACTGGCACAACAAGGTGAATCAGGTTCGATTCTTGTCAACCTTTCAGGTCGAGGCGACAAAGACATCGATTTTGTGGTTGAAAACTACGGAGCAAAATACGGTATTGAGTCGCTTATCTAACTGGCAGCCACTGAGCTGAGTTACGTTTAATCGCAATGCGCAGACAAAAGCAAAGCCACCTAAAACAAGGTGGCTTTGTAGTTTTCTCTCAATTTACCTTTGCTTTAGTGGTTTAACTACGCTGCTTAGGCCTTCTGGCGTTTCTATTCAAACCATCGCCGCCTAACTATAGATATCTCTGTAATGTATACTTTGCTAAACTCCGCCCTTTGATGAGTAAGGCCCCTAAAATGATGACTGACGAAGAAAGAATCGAACTGCAACAAAACAACCCACTGCATGGGTTAAAGCTAGAGACTATGTTGCAAGAGTTGGTAGATTTTTATGGCTGGGACATTCTAGATACAGCAATGCGTTTTAATTGCTTTAATACCAAGCCTTCGATTGCAAGTAGCGTGAAGTATTTAAAGAAAACCGAATGGGCGAGAGAAAAATTAGAAAACTTTTACCT
>NZ_JAWOTL010000092.1:0-1576 GCF_033338835.1 Vibrio sp. Vb0888
TCCAGCGTTTTCGTCACTTCAGCGCCAACTTCTGAGTCTGACGTCAGTGTTAGCGTCATAGCATCATCACCAATATGAGAAATTAATCCCATATTAACTGATTCCCAATCCGGAGTTTTGATGCCTGATACTGCTTTTAGTTCCATTCCAGATTCAATTCCTGCCTCAGCAACAATCGAATTGGGCGTAACTTCACCAATTACGGGTTTTACCGCTGGTACACCAATCAGGAAAACCAACCAATAAGCAAAAATAGCAAATAAGAAATTAAAGATAGGGCCAGCTGCAACAATAGACGTTCGTTTCCAAAGCGGCTTTTGATCAAAGGCTAAATGTTTTTCACTTTCTGGCACATCGTCAACACGGCTATCTACCATTTTGACGTATCCACCAAGAGGAATCATTGAAATAGTGTATTCGGTTCCGTCTTGACCAACTTTTCGCCAAATAGACTTACCAAAACCGATGGAAAATCTTTCAACCTTCACGCCACAACGACGAGCAACCCAAAAGTGCCCAAACTCGTGCACGGCAACGAGAATGCCCAGTGCAACGATAAAAGAAACAAGATTCCACAAAATACCAGTCATTAGCTACGCTCGCGTATAATTTCTAGGGCGATAGTTCGAGACATTCTATCTAGCTCTAGCAAGCTTTCCAAGCTATTCGCATTCTCAGGTTTGCAGCTTGCGGTGATTTTATGCAAAACCAATTCATTGATGCGAGCTATATCTGTAAAACCAAGGCGATTATTTAGAAACGCATCAACAGCAACTTCATTGGCTGCATTTAGAGCAGTAGTCGCATGTTGCCCTTCGTAACACGCGTCAATCGCAAGCTTCAAACAAGGATAACGAGCAAAGTCTGGTTGCAAGAATGTCAATTCACCTACTTGAGTAAAGTCTAGCGGTTTTACACCGGCATCAACACGAGAAGGATAAGACATTGTCAGCGCAATTGGTGTTGCCATATCTGGCTCTCCCATTTGCGCCAGTACCGAACCATCACGATACTGAACCATTGAATGGATCACGGATTGCGGGTGAATAATCACTTTTAACTGGTCACGAGCCGCATTGAATAGCCATTTTGCTTCAATGTACTCAAGACCTTTATTCATCATAGTCGCAGAATCGACCGAAATCTTTGGCCCCATAGACCAGTTAGGGTGCGCGATTGCCTGTGCTGGCGTTACGCTGTCGAGATCGGCAATGTCAGCGTAACGGAATGGACCGCCAGATCCGGTTAACAGAATACTAGAAATGCCATGCTCATCTAAGTTACAGCGGCCAAGATTGGTTTGAACTTGCTGTGGTAGGCACTGGAAAATAGCATTATGTTCACTGTCTACTGGCAGCAACTCTGCCCCGTATTGTTCAACGGCATCAATAAACAACTGTCCAGACATGACAAGCGCTTCTTTATTCGCCAGCAATACGCGCTTGCCCGCTTTAACGGCCGCCATGGTTGGCAACAAACCCGCTGCACCAACGATGGCTGCCATTACGCTATCTACTTCTTCTAATGAAGCCACATGACAAAGTGCATCAACACCACCTAACACTTCTGTATTTGG
>NZ_JAWOTL010000093.1:0-1569 GCF_033338835.1 Vibrio sp. Vb0888
CTGGTGATGAGAAAGACTTCGTTCCAACTGGCTCTCTTGGTGCAGAGTACAAAATCAACTACAACTGGAGCCTACGTGCTGAATACCAACGTTACCAAGACATGTCTGACGACATCATTGATGACATGGATTCTGACTTCTTCGGTATCGGCTTCAACTACAAGTTTGGTTCTGAGCCAGTAGTTCAAGAAGAAGCAGTTGAAGAAGTGGTAGAAACACGTCCATCTACTCGTATCGTTGAGCACGTGTACCCAGCTCAAACAGCAACAGTACAATTCGGCCTAGAAAGCGCAGAAGTGAAAGATGCATCAGCACTTTCTGGTACAGTTGATCTAATGAACACTTACCCACAAGCTAAAGTTGAGATCACTGGTTACAGTGACACAACGGGTTCTGCTCAGTACAACCAACAGCTAACTGAAAAACGTGCTAAAGCGGTTGCTAATGAATTCGAAGCGAAAGGTATCGCTGCTGACCGTATGACAGTCAAAGGCATGGGTGAAGCAAACCCAGTTGCTAGCAACGAAACTCGTCAAGGTCGCGAAGCGAACCGTCGTGTGGAAGTAGTTGTTCCTGCGTTTGAATACCAAACGACTGAACAAGCTCAATAATTTGTTGCTATAGCCAACAAAGCAAAAAGCCAGCGTTTATCGCTGGCTTTTTTGATCTTGTCTTCAACCTTATGCTTGGATGGAACCGAGACGGTTGTTGGGCTGTATATTGAAATGACGGCGGCGGCGTGCGCTTTGCTTGTTGTTCATCATTCTGTCATCACAGATTCATAATATCGATGCTCCGTTTAGTAGGAGAGCATGATGCAAAACCTCCCACCACTTAATGCCCTGAAAGCCTTTGAAGCAACAGCCCGTTTGCGAAGCTTTACAAAAGCTGCAAAAGAGCTAAATGTCACTCGCGCGGCGGTCAGTCAGCAAGTTAAATCGTTGGAACTTCAGTTAAACGCGATACTTTTTGAGCGCAATGGTGCGCAGCTTTTATTAACACAAGTTGCCCAAGCCTACTTGCCTGTTGTTAGCCAGACTTTGCAGATGCTATCTGTCGCAACTCAACACCTTTTTGCTCGCCAGAAAAATACTCAACTGACGCTTCATGTTGCTCACAGCTTTTGTTCTCAATGGTTAATGCCGCGCTTGGCCGATTTTCATCGTCAGCACCCTGATGTCGTGGTAAAAATTTCAACGACCGCCAACACGGTACCGAATGCTAGCGCCATTGCGGATGTGGAGATCATCAACGGTTATGGAGATTGGCAATCAGAGCAGGCTGTTCAACTTACCCAAGAAAACTGGATAGTAGTGGCGAGCCCTGGTTTTTTAAATCTTAATTCGGTCATTCATCTTACCGATATCGCGCTAGCGCCAAAACTGTGCACGGGCGGATACCATGAATCGTGGCAAGCTTGGCTGCGTTTTCAGGGCTATAAAGGCAAAGTGAGTAAACCTATCGCCGAGTTTGAACATTCCTTACTAGCCATTCAAGCGGCGGTGAATCAGTTAGGCATACTGCTTGTAAGGGACTTTTTAGTGGAGGATGAGCTACAACAAGGACTTT
>NZ_JAWOTL010000094.1:0-1563 GCF_033338835.1 Vibrio sp. Vb0888
TAAGGAGGTGATCCAGCGCCAGGTTCCCCTAGCGCTACCTTGTTACGACTTCACCCCAGTCATGAACCACAAAGTGGTAAGCGTCCCCCCGAAGGTTAAACTACCTACTTCTTTTGCAGCCCACTCCCATGGTGTGACGGGCGGTGTGTACAAGGCCCGGGAACGTATTCACCGTGGCATTCTGATCCACGATTACTAGCGATTCCGACTTCATGGAGTCGAGTTGCAGACTCCAATCCGGACTACGACGCACTTTTTGGGATTCGCTCACTTTCGCAAGTTGGCCGCCCTCTGTATGCGCCATTGTAGCACGTGTGTAGCCCTACTCGTAAGGGCCATGATGACTTGACGTCGTCCCCACCTTCCTCCGGTTTATCACCGGCAGTCTCCCTGGAGTTCCCGACATTACTCGCTGGCAAACAAGGATAAGGGTTGCGCTCGTTGCGGGACTTAACCCAACATTTCACAACACGAGCTGACGACAGCCATGCAGCACCTGTCTCAGAGTTCCCGAAGGCACCAATCCATCTCTGGAAAGTTCTCTGGATGTCAAGAGTAGGTAAGGTTCTTCGCGTTGCATCGAATTAAACCACATGCTCCACCGCTTGTGCGGGCCCCCGTCAATTCATTTGAGTTTTAATCTTGCGACCGTACTCCCCAGGCGGTCTACTTAACGCGTTAGCTCCGAAAGCCACGGCTCAAGGCCACAACCTCCAAGTAGACATCGTTTACGGCGTGGACTACCAGGGTATCTAATCCTGTTTGCTCCCCACGCTTTCGCATCTGAGTGTCAGTATCTGTCCAGGGGGCCGCCTTCGCCACCGGTATTCCTTCAGATCTCTACGCATTTCACCGCTACACCTGAAATTCTACCCCCCTCTACAGTACTCTAGTCTGCCAGTTTCAAATGCTATTCCGAGGTTGAGCCCCGGGCTTTCACATCTGACTTAACAAACCACCTGCATGCGCTTTACGCCCAGTAATTCCGATTAACGCTCGCACCCTCCGTATTACCGCGGCTGCTGGCACGGAGTTAGCCGGTGCTTCTTCTGTCGCTAACGTCAAATAATGCAGCTATTAACTACACTACCTTCCTCACGACTGAAAGTGCTTTACAACCCGAAGGCCTTCTTCACACACGCGGCATGGCTGCATCAGGCTTGCGCCCATTGTGCAATATTCCCCACTGCTGCCTCCCGTAGGAGTCTGGACCGTGTCTCAGTTCCAGTGTGGCTGATCATCCTCTCAGACCAGCTAGGGATCGTCGCCTTGGTGAGCCCTTACCTCACCAACTAGCTAATCCCACCTAGGCATATCCTGACGCGAGAGGCCCGAAGGTCCCCCTCTTTGGCCCGTAGGCATCATGCGGTATTAGCCATCGTTTCCAATGGTTATCCCCCACATCAGGGCAATTTCCTAGGCATTACTCACCCGTCCGCCGCTCGACGCCGTTATCGTTCCCCGAAGGTTCAGATAACTCGTTTCCGCTCGACTTGCATGTGTTAGGCCTGCCGCCAGCGTTCAATCTGAGCCATGATCAAACTCTTCAATTTAAGATTTTGT
>NZ_JAWOTL010000095.1:0-1562 GCF_033338835.1 Vibrio sp. Vb0888
ATGTTTTTTCTGTGTGCTTAATGAACTCGACATCGCTCAATACGTCACGAACGAAGCTTTCATCGCGCTCAGAAAGCAGCACTTTACCAATCGCAGTACTGTAGAGCGGATTGCGACGACCGATGCGCGATTGCATGCGTAGGTTGTAGCCAGAGTCGATTTTGTGGATGTAAATGATGGCATTTTCATCCAGCGCACCAAGGTGCAAGGCTTCGTTGGTTTGTTCTGAAATGTGGCGCATTTCTTTGTCGGCCAGTTCGATCAGATCGACGTACTCAAGCGATTTTGCGCCCAACTCGAACAGCTTAAGTGTTAGAGAGTACTTATCCGCTTCGCCTTCTTGAGACACGTAACCGAGCGATTTCATGGTTTGCAGAAAACGGTAAGTAGTCGCTTTCGACATCATTAGACGTTGTGAAAGCTCTGAAACGCCGATGGCTTTCTGTTCACCAAGTGCTTGAAGAATATGAAAAACCTTAAGTACTGACGAAACCGCTTCAGGCTGAGTCGACTTTTCCATTGTTGCCCCTTTCATTCTTAGTTTTCTGCATTATATCGCTGAAAAATTTAAGAACCAGTATTTTTAAAATGCCTTTTCAAAAATTTGAAACCGCGCAATTAAAGAATCCATAAAAACAAGATCGCAATCAATATTTTTAAAACGCCTTTTCAAAAAAAATTGCAAACAGTTTCTTTTTGGGTCAGGATGAATGCATACAAAGTGACATGGCCAAGACGCCAAATCACGACATTACCTACTATTGAGGAAAACGACATGATTCTTGATTCATTTAACCTTGAGGGAAAAGTGGCCATTGTTACTGGTTGTGACACTGGTCTTGGTCAAGGTATGGCGCTTGGTCTAGCAAAAGCGGGCTGTGACATTGTTGGCGTAAATATCAGCGAACCAACAGAAACGATTGAGAAAGTAGAGGCTGAAGGCCGTAAGTTCGTCGATATCCGCGCTAACTTAATGAAACTAGACGACATCCCAACTATCGTTGACCGCGCAGTAACCGAACTTGGTCGCATTGATATCCTAGTGAACAACGCGGGCATCATTCGTCGTAACGATGCCATCGAGTTTTCTGAGCAAGATTGGGATGACGTAATGAACATCAACGTGAAGTCAGTGTTCTTTATGTCTCAAGCGGTTGCAAAACAGTTCATCGCGCAAGGTGAAGGCGGCAAGATCATCAACATCGCATCAATGCTCTCTTTCCAAGGCGGTATACGCGTGCCTTCTTACACTGCGTCTAAAAGTGGCGGAATGGGTGTGACTCGCCTAATGGCGAACGAATGGGCAAGCCACGGCATCAACGTAGACGCGATTGCTCCGGGTTACATGGCAACCAACCACACCGCGGCATTGCGTGCCGATGAACAGCGCAACAAAGAAATCGTAGACCGTATTCCTGCTGCTCGTTGGGGTACGCCAGAAGATCTAGCTGGCCCTTGTGTATTCCTAGCATCTAAAGCTGCGGATTACATCAACGGCTACACCATCGCAGTAGATGGTGGCTGGCTAGCGCGCTAATCGAGTTGCGAGAAGGTGATGGTGG
>NZ_JAWOTL010000096.1:0-1558 GCF_033338835.1 Vibrio sp. Vb0888
AAATTTCGACAAGAATTGGCCAAGCTAATGCCACGATGGACATTCGTTGGTTGATGTTTTGGCTTTTAGGCATGTTTTTAACCTTTCCAACAACTAAAACTGCCTCGCAGAGAACTGTGAGGCAGTCTATAAAAAGTAATTCGGGATTCGTTTGAGATGAAACAGAGATTCAGCGCGGATTTTAGTCGGAGATTGGTCACAACGACAACAATAATTCCTGTCATTTGAGGAAAATATTTCTAATGATTTTTCAAGCCCACGCGACTCATTGACGGAGCTTAGAGATCATCGACTGACGAACAATGAGCTCAATAGGTACGCGGTTGATAATTGGCTTAACGCCGTTAAATGACGCCATTCAGCGAATTGAGAATCGACTCACCAACAGCCGTTTTTATGCATTATCTGTATTTATCAACGTGCACACATCAAGGTAACTTTGTAACCGTCATCACCATATTGCAGACAACATATCGATAGATATCGTAATAAACAAAACCCTTGGCGTCGTCACACCCAGAAAATTCCTTACAAGATTCAATCACCTCGCAACATGACTAAGTTCACATTTGGCGATTTTGTTATTCTATTTATCGCTAAAATACCGCCTAGAATAGACGTACATATCAATTTAAGTAGGGATAGAAGATGTCGACATTGGCCGGGGCTCGCCTAGAAGAAATGGCGGATATCCGCTCGACGAGAAAGAAGAAAATCGTTTTTCTGTGTTCTAGCATTGCCGCCACACTATTGGTGTACGGCGCTATCGTCCAATCGCTCGAAAATCATTGGGGGTTAAGCGTTTTGCATGCCTTCAGTGCCATCGCCTGCTTAGGGATCTGCTATCTCATTAAAGTGCAAAGGCATCACAAATATGCCGATTTACTGCTCAGCGCCGTCATCATGTTTGAGGGGTTATTACTACTTCTTTTTAATGATGCGCCCTCCGGAAAGTTATTGTGGCTCTACCCCATCGTCGCAACCATCATTTTGATTAACGAGTTCAAAGTCGGTTTACTCTTTAGCGCTACCTACATGATTTTGGTTTTCTTTGGCATTACGTTTTTAGACGGCTTACCTGCCACTGGCGATATGATCGAACGCCGATTCATGTTCACCTTGATAGCCATCAGTTTTGTCTGCCATACCTTCTCCTACTACTACGCAAAAGTCGTCAGCTACATTCAAACCCTTTACCGAGAAGGGATTGAGGAGTTAGCCTACCTAGACCAACTGACGGGCTTAGCGAATCGTTGGAGCTTTGAAACGTGGGCTAGAGCAAAACTGCACGACATTGACCACTCAGACGAACGCAGTGTCACTGCGTTGGTTTTTCTCGATATCGACAATTTTAAGTACATCAACGACACCTATGGCCACGATGTTGGCGACCAAGTGTTGAAAGCATTTGCAACTCGATTGAAGAAAAGCATTCGTAACAGCGACCGAAAAACCGATAAACATGACTACTCCATTGCGCGCTTCGCAGGCGATGAGTTCGTGTTAATGCTTTACGATGTGCGCAGTAAACAAGACCTAGATGGCATTTTGGATCGCA
>NZ_JAWOTL010000097.1:0-1546 GCF_033338835.1 Vibrio sp. Vb0888
CACGCACACCATCTATCGTGTTAAACACAAAAATCTGCACAACTTACCTGAGCATGGTGGTGCATTGATTGTGTGCAATCATGTAAGCTACATGGATGCCCTGTTACTGAGTGCCGTATGCCCTCGCTTGATTCGCTTTGTGATGGAAGAAGATTACGCCAACCTGCCGCCGCTAAGACGCTTTTTACGCCGTGCTGGCGTGATACCAATTTCTGCTAGCAACCGAAGTTCTATTCGTCGAGCATTTAACGACGTCGAAGAAGCTCTCAATGAAGGCCATATTGTCTGTATCTTCCCTGAAGGGCGATTGACCTCCGATGGCGAAATGAACGACTTCATGCGTGGCATCGACATTATTCTGCGTCGAAGCCCAGTACCTGTGATTCCGATGGCATTGAAAGGATTGTGGGGCAGTTATTTTAGCCGCGCTAAAGGACGAGCATGCAGAGGGTTCCCGACTCGCTTCTGGTCCAAATTGGAAATTGAAGCTGGCGAACCGGTAGATCCTAGCTCAGCCACCGCACAAACTATGTTCGAAAAAGTGCACGCATTGCGCGGAGATTGGCGATAAACAAAACGTTGAGAATTATTTGAACACACGTTTAGATTATCTGAACGTGTGTTCAAATCATTAAGACAAACTGACCAGATACAGTGCGATATACTCTCGCTTTCACTAACGACAATGAATCATAAATCTTGAACAGAAAGTACATCCCCTTTGGACTGGCACTGCTTTTTTGCTTAACTCCTTTTGTGTCATCCCCTATTGCACTTGTTATTGGCTTCTTACTTGCCAGCTTTGGCTTAGTTCCTACTGAGTTACCCATCGCCTCTTTCACCAAAAAACTGCTTTCTTATTCTATTATCGGTTTAGGGTTTGGTATCAATTTTGAACAGGCATTGTCTGTCACGTCAGATGGTATCGGGCTAATTATCGCTACGATTGTCGGCACACTCGTCATTGGCTCACTCATCGCCAAAGTAATCAAACTCGAAACGACGACTGCGTATCTCATTTCATCCGGAACTGCGATATGTGGTGGCAGCGCAATTGCTGCGGTCGCACCAGCAATCAGAGCCAAAGATGAACAAATAGGTTTGGCACTCGCTACCGTTTTTGTACTCAACTCTCTAGCGTTGTTCATCTTCCCCGTCATTGGTCATGCGTTAAACCTAGACCAACACACCTTTGGGACATGGGCGGCAATTGCGATTCATGATACTTCGTCTGTTGTTGGCGCTGCCTCTGCCTACGGTGAAGAGGCACTGACAACTGCAACCACGCTCAAACTGGCGCGAGCCTTGTGGATCATTCCTGTTGCTTTGATTAGCGCCGTGATTTTCTCACGTGGGAACAAAGAGAACGGTTCGAAAAAGTTAGTGATTCCTTACTTCATTTTCTGGTATTGCGCGGCCATCGCCTTTAGTGATTTCTTCCCACAACTTGAGGTGGTGTATCACGGTATTTTTACCATTGCGAAGCAAGCTCTGGTGGTGTGCTTATTCTTGATAGGATGTAGTATTTCGATTTCGAAACTGAAAT
>NZ_JAWOTL010000098.1:0-1545 GCF_033338835.1 Vibrio sp. Vb0888
GCAAGCAAAACTAGATGGCATCATTGAAGCTAATCCCACAAATATCTATCAAATTACTGGTATCTCAAAAGCTAACCATCAACAAAAAAGCTTGTTTGCAGATGGTGTTACCACGGTTTATGGCACAACCTCTGCGGGTGAGCTTGTTCGATTGACCGAGCATGCTGGCAATCAATACAACGCCCTGCGCTCCGACGCCCTTACCTCTTTCCTTCTTAGTTTTCTATGGGTTTTGCCGTTTGCAGTATTTTGCTATTGGGTAGCGACATTCATCGGAGGTGCTTTGTGGGTGCTATACACCACAACAGAGAAAATTGGTGACGGTGACTTAACTTCTCGATTGGGCTTTCACCCTGGCCGTGACGAGTTTGGCACCATTGGCTGCGCACTAGATAAGTCGATGGATACATTAAGCGAACTGGTCAATAGCGTAAAAGAAAACGCCAATACGCTAAGTGAAACGTCGTCTGCATTTGAACAAGACATGAAACTGAGCGAAACACAGATTACGCACCAGTACCAAACACTTGATTCTGTCGCAACCGCAATGGAAGAAATGACGGCGTCTGCCAAAGAGGTTTCGAGCATCTCTCAACAAGCGACCATGCAATCGGATCAAGATGCACAAAAAATAGAAACGAGCCGTAGCCGTGTACAGCACGTTATTGCTGAGATCGAAACCTTGTCGAGCTACATCGAGCAAGCTTCTTCATCAGTCACCAACTTAAATGAAAACACTACGCAGATTAATGATGTCATCACGACCATTAATGCAATTTCTGAGCAGACCAACCTGTTAGCTCTCAATGCCGCTATCGAAGCGGCTCGCGCAGGCGAACAAGGCCGCGGTTTTGCCGTTGTAGCCGATGAAGTCCGAACGCTGGCAAGTCGTACACAACAAGCCACGGTAGAGATCCAAGCCATGATTGAGAAGCTGCAATCGGAAAGCCAAAACATCGCTTCGATTACTGGCAGAACGGTCAAGCAAGCCCAAACAAGCAGCCAGTTGATCGATGAAATTGGTCAAGATGTCACAGCGATTGCGGACTCTGCTCGTTCATTGATGGACATGAGCATTCAAATCTCCACTTCCGCGGAGGAACAAAGTGCGGTTGCGAATGATATCGCCTCTGAGCTTGCTGATATCCGTACTCAGTCCAGCACAATTCGAGAGGTGGCGGAGCAGTCTACTGTTGGTGTCGCGAACTTAACCAAAGCGTCGGTTTCACTCGGTGAAGTATTAGAGCGTTACCGCACTGCTTGATAACAAGGTAATAACAAATAAAGGCTCCTAATTGGGAGCCTTTATTTTCTACATTTGTATTCACTTATTTGTTTCGAGAATATAACTCGCATTCACTTTCTCTACGTACTTGTCTCGTACTCATTCTTTGGTGGAATAAAACCGAACTTATTGAATAATTTGAAGTCTGTTTGAGGAGTGAAAGGAAAATAGCATTGATCAAATACCGATTGGGAAACGGTTTATTTTGAAGTGAATCTCAAGTTCTCCTTGTACCTGATGAAATAATGTTCAAGCGGACG
>NZ_JAWOTL010000099.1:0-1544 GCF_033338835.1 Vibrio sp. Vb0888
AGCATATTGTTTAAGTGTTTGTATTTTAATGGAATTGTGTGGTTTTGTGCAGTTTAATTAGCTTTAGGTATATGGTAGGTCAAATACTGTTAAAGCTGCTCATGCGGGAAAAAGAAAAGGCCGTGAACGGAATTCACGGCCTAATGATACAAGTTGAGTTACGCAAGTATAAGTACTTAATCTTTGCGTTGCAGGATGTCATCCCAAGGCAAATTCGTATCGCCCAGCACGATAAAGTTCGGGTTCTCTAGCGTTTCCCGTTCGTTGTAAGACACAGGTTCGAGGTGAGTGCTGAGAATGCGTCCGCCGGCTTCTTCCACGATGCATTGCGTTGCTGCTGTATCCCATTCGCCAGTAGGGCCCAAACGTAAATAGCAATCGACCGCTCCTTCCGCCACCAAACACGCTTTTAGTGCTGCAGAACCGAGAGGAATTAAGTCGTAGTTCCAAGCGCTGCTCATGCGGCTGGTGATACGATTAATGTCTTGGCGACGGCTGATAGCAATGGCAATGTTTTGTCCTGCTTGTTCATGTTTGTGCGTGTGGATTTTCACGCTTTCAGACATGTCTGGGATTTTCCACGCACCTTTGCCGCTGTATGCGTAATACGTGACGCCAGAAACAGGCCTATACACCACGCCCATCGCTGGCTTGTTGTTGTCAATTAATGCAATGATGGTCGCAAAGTCGCCACTGCGTGCGATGAATTCTTGTGTGCCATCTAATGGGTCGACCAACCAATAACGCTGCCATTGTGCGCGCTGCTCTAAGCTGATGTCGGCGGCTTCTTCAGACAACACGGGGATGTCTGGTGTCAGTTCACTTAAACGTTCAGTGATGAGTTTGTGCGCGGCAATATCGGCGCTTGTGACCGGTGTTTCATCACTTTTGGTATACGCTTCATATTGCTTTTTCTCGTAGATATCGAGAATCATTTGTCCCGCACTGCGGGCAATTTCGATAACTTGAGGAAGCAGGTGAGATAGATCTTTTGTCATTGGCATAGGTGATAGTCCTTACTCACAATATTTTCGGTTTACACCATTATTGATTGTTGTTGTGAGTGGTGGTTGGTAAGTGTTTCAGTGCCAACATTAACGCCGTGATGCTTCGTGCTTCACAGAAGTCCAAATGCGTTAATAGCTCTTCTGCTTGTGCGAGTGGCCAGCGCACAATTTCTAACGGCTCTGGTTCGTCACCTTCTTGCTTTTCAGGGTACAGCGATTGACCTAGAAACAGCGTCATCTTGCTCGAAAAATAAGAAGGAGCAAGGATCACTTGTTTTAACGGGGTGAGTTCCTTACAACCAAAACCAATTTCTTCTTTTAGTTCGCGGTCAGCGGCCTGATGTGGCGTTTCACCGGGATCGATAAGACCTTTAGGAAAACCCAGTTCGTAACGCTCTGTACCAGCAGCGTATTCACGTACCAACAGTAAATCGCCCTGCTCGGTTACCGGTACAACCATTCCGGCATCGCGACCACTAGGCTTCATGCGCTCATAAGTGCGATGCTCGCCATTGGAGAAGCGAAGGTCGAGGGCTT
>NZ_JAWOTL010000100.1:0-1520 GCF_033338835.1 Vibrio sp. Vb0888
TCAGTGAGCGAGTTTCTGACCGTTCGGCTGAGTAGCGAACAACAAAGTACCATTCCTTGGGTGGTGTGGTCGACAGAACAACAGTAAGTGATTGCCAGCGGTGAACTTGCCGGATGGTAACACTTGGATGAGTTGGTATCGTATGCCGGCCAGCGCCAAGTCATCGCTTTACTAGCGAGTAATGATGTGGTGTTAACTCAGGTGGACATTCCGCCTGGTGCTACACGTCAGTTCGACAACATGTTGCCTTATTTGATTGAAGATGAAGTCGCGCAAGATGTGGATAGCTTGCACTTCACCGTATTGGGTAAGCAAGCGGATAAAGCACAAGTGTGTGCGGTCGAGCGCGCATGGGTACAAACCGTGCTACAGCGTTTTGCTAGCCAAGGGTTGACCGTCAAACGCATCTTGCCAGATGTATTGGCATTGCCTGTCAGTGATGACAACAGCAGTGCGGCACTGATTGGTGAGCAATGGCTAATTCGTCACTCAGAGACGGAAGGCGCGGTGGTGGATTCGGCGTGGCTGGATCTTTACCTCTCTTCTTACCTGCAAAACCATGAAGGTTGGCAACTCGATTGCTACAGTTCCGTGCCAGAATCGACTGTTGAGAGTGTATGGGTTCCTAAGCCAGAAGAAATGACGATGGCGTTGCTCGCAAAAGGCGTCGCGAGTAGTAAAACGAACCTGTTAACTGGCGAGTTTAAGCCGAAGTCTTCTTGGGGTAAGTACTGGAAAGTTTGGCAAAAGGCGGCTATCGCTGCGGGTGTTTTGTTAGTGGTGGTCGTGGCTCAGCAACTTCTCGTCGTCCACAAGTACGAGGCGCAAGCACAAGCCTATCGTGAAGAAAGCGAACGTATTTTCCGTCAGGTTTTCCCAAACAAGAATCGAATTCCGACCGTAAGTTACTTAAAGCGTCAAATGACAGATGAAGAGCGCCGTTTGTCTGGTGGCTCAACAGATGTTGCGATGTTGTCTTGGCTTGCTGCCTTGCCAGCAACGCTTGGTCAGGTGAAAGATCTAGAAATCACCAGCTTTAAGTATGACGGCCAACGTGGTGAAGTGCGCATTCACGCACGTAGCTCAGACTTCCAGCCTTTTGAGCAGGCACGTGTGAAGTTGGCTGAGAAGTTTAATGTTGAGCAAGGTCAGCTTAATCGCAGCGATAACGTTGTGATGGGTAGCTTTGTGTTGAAGCGTCAGTGAGGTGATGATGAAGAATTTAATTTCTCAAGCGCAAGCTTGGTGGAGTGGCATCTCTCAGCGTGAACAACGACTTGTGCTGGGCTGTGGTGCATTCGCCATCCTTGGCATTCTTTACTGGGGGCTGCTGCAGCCGATGAGCCAACGTGCAGAGTTGGCGCAATCTCGTATCCAAAGTGAAAAGCAATTGCTTACATGGGTACAAGACAAAGCTGATGACATTACCGCATTGAGAAAAAGCGGGGGTGTCAGGTTTTCCTATCAGCCACTGAACCAACTTGTCTGTTCATCAGCGCGCCATTTTAGGGTGGAAGTGT
>NZ_JAWOTL010000101.1:0-1514 GCF_033338835.1 Vibrio sp. Vb0888
TCAAGTTGCCGTTACCACCTTCTGACGGCACCAAGTTGGCCGTAAATTTATCGTTCAGCAGTGCGCCTTCTGTCAGTTCAAAGATGGTTGCATCGCCATTTTTGTATAGCGGATGACTCTTCGGCACTGAGATTTCAATCAGCGGATCATCTTTGTCTAACGGATAAGAGTATTTATCGGACAGTAAGTTACCTTTGTTATCGGTAATCTTTAGCCACGCTTTGTCGTGCTTTTCATCGGGTGGCTGAACCGTTACTTCAAACTCTTTTACATCACCCGCTTCACGAATATTGAATTTCGCACTGCCTTGAGCAAACGTCGTAGACGCTTCATAACTTTGTGCGGCAATGGATTTAGCGTCGTTGGTTTCCATCTTGATGATGGCAGCACCACTGCGAGTAGGACGCAGCAGCACTCGTTCGCCAGCGGCAAGGCCTTCGCCGATTTGCACTCTCATGCCATCCAATACGAAGGTAGAATCCGACTGGTCTATATCTATCTGAACTTGCTCGCCTTTCGGTGTTGTCACGCTGTAGCGATCACCATCGAAGCGCAGCGCATATTCGCCACCTTTCAACGCCGAAATATCATCGACATAAACGGCAACGTCCGCTTTCGAGTTTGGTGCAGTAAACACTCGTGATTTAGCCACCAGCTCAGAATTCACATCAGTGAAAACGTCTTTACCGATTTTGCCGTTGAGATCCAAACCTTGCGATTGCAGTTGGTTGACCTTGTAAGAGAATCCGGTAGCTAAGCGCCCCATTTCATCCAGCAGTTGCGGAATGTGTTTGTCACGCATGTCGAGTAGCGCGCCGATTTTGCCGTCCATGTCGTCGGCCTTAATCGCTTTGATGCCATCGCCTTCGACCATCGCTAGACGTCGTTGGTGCACGTCTGGGTAGCCATCAATCATTTTTAATTGGCTTGCCTCTGTGCCCGACACCAAGGTATGACCATTGCCGATGTGCACGTTGAAACCTTCAGCGTTTTTACGTGGGGTCACGGTGACCTTAGTGTATTCCGACAGCTCGGTAATCAGCTTTTCATGCTGATCCATCAAATCGTTATGTGGACCAGGAGTGCGCATCATCAAGCGGTGGATGTCACGAATTTCTAGCGCCAGTTGGTTAATGCGCTCAATGCCCATGTCCAATTTTTTATTGGTTACGTCTGACTGCAGTCGCACCGTTTCGTGAAAGTCGTTTAATGTGTCTGAAAAGATTTTTGCCTTTTCCAACACAACTTTACGCGCACCTAAATCGTTTGGTGTGTCAGCCATGGTTTTCACAGCATCAAACCACTCATTGAGGTTTTCTGGGATCTTCTTCGATGCAACAGAGCTCAACATGCTAGAAAGCATGTCTAAGTTATCTTGGGTATCCGTTTTATTCGCATTGCTTGTAGAGGACAGGTTGAGTTCATTAACGGCAAATTGGTCCCACGAGCGGCGAACATTTTCCACATGCACACCCATGCCGTAGGTCGAACCACCAAACATACGTGGATCGTTG
>NZ_JAWOTL010000102.1:0-1506 GCF_033338835.1 Vibrio sp. Vb0888
AAAATGAAAATTCAAATCGGCTTCACTCATTCCAAGCGAAGCGGTGGGCGATTATACATTAACCAATTGCGCTCGCAAGCGGTGCTTTTTACGCAAACGTTTATCCGATAATTTCACCTTTACACCAAAGAATTGGGCGAAAAACGAAAAAGGGTGTTTCATGTGAAACACCCTATAAGGAAATGATTTAAAGAGTTGATAAGTCGAGTTTAGAAGCCGCGTTGAAATAATCCAGCAAGATAATCGAGCTCTTCCCTGCTCTCTTCAATGTTCAGCGCTTCAAACCAAATCGCTTCACTGTAATGCTCCGCTTTCATAAATAAGCGGCAACCTTCAAAATCGATCAGCCAAGAGTGGATATCCGCATCCCACTGTTTTTCGATTACCGTCGCAGAGAGTAAACCCACCAAACGCTCACCTAACGCCGGAAAGGTGTCTAAATCAAATCTTGGTGCTGCAATCAGCAAACGACCTTCTTCGGCAATGTATTCTGTTAGGCCAAATTCCTTCTGCATTTCGGTTCCTTATCCGTGGTGAGTGATGTGTTCTTGAATCAGATCCAAGAATGGATCGGCATATTTTTCTAATTTACGTTGACCTACCCCGCTCACCGCCAGCATTTCGCCATACGACGTTGGCAGAATCTCCGCCATATCAATCAAGGTCGCATCACTAAATACAACGTATGGTGGTAAGCCATCTTCATCAGCAATCGATTTACGCAGCTTGCGTAATTTCGCAAACAGCTTCTTATCGTAGTTTTTGCTGGTCAGTTTGTCCGACTTCGCAGCGCGTGCTGCGGTATCCAAACGAGGAACCGCTAGCTCGAGCGACACATCCCCGCGCAATAATGGTCGAGCTTCCTCGGTCAATTGCAACGTCGAGTTTCGGGTGATGTTTTGAAACAACAGTCCTTTGTGGATTAACTGGCGGAAGATACTCACCCAGTAATCATGGCTGTGATCGCGGCCAATGCCGTATGTAGAGATCTTATCGTGGCCATGTTCACGCACGCGGATATTTTGCATACCACGCAGCACCTCAACCACATACGTCATACCAAAGCTTTGGTTAACGCGGTAAACACACGACAACGCTTTTCGCGCTTCTTCTGTCGCATCAAAATGTTTGGGTGGATCGAGGCAGATATCACAGTTACCACAAGGCTTCTCGCGGTATTCACCAAAGTAGTTGAGCAGAACCTGACGACGACAGGTTTGCGCTTCTGCAAAGGCACTCATCGCATTAAGTTTATGGCTTTCTACTTGCTTTTGCGGTCCATCGTCTTTTTCATCCAGCATGCGGCGTAGCCAACTGATGTCTGCGGGGTCGTACAACATCATCGCTTCAGCAGGTAAACCATCTCGCCCTGCTCGTCCCGTTTCTTGGTAGTAGGATTCAATATTGCGCGGAATATCAAAGTGCACCACAAAACGGACGTTAGGCTTGTTGATGCCCATACCAAAGGCAACCGTCGCGACCACGATTTGAATGTCATCACGCTGA
>NZ_JAWOTL010000103.1:0-1501 GCF_033338835.1 Vibrio sp. Vb0888
AGTGAGCCCATGCCTTTGCTGCGACGATTGCCTTTCACCGCCATATAGCGGATTTGGCCATCGTTATCCGGAGTAATGTACAAACGTCCGATCGCCATTGGACGGCCACGGCTATCCACAATCATGCGGTGATGGCTCACCACATCATATTCATCACGTTCAGAGCCTACTGGCATGCGCCATGGCTCTCGAAGCATTTGCCAACGAAATTGATAGTACTTGTTAAGCTGATTTTCGGTTGTTGGAGTTATGAGTTTGAACATATCAATCCTTTGAAAGTGCAAATCAGTAAGAATCTTGGGGAGAAAATACCCAAGTAAAATCAAACCACTTGGGTATATAGCTTAGACCATGGGTGTATCCACGCCAGATTAGACCTGTAGCCAAAAAGTCACTGGGCCGTCATTAATTAATGACACTTTCATATCGGCCGCGAAGCGACCACGCTCGGTTGGCAATTCCTTCTCACACAAGTCAGAAAAGTAGTCATACAGACGTTCAGCGTCGGCTGGATGCGCACCACGAGAAAAGCCTGCACGTGTGCCTTTCTTGGTATCTGCCGGTAACGTAAATTGAGACACCACCAAAACCTTACCGTTCACTTGTTTGACGTTGAGGTTCATTTTTCCTTCGTCGTCTTCAAAGACTCGGTAGGTGGTCACACGTTCCATCAAACGTTTTGCTTTGGCTTCATCGTCGTCCTTCTCAACACCAAGTAGGACAAGAAGACCTGTATTGATTTCCCCAACTACTTCACCGTCTACACGAACGGCTGCTTCACTGACTCGTTGAATTAGCGCTATCACTACTCTCGCTTCCTTCATTTGCTAACTGAGATTCAGCCGACGAGTGTATCATGTCTAGATCTTCACTCCAGTGCTCTTGCTCACCCAATGCTGCGGTGACTTCTGCCCCCAGCAAGACGATCATCCAGCACAAGTAAACCCAGACAAACAAGATAGGAATTGCGGCTAAAGCGCCGTAAATCAGCTGGTAAGACGGGAACTGAGTGATATAGAGGGCAAAGCCTTTCTTACTTAATTCAAACAGTATCGCCGCAACGGCGGCGCCTACAGCACCATGCGCTAAATGCACTTTTTTGTTTGGCACCAGAATGTACAAACCTAAAAATGCAAAAAATGACAGCAAGAGCGGCAACCAGCGTAAGAACAAATTGAAGGCGCCAGACAGCGTTTCATTTTCTAAGATTTGTAACGACGTGACATAAGACGTTGCTGCAATACTCGCGCCGACTAAAATCGGCCCCAGCGTTAATACCATCCAATACATCGAAAATGAGAACACCAAACGGCGCTTGTCTTTGACTCGCCAGATGTAGTTTAGATTTTTATCGATGTTGGAGATCAGCATCAGCGCAGCAATAAACAAGAAGCCACCACCGACGGCACTCATTTTGCCAGTGTTCGCCACAAACTCTTGCAGTGCAGTGTGCACCGCCTCACCAGATGCCGGTACAAAGTTTTCGATGATGTAGCCTTGC
>NZ_JAWOTL010000104.1:0-1501 GCF_033338835.1 Vibrio sp. Vb0888
CTTCTTAAGCTATTGATGACAATTTTTGTGGTCACATCATTGTTGTCTTTACGCGTTACCGTGAAAGTCTCACCTGGCAGCGCATACACTCCTGCCGAACGGAAGTTGCGTTTAGACTCCATATTCACCGTAGTATCAATTCTCTTTACATCGGCCCCAAATTCACTGCGGCTGAAGTTTCCCATATTTGGTTGTTTTGGGTTGATGCGACGACTGTTGTATTGAACGTAGTCCGCGAAGTACGATTTCAAAAATTCAGTCGTCCCCGTAGACTGCTTATCCATTGGAAAAGAGGCCGTTTGACGATAATGATCCGCCAATAACACCATCAGCTTTTCGTATTGATAACCATCTTGTTCAAACAACGAGAGTTTTTGCGCATCAAGCGATTTCAGCCATGGGCGAATGCTGTTGGCAGCGTCGTAAAACTGACTGTCCATGTTCGCTACTTCTGGGCATGATTTATCATCACATTGGGACAAATCAACATTGAAGTTTTGAGTTTCGAAACGGGATAACAACGCTTGTTGCGTGATGACAGAATCTGGCACAAAGTTCATCAGTGATGAAGGTGCCCAATCGACCAAACCTAACTTACGCCAATAGTTGTCCCCCACGTAGTCAACATGGAATTTTGCCAAAATGTCTCGGCCAAGATCGGTCAACCCACCGTCCCAATGCAGATATAGAACCGGAATTTTAGCTTGCTCGGCATAAGCCAGCGCATCTATTACCTGTTGGTTGGTATCTCCTGACAGCAAATGTTGTGACAGAATCAACAGGTTTGGCTTATCGGCTTTCAAGCAGCTAAGTAATTTTGAACCGTCGCACAGGTTAGCTTCATTAAATGTCAGGTCTGGTGAAATATTGTTGTTTAACCAACTGCGCGTCGCTTGCTCATCAGGAAAGTAATAAGACTGATCCATTTGCGCGATGACCACGTTTGAAGTAGCTCCACCTGACAACCAAGTAACGAGGTTTTTTAACCATTGAGTCATTGCCGCATTAGAAGAATCAGGAAAACGTTGTGCGGTTCGAAATGGGTTACTGCCTAAAACAGCATAACGCTGGCCATTAGTTTGCTCACCAGCAATACCAATCGACAACGCTTGGTCTTTGTAACCACTCGCCATCGCTTTATTGGTCATCAAGATGGTGTCGTTGAATCCATAGGTAGGAGCAAAAATCGCGGCATCATGCGTCGGATCCCAGTAAAGACCCGAAAGATTTTTTGCTATCGCAGATTTGATCGCATTCGACTGTTTCTTGTGCGCCTCAACAACTTGACGGCTTTCACGAATGAAGTCATTTGGGTCAGAAACCAATAGGGCATTGCCCGTTTCTAGCGCTTGTTGAACAGGAACTGGAGTTGGTGTGACTTGACTGTTTGATTGTGACTTGCTCTCTCCACCACCGCATCCGGTGGCAACAGCGTCAAGACCCAACGAGATAATTGTTTTTTTCATATTTCACTTATTAAACAAGGGGTTTGCCGGAGTGT
>NZ_JAWOTL010000105.1:0-1500 GCF_033338835.1 Vibrio sp. Vb0888
ATGGTACCTTGATGCCATGGGCCTACTGCACGACGAGTTAAAAGCAACCGGCGCCCAGTTTATCGGTTATTGGCAAAACGAAGGCTATGAGTTTGAAGCCTCTAAAGCGCTAACGGAAGATGGCAGCCAATTTGTTGGCCTAGCACTAGATGAAGATTCTCAATACGATTTGAGTGACGAGCGAATTGAAAAGTGGTGTGAACAAGTACTTGTGGAGTTCCACGATACGCTTTAAGCACCGACGCTTACGTTGATGCGAACCAGATACAAAAAAGCCCGATGAATCACTTCATCGGGCTTTTTCATTATTCAATTTCTAGCGTCTTTACGCCGCTTCTTCTCGTAGTTCTGGTTGAACAGATTTAGAGATGAAGAACATGCAGATGATAGCTGCCAGAGTAGGAAGAACCCAACCCATGCCCACTTCAAACAGCGGTAGTACGTTGAACGCAGATACATCCAAACCAGCAACTTTCGCTGCATCAACAAGTGCGAATAATAGTGATACTAGCAGTACCGCACGGTATGCAAAGCGAGGATTTGGCAGTTTGCTACGAACAAAGGTAAGAGCAACCAAAGCAATCGCCACTGGGTAAAGGGCAAACAGTACAGGTACAGAGAGTGAAATCAATTGCGCTAGACCAACGTTAGCAACTAGAGCACATACAGCACCGTTGATTAGAACCCACTGCTTGTATGACAGTGATGTCTTCGAGCTGAAGAAATCAGAACATGCTGAAATCAGGCCGATAGCCGTTGTCAGACACGCTAACAATACAATCACAGAAAGAACGATTTGACCGTAAGGGCCAAACAATGCTTGAACGTACTGGCTTAGAATCAGACCACCGTTGTCTGCGCCCGCAGCAACTGTTGCACTGGTAGCGCCTAGGTAGAATAGCGAAATGTAAACAAATGCTAGACCAGCCGCCGCGATACAACCTGCAAAAATCAGGTACTTAGTCGTCGCAGAACGCTCCGTGATGCCTTTGCCGCGCAGTGCATCCACCATCAACATACCAAACATCAGCGATGCGAAAGTATCCATGGTGTTGTAGCCTTCAAGGAAGCCTTTGGTTAGTGGCTGAGTTAGGTACTCACCACGAGCTCCAATCATATCGCCTTGAGGATCTAGGAATACTGCAACAGCAAGAATGATCAAACCGACAAACAGCGCTGGAGTCAGCACTTTACCGATCAAGTCGATAAGACGGCCTTGGAACCAAGAGAACAGCATTGCAACCGCAAAAAAGATCACAGAAAACGCGGTAAGGTGCGCTTGAGAAGCTTCAACAAAGAATGGCTTCACGGCCATCTCGTAAGCCACTAGACCTGTACGAGGCGCTGCAAACGCAGGACCAATAATGATGAAGATAAGTGCTGCCATCAATACTGCTGCTTTTTTCGGAAGATCTTGCGTCAAGTGATCCCATGATCCACCTGCTACAGCAATAGCAACGATAGTAATAAGAGGTAGACCTACCGCTGTTAGCAAGAAAC
>NZ_JAWOTL010000106.1:0-1494 GCF_033338835.1 Vibrio sp. Vb0888
GTCTTATTCGTAGCCTAATCGAAATACTTCCACGTTTTCGGCTATGTCTTGCGTTCGTCATAACATCCCGCAAGGTTCATCAACAAATGTAACGGTTTATTAGCAACGGGTCTAATGAGAGATATGTCTAGTTTTTAAACAAGACACTAGAAAGCAGAACGATAACAGGAATAGAAGCCAACTAAGCGCAAATATGCAGCACGATCAAAAAACATAACGACAAAAAAAAGAACATAATTTCACAGAGTTTTACCCAAACATCAGAAATTCACCCGTTATCTGCATCATCAAGCCGAACTGCTGCACATACAAAAATCCCCAACGATACCAAAAGGTACGGCTGGGGATCTTTTCATCAATCTGAAATCTAAGTCAGTGCTTGTTACTTTTTATCTGACTTTTCGTTGTACATTTCTTCGATTTCGTCTTGGTATTTATCGTTAATCACTTTACGACGCAGTTTTTGCGTTGGCGTTAACTCTCCATCGTCCATCGAGAAAGCTCTTGGTAGCAGTTTGAACTTCTTAACTTGCTCAAATTTCGCCAGTTCTTTTTGCAGTTCATTCACTCGCTTCTCAAGCATTTCGACCACTTGGTGGTGTTTGATAAGCTCAACTCGGTCGTGGTATGCGATGTTCAGTTCTTTCGCATATTCTTCAAGAGAGTCAAAACACGGCACAATCAGCGCAGAAACAAACTTGCGTGTATCGGCAATCACCGCAATCTGCTCAATGAAGTGGTCTTTACCAATCGCACCTTCAATCATTTGCGGTGCAATGTATTTACCACCAGAGGTTTTCATCAGTTCTTTAATGCGATCGGTGATGAACAGGTTGCCATTTTCATCAATATGGCCAGCATCACCGGTCTTTAAGAAACCGTGCTCATCAAACGTCTTTTCGGTCTCTTCTGGCATTTTGTAGTAACCGCGCATCACCATCGGGCCACGAACTAGAATCTCGTTGTTTTCGCCAATCTTCACTTGCGCGCCAGGCATCGACATACCGATAGAATCCGGATCAAAGCACTTGTCATCCCAGCACGAAATCGTCGCGGTGGTTTCTGTCATGCCGTAGCCCAACTTCACGTTGATGACAATAGCATGGAAGAAGCGACCAATGGTTTCATCCAACTTCGCGCCACCACATGGCATAAAGTTGATACGACCACCGAGTAACGCACGCAACTTACTTAGCACCAACTTGTCAGCTAATGCGTGTGCTTTGCGCAGCATCATCGAAGGTTTGCGTTTTTCTTGATGGCAAAGTGCCATTTTCGCGCCCATGTTCACCGCCCAAGTAAACATGATCTTGCGATGAATCGGTGCTCGAGACACTTTCTCGTGAATCGCTGAGAAAATCTTTTCGTAGAAACGAGGAACCGCACACATCACGGTTGGACGCACTTCACTCAAGGCATCGCGCACCTGCATTGTGTCTTGCAAGTAACAGTTCGTCGCACCTTTGTATAATACGTAGAATGTCCAAGCGCGTT
>NZ_JAWOTL010000107.1:0-1494 GCF_033338835.1 Vibrio sp. Vb0888
CTAGGTTTGGTTCTACCGTTTCGGTTAAATCTCAGATGCTATTATCTAAATAAAAATCAAATAGTTAAATGAAAACAAAAAAGCCCCTTTATGGGGCTTTTTTATCGACTCTGACACTTATTGTTCGCAGAAGTGACCTTCTTTTGGCGATTGAGTAATCGCGTACTCTCCGTCGAGATTACGATACACAATAGTGTTCCAAATCGAGCCATCATCCATTTCAAATTCAATTGCGTAGTTCACACCGCTCACTATTTGTGCATGAACTGTCAAAATTTGTTTGAATGACGAAAGGGTATCCATTTGTTTCAGGACAAAGGCCATAGCCTTTTGTGCATCAGGGGTAGCATCAAATTCGTTCCACCCACCTGGCATGTTTCCCTGTGTATTACATACATCTGCCGAGGCTGTTACATGTGTCGTCTCTTCTTGGTTTTTTGGTTGGCAACCAACAAGCAACCCCAAAATTGCACAAGTCGACACTGTTTTTAACATCATAACCATCACCTCATTCATATCGGGTCGTATTATAGTGGTGATGAGATCACGCCATTGTCTATGTTGTGCAAACTTTTGATATGCACAAAGTTAATTCGATGAGTAATTGGATCGAGTTTACATAGAAAATAAACACGATAAATCAAACATTCTGTTCTTGATAAATCAGTTTACAGTGTAAAAACTCGTGATGTTGTTGCCTACGAAGACTCAATTTACTCGAGAATTGGGGCAGCGTTAAGCGCAATAAATCAAATTTAATATGAGTTATGGTTCACATGATTGACGTTGAAACTTCTTATCAATCATACAAAACACTACTATCACCGACCTGTAAAAATAAGCTGTAGTTTTGACTAACTGCAGCGTTCTTCGTCAGTTTGTTGCCAGCGCCAAGGAGGGCGTTATATGAAAAGGATAAATGTCATTGGTAGTAGCGGCAGTGGTAAGTCTACTTTCGCAAAAGCCTTAGCTCAGAAGCTCGACGTTACACATATCGAAATGGACAAATTGTTTTGGAAAGCGGGCTGGCGAGAAAGCACCGACCATGAGTTTTTCAGCAACTTAAAAACGGCCCTCACGCAAAGCGAATGGGTTTTGGATGGAAACTATTCTCGAACTGAAAGCATAAAGTGGCAAGACGTCGACACGATCATTTGGTTGGACTATTCAAGAACGGTGACGTTTTACCGAGCGATCAAACGTGCACTCACTCGTATTTACACAGAGCAAGAGCTGTGGGAAGGGACTGGTAACAGAGAAAGTCTGTATCGACTGTTTACAAAAGACTCCATCGTATTATGGTCTATTAAAAACTACGCCAAACGACGACAAAAATATCTTCAACTGAAACGTGAATTGAGCGGCTCACCCATTCAATTTGTTCATTTGACTAACCCGAAAAAAGCACAAGCTTATCTCGAAAAACTATAAAATAAGTAAAAGCTAAGAGAAAACAAATAGATGAAAATTATTTTTGTGCGACATGGCATGCCA
>NZ_JAWOTL010000108.1:0-1490 GCF_033338835.1 Vibrio sp. Vb0888
CACTGACTTTCTTAAAGTCCATTAGCTTTATCTTTTATGTATTGGCTCAACAGCTCTCTTTGCTCAGAAGTTAAGAATGGTGGTCTTCCTATTCTTGGCTTTTCTTGCCGTCCTTCCAGCCCTTCTTCAAGAAAGGTTTAAACCTACTTATTGACACTGGTTCGGCTTATCTTGAGAAACTTGGGCGATTTGGGTGCGTGAGTACCCATCTTTGAGATGAGCAAGGGCCAGCAGGCTCATTTTTATCTGAATGGCCTCAATTGGATCATATTTTTACTTAGATTGGTATTAGGCTTGGGCTTCGCTCTGAGGAGAGTAGAACGGGGAGGTTTCTAGATAATATTGTTGGTGAAGTCTTCGAATTTTAGAGCATAAAAAAGCAGCCCTAAGGCTGCTTTTTAAATATGGGGAGAATGGAATTAGGCTTCAGTTTGTTCTCTTTGTTCTGCTAAAGAGCTTTGAGCTAGCTTTTCATCTTCCATCTTTTTTTCTTCAGCTTTCGCCTTTTCAATCATTGGTGTAATGGTTGAGCCTTGAATCAGGATAGAGAACACCACAACCGAATAGGTCATTACAAGGATGATCTCTTTTACATCGATCAGCTTGTCTTGAACCACCCAAATCCCTGATGGAATTGAAAGTGCCATTGCTAGCGCTAGGCCGCCACGTAGGCCACCCCAAGTCAGAATTTTTACAGACCATGAGTTATATTTTCTGTAACGTTTAAAGCCTATGTATGAGATAAAGACGCTGAGATAGCGAGAGGCTAGCACCAGAGGGACTGCAATTGCCATCATTATCCAGTCTTCTTCATGGAATTTAAATAGCAGCATCGACATACCAATTAATAGGAATAGCACGCCGTTTAGGAACTCATCTACTAACTCCCAGAAGTGGTCTAGGTGGTCTTCACTCTCTTTAGAGAAGCCAATAAAGCGTGTCCAGTTACCGATCATAATTCCCGACACTACCATTGCAAGTGGGCCTGAAACATGAATGTACTCAGCAAATGCGTAACCTGCTGTAGGAACACCGATAGTAAGTAGTAGTTCCATTGAGTGATCGTCAGTAGCACTGATTAGGTAGTGGAATACTAAGCCCAATAGAAAGCCATAGACGATCCCGCCAATCGCTTCTTGGATGAAGAGTAGAGTGACGCTACCGACTGTTGGTGCTTCTGAGCCAAATGCAATGGTGAAAAGCGTGACGAAAATAACCAAGCCGAAGCCATCATTGAATAGTGACTCCCCTTCGATCTGTGTCGAGATACGTTTAGGTGCATCTAACTTTTTAACGATAGCTAGAACGGCAATCGGGTCGGTAGGCGAGATTAATGCGCCAAATAGCAAGCAGTAAACCAAATCAAACTGTATGCCGATCAGCATACAAAGGCCATAAAGAACAAAGCCGATGAAGAAGGTTGAGAACAGGGTTGCTCCAAGAGCCAATACCGTGATTTCCCACTTTTGATCTTTTAAGTTGGGTAGCTT
>NZ_JAWOTL010000109.1:0-1486 GCF_033338835.1 Vibrio sp. Vb0888
CTTGCATAAAGTCAATCCATGCTGGCTCTGCTGTTTTCGCTCCTGATTCAGCACCAGATACTTGGCCTTGACCCAAATTGCTGTTCACCGTCGTGCGGCCTAACGCGCGTGATTGCGCATCGAAGCCCACCCATGCAATAGCAACCACGCCCGGACCATAACCGTTGTACCATGCATCTTTTGAATCGTTAGTCGTACCAGTTTTACCACCAATATCACGACGCTCAAGTTTTTGCGCACGCCAGCCGGTACCGTTCCAGCCAGTTCCTTCACGCCAGTTGCCGCCACCCCAGATGTTGCTGTACATCATTTCACGCATCAAGAATGCGTTTTGTTCAGAGATCACTTGTGGTGCGTATTTTGGTTCATCATTTTCTAGTGCGTTCTCTGGAGCTTGGCCATCAACGGCAACGTCTTGCTCACCGAACTCACTGGCAAAGCGATCCATTTCTGGTTGTGGGCTCATTTGTGCGCAATCTTGATGACAAACGCTCTTAGGGTTGGCTTTAAACAAAACTTCGCCAAATGCATCTTCAACGCGTTCGACGTAGAACGGCTCAACATAGTAACCGCCGTTTGCAAAAACCGAGTAACCTTGCGCCACTTTCATTGGCGTTAAGCTACCCGCACCCAAGGCGATAGTTTCTGAGCGAGGCACTTCGTTGATATCGAATCCAAAGCGAGTTAGGTACTGACGAGTTTCATCCAGACCCACTTCACGTAAGGTACGAACCGCCATTACGTTTTTCGATTGCGCTAAGCCAATGCGAAGGCGAGTTGGACCGCCGTAAGTTGGAGGTGAGTTTTTTGGTCGCCATGCTGAGCCTGAACCTGCGTCCCATTTGTTGATTGGCGCGTCGTTGATTAGAGTTGCTAACGTTAGGCCTTTATCGATAGCGGCTGAGTAAATAAATGGTTTGATACTCGAACCAACCTGACGCACGGACATGGTTGCGCGGTTAAACTTGCTGTGAACAAAGTTAAAACCACCTACTAGTGACAAAATGCCGCCATTTTCAGGATTCATCGCGACAAATGCGGTGTTCGCGCTAGGCACTTGGCTTAGCTTCCAGCTGCTTTGAGTGTTGCCATCTTCATCGGTGGTCGTTAGCTCGCGAACCCAAATTTGTTCACCTGCAGCTAAAACCTCTTGTGCAGATTTTGGTGTTGAACCTTGACGGTTATCGGTGAGGAATTTGCGTGCCCAGTTCATGCCAGTCCAAGGGATGGTTTGTGCGTCGTTATTTTTCACAACAACTTGCGCTGTTTTGCCTTCCCCTTTTGTCACGACCGCAGGGTAAAGATCGCCGTAAGTTGGCTGGCCTTTTAGATGCTTCTCTATTTGTTCAGCGTCCCAAGCGGCTTCCCCTTCTTTCCACAACACTTTTTCTGCGCCGCGGTAGCCATGACGCTCGTCATAAGCCATTAGGTTGTTTACCGCAGCCTTATTGGCAGCGTCTTGCAGTTTAGAGTCAACTGTTATGTA
>NZ_JAWOTL010000110.1:0-1477 GCF_033338835.1 Vibrio sp. Vb0888
TGATCAAACAGTATCATCCAGAGTTAAAACAAGTTCCCTATAAAGGTCATAACGAAGCAGTACGTTTGTTACAAACTGGTTTAGTGGATGGCGTGGTTGATGCGATTAACCAACTCAAACCAATGTTGTTGGAAGGGTTTGATGCCAAAATGCTCAACGATCAGATCTCCATCAAACCTGTTTCTATCATTAGTAAAAAAGGTCACCACTTAGAAGAGTTGGATACCTTTGCCTCGTTTATTCATGGTGAAGCGGTACAAAAGCAACTTCGTGAGCAAATCGCGTTGTATCAATTTGAGTTGAGACGTTCAGCCCTGCGAGATGCGATCAAGTTACTGCCTGTCGATTTAAAAGATCCAATTCGAATCAAAATGGAATCCATCTTTCCTTATGTGGTGTACAACCCTGATGGCACCGTACAAGGGATGACAGCCGATATCGTTCTACAAAGCTGTGAAATTCTGGATTTAAACTGTGTGATCATCAGTGAGCCTAACGAAAGTTGGGAGTCGATGTATCGCCAGTTCATGAAAGGTGAATTTGATATTTTGGCACCATTAACGGTGAGCAGAGAACGGCATGAATTCAGCTATTTTCCAAGACCACACTATTCACCAGCTTCAGTGATGGTCAAGCGATTGGGCTACAAGCCAAACACCTATTCCCATGTGTCACAATTGATCTCTGAAAGAATCGGTGTAGTCAAAGACGATTTCTTCGATCAAATGATGACTCAGCTTTTACCGTTGAAAGAGCTTGAGCGTTTTAACACGCAGCACGATCTTATTGAAGCATTGCTTAAAGGGGAGGTGGATTACATCCCGATGGATACGGCAATGCTCAACCATTTCCTTCGTTTGAGCGAGCTTGTGCCCATCGAACAAGATACCGCGATAGGGGAGTTTTACAGTTCGCAGTTGTCTATCGGCCTCGTCGCGAATGAACGCGGTGCAATGTTAGCGCCATATTTTAGCCGCGCGATCGCGATGTTGGGCGTTGACAAAATTGTGGCTCAATACGATTTGCGTCCAGATTGGCGCACGGCGTTAGAGTATGAGGTGCGATTGGCAACACAAACCCAAGCGGTATTTCTATTCGTACTTGTATTGGCAATTTGTGTTTCTCTCTATCTGTATCGTCAATCCAACACCGATAACTTAACTGGGTTGAGGAATCGTCGCTCTTTGCAAGTTAAGTATCGCCAAGGGGTGAATAAGGATTTGGCGATTCTTTATTTAGATATTAATCACTTCAAACAAATCAACGATACCTACGGTCATTTAGCGGGTGATGAAGTGCTGCAATTGCTTTCGCTGAAGATACATAGAGTGTGGTCTGGGCGAAGCTATCGTATTGGCGGTGACGAATTTATTTTGCTCGGATACCCAACACAAATAGAGCTTTCGCGAGCCGTTCAGGAACTGAGTCGATTGGATGTTACTGATAAATTGTGCGCGGAGCTGAAAACCGTCACGAT
>NZ_JAWOTL010000111.1:0-1474 GCF_033338835.1 Vibrio sp. Vb0888
TGGCCTGAGGGTACAACACTTTCTAAAGAGCAGCGAGATTCGTGTATGCAAGCTGTGATGTTGTATCAATCAAAACACAATACCGAGGCGCAACATATGACGGTTGCGGCTGGTGGTGAAATCAGTTTTAAGTCTAAACAGGAACTGAAAAAACAGTTCAATACCGATGAAAGTGACATTGTTCGTGTAAACCCGAATCTCGATTGATTCTGTCACTTCATGCCAAAGTAAAAAGCCCAATCAATATTGGGCTTTTTTAATATCTAAGCATTGTTAGAGATTCGAAGAAGCGCTTACAGGCTCATTTCGCCACTCAGTACTTCCTGCATTTTCTCTTTTACTTCTTCGTAAGACAGGTTTTGGCTCAATAAGAAGTGCAGTTTTGCGAGCGCCGCTTCTGGCGTCATATCGTAACCGCTAATTACGCCTGCATCTGCCAACGCACAGCCTGTCGCATAACCGCCCATGTTGACTTTACCAGCCAAACATTGAGTCAGGTTGACCACAATAACACCACGCTCAGAGGCTTCTTTAAGATGGCCTAGTAGTTCTGGGTTTTGCGGAGCGTTACCCACACCAAAAGTCAGCAAAATCATCGCATTCACTGGCTGAAGCAAGGTATTGCGGATAACTTCATGTGAAATACCCGGATACATTGTGATCACACCGATTGGTTGAGGAGTAATGTTGTGAACTTTGAATTCACCTTCAGGTTGCGCGTTCACCTTGATGCTGTTGCTAATCTGAATGTTGATGCCCGCTTCCAACAGTGGCGGCAAGTTTGGTGACGTAAATGCATTAAAGCCGTCAGCATGAGATTTTGTGCTGCGGTTGCCACGCATCAACTGATTGTTGAAGAATAAGGTGACTTCGTTGATTGGGTAGTTTGCTGCGATGTGCAGAGCATTTAGTAAGTTTGCTTGACCATCAGAGCGCAGTTCAGCCAAAGGAATTTGAGAACCAGTAACGATAACTGGCTTACCTAGGTTTTCTAGCATGAAAGACAAAGCCGACGCGGTGTAAGCCATCGTGTCAGTGCCGTGCAGAATAACGAAACCATCGTACTTGTCGTAGTTGTCACGAATGTCATCAGCGATTTGTTGCCAGTCTGCTGGTGTCATATCTGATGAGTCGATAAGAGGATCATATTCGTGGATAGTGTATTCCGGCATCTCTGGACGGTGAAATTCCGGCATGCTGGCAAGTTGTTTTTCCATAAAGCCAGCGATAGGAACGTAACCGTGATCCGATTTTAGCATACCGATGGTGCCACCGGTGTAAGCGATGTAGATGTGTTTTCTAGTCATCGTTTTTTCTTTCGTGTAGGGGAACAGAGGCGGGATTATATACCTAAATAACCTTGAGATGCGAGGCTCGGCGCACAGCATATGAAAGTCATCTGAGGAGATGTTGAGCTCAATAAAAAAGGGCATCTCCCGTAGAGATGCCCTTTGTATTTCTTACTGAAAATCTA
>NZ_JAWOTL010000112.1:0-1470 GCF_033338835.1 Vibrio sp. Vb0888
CACAATTTGTTTACCTTCTTCCGAGATATTTTAAACCAGATCAAGCGTTACCATTACTTTGCTATGCAAGTGCTAGGAACGAACAATCAAGGTCACTGCAATATCGATGAACAAGAGATGATCATGAAGTTATCGCTGTCTAAAAATAGTGACGATGCGGTGCAGTTTCTGGATCGTTATTTGTTGAAGTCGTTGCAATGTGTCGAAACCGCCATCGACAATCCGCTATAAACGTCACGCCAAATCAACTCGCTTATTAACGAAAAATCGGGTATATCCCGATTTTTTCTTTTTGGTATAAACGGTTCTCTCGCTCATGTGAACTAAGCAATATCATCAATGCTATGACACAAAGAAACGCAGTTTCTACCAGCGCTTTTGGATTCATACAGCGCGATATCTGCGCACTTATAACTTCGAGTTCGATCGGCAGTGAGGTCACTATAACCCGCACTGACGGTAACGGTCATATTGCTTCGCAGCTGAACCGCGACTCGCAAACGATTGAGCACCACTTCGGCCTCTTTAACTGTGGTATGAGGCATGATCACCGCAAACTCCTCACCACCGACACGAGAAACAAAATCCGTAGTGCGCACTTCACGTAGTAACGTTTCTGCGACGCTACAAATGACTTTATCCCCTTCATCGTGACCGCGTTCATCGTTAATGCGCTTAAAGTGGTCAATATCAAACAAAGCCAAACACGTCGTCGGTGTATCAGGATAACGTTCTACAATATTCGCGTAGTGGGTTAATTGTTCTTCAAACTTTCTGCGGTTCCACAGTCCAGTCAAACCGTCTTTCTCACTTAAGTTGCGCAGCTGCTCTTCCAACGCTTTACGTTCAGAAATATCCACCAGCGAAGTGATGTAATAGCTGATTTTACCGGACTTTGTTAAGTTCGCTTGGATACGCATGATCGCCGTAAACACATGATTCAATTGGGTACGGCAGCGTACTTCGCCTTCCCAAACATTCTCGCGCCCTAACTTATTCCAAATGTTTAGCGTCTCTTCGAGGTCTTCAGGAAGCAAAATCAGGCTGTGGGCATTCGAGCCTTTCACTTGTTCGGTAGAATAACCCATCATGTTTTCAAACTCTTGGTTGACCATGATGATGCGGAGCGACGCGTCAGAAATCATGACGGCGGTCATACCATCGAGTGCGGCACGGGCTAACTTCGATTCCACACTATGACGACGGTAATGCAGCGCCAACGCGGTAATTGGCAAAGTGAAAACCAGCACAAGACTTAAGACAAACAAGGATTCTTGAATAAGGTCATTGATGTCGCGCGTCGCTCTTTTTGACAACTGCTCATTCGAGAGGTCGATGATGAGATGCAAAGGTTCGTTGGAGACAAACTTAATCGAGCTAAACGCAATCAAGTGTTCACCGTTATAAGAGTACCCCGCTTGCTCAGATACCACTCGCGGCCATATATCTGGATACATGTTCGAGAAATTA
>NZ_JAWOTL010000113.1:0-1470 GCF_033338835.1 Vibrio sp. Vb0888
ATTTTCATGATCTGAATATGCAGCGCAATGTTCAACGCTATCCAGTTGGCAATGCATTGCAACTGTGCGGCTTGTTCCTTGGTATAAAAATGGGTTTGATGATGCGCGACGTTAAGCGTGCCCAAGCACATTTGACCATGCATCAGCGGCGCATCCATACACGTGCCCATACCGCTGGAGGTCAACATGACGCAATCTAGCTCGTCGGATTGAGAAACGTCGTCGCAAATGATCAGTTGTTGGTTTTTGAACACACGCCCGACGAAGGCTTGATCAATCGGCACGAGAAAATCGGCAGGAATCGCTTTGTTGCCGGAAAAAGAGTAGACCTTGAGGTAGTCACTGTTTTCGTACAGCGTAATGCTGGTGCGGTCAGATTCAAAAATCCGATTGATCCATTCTGCGACAGTATCGAGCACCTGCTGTAACGTCTGTGATTGAGCCAAAAAGTGAACAAAGCCGATCGGTAAACATATTGGGCTTTCCATGTTTTGCGTCGACAAGTCATTTGGGTCAAAAGTTCTTTCAAGTCTCAATAGCCATCTCCCTAGACATTCCTCTAAATGTAAACAATAAGTAACACGCAGCTATTTTCAAGAAAAATACGTTCCTTTAACAGAGTATGGTTTATTTCTCGCCACTTGTGAGTGTCAGGTTGCTTAATGTGAGCTTGAACTCATGTCTAAACCGATAATTTTTATGCCTAATTAGCAAGAGGTGACCATTCGGTAAAGCGTAGCGAAGACAGCAAGAATAAGAGAGATTTGTTAAACATTTGAGAGCGCAGGTAAGAAAAAGCCCCGCTGAATGAGAAGGGCTTGGTTGCTCGAGTTCGAGCTTAACTTTCTTTGTAGTGCTCTAAAATCAGTTGGCTGATTTGCGCGATCAGCTGATCGCGAGCTTGAAGCGAAAGGTCGGTGTCTGTGACGTAAATACTGATGTAAACCGGCTTGTAGTTGTCTTTCCAGATCATCGCGCTAATGCCGCGTGAACCGTAGTTACCTGCGCCAGAGCGGTCTGCAATCGACCAGCCTTTTGGCAGAACAGAGCGCATGAGCGAATCCGATACTTTGTTGTCTTGCATCCAGATTTTCAGCTGTGTGCGTGACTCGTAAGATAGGGCGTTATCTTCCATCAAGGTGTGTAGGGTGTTTACCATGGCGTTAGGCGTTGTGGTGTCTCGCTTGTCGCCCGGTTTTGCTTCATTCAAACGGGGTTCCAATCGGTCAAGTCGCGTTGCTTTGTCGCCAATAGATCGCAAAAACAGCGTGACCGCTTTAGGACCACCAATTTCATTTAGCACTAAGTTCGCGGCGGTGTTGTCGCTCATCAACATGGCGGCCTCACAAGCGTGTTCGATACGTGTGCTTTGTCCAGCCAGTTTATCCATCACCGGAGACCAAACCACAATATTGCGTTCATCGATTTTCGCTGTGGCATTTTTGTTGAGTTTGCCGCTGTCCATGTCGC
>NZ_JAWOTL010000114.1:0-1455 GCF_033338835.1 Vibrio sp. Vb0888
TGGTTTAAAACCGACATCACTAAAGCCATCGTTAATCTATTATGGCTTTTTCTTCTTTATTGTCTTTCACAAAGCTAACAAGTTGGTCAAAAGAGAGAGGCTTGGAGTAGAAATAACCTTGAATCAAATCACAGCCACACGCTTCTAATTGGTCGCGTTGGCGTTGCGTTTCGACCCCTTCAGCTAAGACTTTCATTTCGAAGTTTTTGCCAATAGCGATGATGTTTTTCACCATATTCAGCGCTTTTTTATCGTGCTCAATATTGTCGACAAAGCTCTTGTCAATTTTAACTTCATCAATCGGCAATGTTCTCAACATGCTTAGTGACGAGTAGCCTGTTCCGAAATCATCCAATGAAATCTTAAAGCCCAAAGCGTGCAAGCGCTCGCAAGTCGGAGAGAACTTTTCTAGATCTTCGATAAACAAGTTCTCGGTGATTTCTAACGTGATTCTATTGCAATCAAGATGGTATTTGTCCATCGCCGCCATCAAGCGCTCTATAAATTTGGCGTGCAGGAACTGCTTGACGGAAATATTGATCGACATCTGAATTGGGGTGGCAAGATGGGTTGTCAGTAAGCCCATATCTTCAAGGCTCTTTTCGATGATCAACTCACCCAATCGCACCATCAAACCAGAGCTTTCAGCGACAGGAACAAATTCGTTAGGTGGCACTTTGCCCAGTTCTTCGTCTTCCCAACGAACAAGCGCCTCAACACCATAAATCTCGCCATTGATGTTTAACTGCGGTTGATAAGCCATAAACAGCGTTTGCTTCTCAATCGCAAGCCTCAGACGTTGCTCGACTTTCATCTTGTGCAGATGACTTGCTTGCATCTCCTGATTAAACAGACTGTACGCATTACGCTGTTTCTTCGCTTGATACATGGCGATATCTGCAGAAAGCAGCAGCGCGTCTAAGTTGTCGCCGTGCATTGGGTAGAACGCAATCCCAATGCTGCAACTGAGCAGGAACTGGTTATCGTTAACGTTATATGGTTTGGAAAGCGTTTGAATCAGCTCGCTTGCTAGATCTTTGATGGTCTCTTCATCAGTTCGATTAACGATAAAGATGAACTCGTCGCTTGCCTCACGGACGATCAAACGACCTTCGCCCGAAAAGTGGTTAAGGCGAGTCGAGATCTGTTTTAGAACTTCGTCACCAAATTCGTGGCCGTGTGTGTCATTGACCGATTTGAAGTTATCGATATCAATGAACATTAAGGTGAACGGGTTACTGCTGCCACACATCCAACGTTGAATGTTGGAACGCAAATATTCACGATTAGGTAGGCGAGTTAGATGATCATGGCAAGCTTGGTAAAGCAAACGCTCTTTGGTTTCGTGTTCATTGTTAGCGATTGAGCGAAACAGCGCATAAAACGCTGCTTGAACGATCAGAAAGACGATGCAGTAAAACGCAAATTGGCTGTAAAAGCCGCGCTTAATGAAGC
>NZ_JAWOTL010000115.1:0-1452 GCF_033338835.1 Vibrio sp. Vb0888
TGATGACTGGACGTAGGCTTGGGTCATTGATGTTTTCGCCAGACGCGACAAGACGATCCACTTCTTGGTTTGCCGCTTGAGCAAACTCTGTCGCTTTCTTCTCGTAATTTGTTGGGTTTTGCGCTTTAGATTCTGTCAGAATCTGAGCGGTTTTATGTAGTTCGGCGTTTTTTGTCGCACCTTCAACAAAATCACTGTACAGATCAATCGGAGCTTCCTCTGAGCCTCCCAATGCTTTGTTTACGTTTGCTTTCGCGTCTTCTTCAGTAATTGAAGGGTCTTTTGCCATTTCAATCGCAACAAGGTCCGTGATAGGTGAGATCACGTTAGACGATGATGGTGCACGGAATACGATTTCGTGCGCCATAGCTTGGCTTGGGTGGTCCATATCTACGGTGTAGGTGCCAGCGTATTTCTTGGCATCCAAGGCGATAAGTTGTTTCTGTTTCGCACCGTTTGGAACGAGAGTTTGCAGTGCTAAGGTTTTTTCTGGTTTAGCGGCCAGTGTAAGCTGACCTTTCTCATCGGTCAGACCAAGAATAGATTCTTGAGTGTCCCATTGACCGTTGTTGTTCGTGTCTTCAAAAACAACTGCATTTTTGAAGTAGCCGTCAAAACCTGTGATCACAACACCGTTGCTTGCACTGCTTGAACCGCTATCTGAACCGCCACAGCCTGTAAGAGCGATAGCCACTGACGCTGCTAATAAACTCACCTTATTCATTATTCATTTGTCCTTGTTCGTTTCCGAATGAGAAAGTCGCTTTTTTTATTGTTGTTTTTCTTAAATCTCACTAGTGAGATTTAAGAAAGTTGTGTCTTTTTAATCACTATTGAGTAAGTGTTCAAGACACGAAAAACCGCATAAAACCCGTAAAATTTATTTGAGTTTTTTGTCGATGAGGAAGGAAATGAGACTTTGATCACGGTTCCACTTTTTGTTTTTAGTGATTTAATAGTCAAAATAACATTATGTATTTTAAGTGGTTATTTTTTGTTGCTTGAGCGTAACGGCTTTGGGCTGTGATAAATCATATTGATTTTAAATTCTTCAACGCGATCAGCCAGTTCAGGCTTTGGACGCAAAATGTAGCTGTACACCTCGCCATCAAGTAGTTCGTCGTAAGGCGAGTAGCTCAGATCAAATGCTAACGATTGTTGTCTGGTCGTGGGGTTACTAATGTATTCGTAGCAGTCTATTAGGTAAGTCGGATCGTAGGGGTTAGGATCGGAGATGATGTCGACCTGATAGTCTCCTTGACCAGCAATGACATGGCTGCCATACCAGATGGCGACATCAGCACAATACAAGTTTGGATTGTAAGTGCGTAAGTTGAGATCGGAATCGATGCTTTCACCATGAGGCCCAATGACTTGAGTTCCATGGTGATAAATATAATTGCCAATTTCAGCCACGAGATAATCGCCGTTTGGGCGAGGTAGCAAATAGTC
>NZ_JAWOTL010000116.1:0-1447 GCF_033338835.1 Vibrio sp. Vb0888
TTGCAGCGATCAAACCTTCAATCACCCGGTCGGCTTCAACGCGTTGTTCAGCTAACGCACGAGCTTGCATGTCTTCTTTGGCGTGAGTCATCGAATCACGCAGCATGTTCGCAACTTCGTTATCGCTTAAACCGTAAGAAGGTTTCACTTGAATTTCGGACTGAACACCAGTGCTCTTTTCCATTGCAGTCACAGATAGTAAACCGTCAGCATCAACTTGGTACGTCACTCGGATGTGCGCAGCACCTGCCGCCATAGGAGGAATACCTTTGAGTGAGAAACGCGCAAGTGAACGACAATCATCCACCAGCTCGCGCTCACCTTGCACAACGTGCACGCTCATCGCCGTTTGACCATCTTTGAAGGTGGTAAACTCTTGCGCGCGAGCAACAGGAATCGTGGTGTTGCGCGGAATGATTTTCTCAACCAACCCACCCATTGTTTCAATACCCAATGATAATGGAAGCACGTCAAGCAGCAGCATTTCAGAGTCAGGCTTGTTACCAGCAAGAATATCTGCTTGGATACCCGCACCAATAGCCACCACTTCATCAGGGTTGATGCTAGTGAGTGGTGTGCGACCAAAGAATTCACCTACCATTTCACGGACAAGCAAGGTACGAGTTGAGCCACCAACCATCACCACTTCAAGTACTTCCTCCGCTTCTACGTCAGCATCTTTCAGTGCACGACGACAAGACATCAGAGTTTTCTTCACGAGTGGGCGAATCAGGTCTTCGAACTGCTCGCGTGTTACAGTGCCTTTCCAGCCAAACACGTCAACTTCCACGCTGTCTTGCTCAGAGAAAGCAATTTTGGTCGCCGTTGCAATGTTCAGTAATGCACGGTTTTTCTCAGCAGAAAGCGGCGCTTCTAGGCCAGCTTGCTCCATTAGGTAATCCGCTAATAGATGGTCAAAATCATCACCGCCTAGTGCAGAGTCACCGCCTGTTGCTAATACTTCAAATACGCCTTTCGATAAACGTAGGATAGAGATATCGAACGTACCGCCACCTAAATCGTAAACGGCAATCACGCCCTCTTGACCTGAATCCAGACCGTAGGCAATCGCCGCTGCGGTTGGCTCATTGAGAAGACGCAGTACATGTAAACCCGCTAGCTTAGCCGCATCTTTCGTGCCCGCGCGTTGCGCGTCATCGAAGTACGCAGGAACGGTAATTACCACGCCCGCAAGCTCTCCACCTAGAGTTTCTTCTGCGCGTTTACCTAGCGCTTTTAGAATATCTGCAGAAACTTCAATCGGGTTTTTATCCCCTTGAGCAGTTTGCAGTACTGGTAAGCCATTATCACTCTCTTTAAAACGGTAAGGTAATGAAGGGTAGCGGGATTGAATGTCTTTTAGCGAGCGGCCAATCAAGCGTTTCACTGAGATAATGGTGTTCTCAGGTTCAAACTCTGCTTTGGCTTTCGCATCGTAACCAACCAC
>NZ_JAWOTL010000117.1:0-1445 GCF_033338835.1 Vibrio sp. Vb0888
TACTGGGTCGAAACCGACTTGGGCGATCAAGTCGAGTGCTTTATCAGACACCTCCAATTGATACCCTTTTTCTTCTAGTCGTTTTGCCAAGCGTTCTAATTGAATAGAAGCAATGGACTTAATGTGCTCTTGACCAAGTGGGTGGAATACCACTATTTCGTCAACACGGTTCAAGAACTCTGGGCGGAAGTGTTTGCTAACCACATCCATCACTTCACTCTTGATACCTTGATAGTCCAATGTGGCGAAGTTCTCTTGGATTCGAGAGGAACCCAAGTTTGATGTCATGATCACGACGGTGTTACGAAAATCAACCGTACGACCTTGTCCATCTGTGAGTCGGCCATCATCAAGCACCTGCAGAAGAATATTGAACACATCTGGATGTGCTTTTTCTACTTCATCCAACAAGATCACTGAGTATGGTTTACGACGAACCGCTTCAGTTAGATAACCACCCTCTTCGTAACCAACGTAACCTGGAGGCGCACCCACTAATCTTGCCACTGAGTGTTTCTCCATGAACTCCGACATATCGATGCGTACCATTGCATCTTCACTGTCGAACATGAAGCTCGCGAGTGTCTTACATAGTTCCGTTTTACCGACACCAGTTGGGCCTAAGAATAAGAAGGAACCAATTGGTCGGTTTGGATCAGAAAGCCCAGCTCGGCTACGACGAATCGCGTTCGATACCACTGCAACTGCTTCGCTTTGCCCTACAACACGATTGTGAAGCACATCTTCCATGCGAAGTAGTTTCTCTTTCTCCGCTTCTAACATCTTAGATACTGGAATGCCCGTTTGTTTAGAAAGCACTTCTGCGATTTCGTTATCTGTTACTTTGTTACGAAGCAGCGTCATTTCTTGCATTTCAGCCTGAGTCGCCAAGTCTAGTTGCTTCTCTAATTCCGGAATACGACCGTATTGGAGCTCAGACATTCGGTTCAGATCACCAGCACGACGCGCAAACTCCATGTCCATACGAGCTTGCTCTAGTTCAGATTTAATATGCTGAGTACCAGAAAGTGCGGCTTTTTCTGTATTCCAAACCTCTTCTAACTCTGCGTATTCGCGTTCTTTCTCATTCAACTCATCATTCAATGCTTGCAGACGCTTTTCACTCGCTTCATCGTGCTCGTTACTTAGTGCTTGTTGCTCAATTTTTAGTTGGATGATTTTACGCTCAAGCTTATCCAATGATTCTGGTTTTGAATCGATTTGTAGACGAATGCTTGAAGCCGCTTCATCGATCAAGTCAATGGCTTTATCTGGCAACTGACGGTCCGAAATATAACGGTGCGACAAACTTGCCGCTGCAACAATCGCTGGGTCAGTAATTTCTACATGGTGATGAAGTTCATAACGCTCTTTCAGACCACGAAGAATAGCTACCGTATCTTCTACTGTCGGCTCATCCACCAGCACTTTTTGGAAACGACGTT